>CAYNEZ010000314.1:0-1560 GCA_964396365.1 uncultured Sangeribacter sp. | reverse complement strand
TTCTTCAACAAGCCCCAGTTTAATGTTGTCTTCATTGTTTCTTTTGTGTTTATGCCGATTCTGCCATTATGAACCAGGTGTCGCTTACCCCAAATGCTTTACGGCTGTTGATTAGATATTGCAGTGAACGCTTGCTGATGGTCATGACCTTGTAGGTCTGCTCTTCATCGTTCCACATGTTGATTTTTGTGATGTCATCAAGGTTGCGATAGTAGTCATCGTCATAGTCGCTGTAAAAGTAGTTCTCGACGATATAGTTACGCTCACATTTTTCATCGCAGAAATATCCCTCGGCGTATGAATTGTATGTTGCCTCGGATTTCAAGACCCATTTGCCACAAGATTCGCATTGTGTGCAGTCATCCTTGTGATGATATTCACTCTCACTCTCGATCCAGATAAAATCTTCCAGATTGTCAACGTCTACATACAATTCGCTTCCATGATAATAGCAAAGAGTGGTCTCGTTACAGGAATAATCATGGTAATCGTCCCATTGACCGTTATCATCGTTGTCGTCTTCGTCATAATCACCGTCCAGGTTATATTCTGTGGTGTCGAGACAATAATCATGGGGTGCATCGTAGTGGTTGTATGCTATATTGTTGTCATAGTCGTAATACTTGAAAGAATCCTGGTATGACAGAACATCGCTTGTACTAAGCTCACATTTGATGGAGAACTTTAGATTGGCTAATGAAGTGCCGTCATTGGCTACGAATGCCCTGCTTTCACTGCAACCGGCCCCAATCTGCTTATAACCGTCGATATGGCCTGCCTTTATGAGAAGATCCACAAGCAATCTCTTTAGGACTTCGTTGCTGTCTCTTGAATATTGCCTTTCCAAAAGTCGCCATTTCTTGCCATACTGGTCCATTACATCAGTGAAGAGGATAGCTCTCGAAAGAACGTATCCATCCGAATCAAGAAGATATGCTGCTTTTGCTTCCACTGAGTCCCGGTAAAAGGCGTGTCTGTCCTTATCCACCATACAACTGCATCCATTGAAATCTCTACAGGCATCATAATCGTAGATGAGCTTGAAGTTATCATCCACATGAAGCTCTACCTCCGGAGTCTGGCCTAAAGTATAAGTATGCCAGTCCTGTGAAAACTCTTCTGACAGCCAATTCACGGTTTGTTCCGAGAGTATCTTTCCTAATTCAGTCTCCTTGATAATGGCAGTAAAGAATTTTCCTGCCTTCATCTTATATACTCGCTCTGTCTTGGTATTGACATAGCGGACAGCCTTCTTGTCAAAGTCCTCGCAGAGTCCTTCCATGTAGTCGGTACGGTACTGTCCACTCCAATAGGTATTGCCGATTAGAATGACCTTGTTGGGGAGATTTTGTTCTGCCTTTCCATTTTCACGGATATGGCACAGCACCATCTGTTTCAGTTCTGCCATGCTCCTAATATGAAGCAACGACCAGTCGTTGTGATCCCTGCACCATTTTATGAGGGAGGGATTCTTGATGTGTTGAAGCAAAATCTTATTCTTTCTACTCTTTGCTCCGTTTCCATGAACTTCAAGTCCGAAAAGTGACTTGAAATCATCAT
>CAYNEZ010000313.1:0-1687 GCA_964396365.1 uncultured Sangeribacter sp. | reverse complement strand
AGTAAGCACAGTATCTTGCTACTGTGTGATGAACTTGATGAGCCACTTCAAAGATTGATGGGCCGGAGTGTACGATTCTGAGTTTAGAAGTCGTACTTTTCTTCTTTGTTGTTTTCTTTGCCATTGTTGGGTGTTAGATCAAAGGGTTCGTATTCGTCATCTTCACAGCAATAGAAGCATTTGTATTCTGCCACTATTCGCTCGAAGTCGTCAGCGGTCAACATGGGGTAGTTGGTCTGGTACATATCGAATAGATCTGCTCCAGTCACATTTGGATCTTGTTGGAGAATCGAATGGATTTCCTCTTCAAGTTCCCATTCTTCATACATTCCATAAGGATTTTCACCTGCCTCATGAGGATAGACCTCAGTACAGTCCTCAATGATGTGCTGAACTATACGCCAACACTTTTCTAAGTCTTTTTTGACGGTTATCTCTTCACCGGTATGTGGATTAAAATAACCACAGCTCATATTGATTGCAGACACTAAAAGCCCTTGTTCTTTAAGGCTCTCTACGTCTGTCATCATGCCTTGTTCCTCCTTATATCCCCATTTCTCAGGGTCTATGTCGGATATGAACTTCTCGCTGCATATATCCATGCAACCTATGTTCGTGATTAGGTCTGAATTTCCTCTTCGGTCACCCTGGATGACGAAGCGACAATTATCAAAGAATTTCATTTCACAGTTGGAGCTACCACGACAGCCTATTTCTTCTTCTCTGAAAAAGGCTACTTTGAGGCAATCATACTTTTTGAGAGCTTCAAGGGCTATGAAAATTCCGTTCTTGTCATCACAACCGGGTCCCTCGAAAGAATGGTTGGAGGGAGAGTAGCCAAAGATTATATCTCTGGTCTCTATTGCTTTGAAATCCTTTGAATGGATACGTTGGACTTGATCCAAATGGCTGACTATGCAAGGATATGTTTCTGATTTACCCTTCATTGCATAAAGATTGCCATAAGCATCCTTACCCAGCTTGATGTTGCCGGGCAAGGATTGAATGGAGGAAATGAGGAACTTAATCATCTTGTCCTCTTTTCCCGATGGTGAGTATATGGAGTAAAGCCTTTTGAGCAATCTCCAATCAAGTTTTGTATTCATTGTTTCGTTGGTTTTTATGCCGCGTTATCTAAGATGAACCATGTCTGATTGGCTCCAAAGACTTTACGGCTGTTGATTAGATTCTGGAGGGATAGCTTACTGATGGTGATGACCCTATAGCATTGCTCTTCATCGCTCCATACGTTGATTTTTGTGATGTCCTCTGCATTATGGAAGTAGTCATCGTCATATTCTGAGTAGTAGTAATTTTCTTCGATGTATTCTTTCTCACATTTATCATCACAGAAATAGGCTTCTGCATCTGTGTTGTATAGTGCATCGTTTTTGACTACCCATGTTCCACACACATCACACTGGGTGCAATCCTCCATGTGGTAGTATGTGCCATTGATCTCCTGAAAATCATCAAGGTTATCAGCATCGACACGGTATTGTTGACCGTGATAATATGCTTCTACCGTTAAATCACAGCCATAATCATGGAAGTCATCGTATGAATCGAATTCTTCTTCGTCTTCATCATCGTCATAATCACCTTCTAAATTCATGTCGGTGGTATCAAGATAATATTCATGGGGAGCATCGGAGTAGTTGTATGCTATGTTATTGTCATAGTCATA
>CAYNEZ010000312.1:0-1715 GCA_964396365.1 uncultured Sangeribacter sp. | reverse complement strand
ACCCTGAAATAAGCCTGCAACAATTCTGAAACAAAATGGTTCACGACATTTTTTTACCGACCACATAACAAACTGAAATAATGCCCGATAGCTCCTTAACATTTTGTAAAAAAACTTATTTTTCTAAGCAAAGTATCCAATATGTCAAAAAAGCAAAATGTAAGGAGCTCTGACCCCAATTATTACAAACTAACAATCCAGAGAGGGGTTACTTACTTATTTCTCCGAGTATAATTTGCTATCTGAGACTTCTCGCATTGCCTTATTCTTGTCGGATGGCAACGCAGAAGCCCACGCCAGTATATGCTAAAGCTGGGCTATTGTTTTGGCAAGCTCATTCATTTGCGTGCAGATGGCTTTGGTAAGTGCAGTTTTGGGCGACAAACCGAGGGACATAATGAGTAGGCGCCCCTCTGAGCAGAGAGCGAAGTCGTGGGCTGTTGGTTTGTACAGTTCAGGAAAGGCTTCGTGGATAATGAGGATGATTTTCGCCCCTAAAGCTTCAGCCTCCGAGCGGATCGCTTTTTCGAGTGGGGATATAAAGGGAGAGACAAGGATAGCGCACTTTTCAGCAGAGAAAAGCCATTCCTCCCTCTTCTTTTGCTTTTCTTCTACAGAGTCTTTTCTGCTGATCTTGACTGATGCTTTATCAGGATTTCGAAATAGGAAAGGATTGCCGTATGCTTCATATTCTTTATCTCCGATTTTTAATTTCCTAATCCGTTTGAAGAAATTGGGAAATTGCTGACGGACAGCAAGACGATGGGGATTTTGACGTATATACTCGAAGAGAGTATTAAGATTTCTTTTTAGCAGAAGAGGTTTGTCGCAGTAGCCTCGTTGGAAAATTATTTCGGGTGCTACGGGTCTGCCAATGGCTTGGGAATAAGAGTTGGCGATATTACTGACAAGAGTGTCCATATAAAAGTCAAGGTGATATACTGACCATTCCTTCACACGAAATAGAATATGGACATGGTCTGGCATGACCTTAAACTGATATATCTGCAGAATCGGAAAAATCTTTTGAATCGAAATTATCTCTTTCGCGATTATCCTTCCTATTTTTGACTCTTCGACATAAACACAACCTGGATTTCCGTATGGAATTCGAGGATCGCCTTTGACCTTTCCGAAAACTTCAAAATCTTCATTCTTTTTGAGTATATTATGATAGATGAAGGGGGCATAGTAATTGTGAGAGAAGGCTCTTTTGTGATAGGCTGGGAGTGGAATGTCGCTTACACCCAAAGACAAACGGTCTCTGGAAGCGTATTGGGAATTAGATCCGGTGTTCATTGGAGTCTGTTTTGAGCATCTGTTTGTCTTTGGGTGAGGGTTAGTCTTCGGGCGAAATTAATCTGCAGCCATACATGGAATACGGTGCTGATAAAATGTAATTCTTGCAGGTAGGAGAGGCATATTGCTCAATTGCGGCGGCGTCGCGGTGGAGGCGGGCGATTGTGGCAGGATCATCTCCCAATTCATAGTGCATAGGGAAGAAGTGACCTATTTTAAAGCGCTCAAGGAAGATTTTGGCTCCTGTGAAATAATCTGTCCCGATTCTTGAATCCACTGGGAAGAAACAGAAATCAAAGCCATCATATTTTGCTGCTATCTTATCTACTATACCGGTGAATCCATCCAATGCCTCACGAATTTCTTCTTCTGTCGACTCATCTTTCCATATCCAGGCATTGAGGTCGCCGGCATGA
>CAYNEZ010000311.1:0-1723 GCA_964396365.1 uncultured Sangeribacter sp. | reverse complement strand
ATCGCACCGCTTCTATTCAGAAAAAGAAAGCGCACAAGATCATCAACATCCCAAATATCCGCACCAGAAAAACAAAAACGGAAAGCCAACTGCAACCGGATGCAAAATATTGCAGACCGTTTTAAGGATTACACTGCTGAGGTCATTCCATTCTGGGTGAGAGGCGTCATCCCTGTCCATACATTCAAGCAAGCCCACATCGGACAAAAGTTGGATATCAAACTCATCAACCATGGCTTGCAGGTATTTTACAACAACGAATACATAGCCGATCTATATCCAGATTCCGGATCGAGGTTAGAGCAACTGATTCGTGACAATATCAGATTCCATGCTTTCCTTGGAGGAAGGGATATGTCATACCGCTTCGACTCAGACATAGACTCCTGTTCAGTCATAGTCTTCTACCAACTTCCCGGAGTCCCTCCCACCGAAGTCATCATAAAAGATTCCTGATTCAAGCCATCCCAAAGAGCATAAGATTCTTACCATACGAATCCGCCACAAAGTGCCGAGGATGCATCCCGAAGTCCACATCCCGTCGCGAAGCTGTTTCCGCACCAAGCTCCTGCTTGATTTTTCCACATTTTTCACAAGCCTATGGCGATGGCATTACCTACGATTTATAACCTATTATGAAGATATATGTTACATTATCAATCCTTCCATAAACGTCTGGAAAGCACTGCGGATGGCTCCGCGATCTGATGGTGAATAATAATAGTGATGTGAGTCGGGAAGATATATCACCTTGACACCAGAGACATTCTCAAATATTTCTGCTGAAGACACCGAAACCATCTCATCCTTACAAGACAGTATGACGGTCGTAGGACAAGGGATCCCCTCAGCCAATAATCTCCGGACACGTCCTATTTCTGCAAAAAGCTCCAAATACCTTTTAGGCCAACCATAATAATGCAGAGGATTCATATCTAAGGATATGCCATATGCTTCTTTAGCAGCTTTAGCTACCTCATCATTGTCGGTCATACCCAAAGCTACCTTCAAGGAATTGCTAAAAAGCCTCGATTTAATTCTTATACTGAGTGGAGGATTAAGCAGAAACAAACCCTTGACATTACCTTTCATAGCCTCTTCAAGCAATAAAAGACACCCCATAGAATGCCCAACGCCGATTACTTGTTCGCAACCAAGCTGCAGCTCTGCCACTGCTTCATTCACTTGTCTCTTCCAGACTTCCATCGAAGCACGTGAAAAATCCAAAGCATCCCCTCCATGCCCCTCCAACTTAATCCATTTCACCCTCCATCCGTCAGGAGTCAAAGGCTTAAGGAAATCAAAAATCCGATTATTCCCCACAATTCCATGCACAAATACAATTCCAATCCTCTCCTTCATTTCGCCATATCCGTTAAAAGTTCAACTTTCAGCAAAATTAAACATTAATCCCCACACCGCAAAATATTCCACAACAATCTTTGATCAAGAGAAGAATATTCTCAACAAACAGACATGCCTTAAAGGTCAAACTCAACGGCCTAAGAAAAGAACCCCAAGCGATCTCTGCTCCCTTGTGGTCTCTGCGTGAGGCTGAAAGAGACTTTTCTACTAAATTTGAAAAGAATCCGTTTTGTCATAATAAGGGGCGGCGTGTAGGAGTGATTGCTAATTTTGCAGCATCAAACTGATGCAAATCTGTATTCCGTCTGAAGTTTTGTAAAATTTATAGTAATCATAAAATGACACGACATATGACAGC
>CAYNEZ010000310.1:0-1730 GCA_964396365.1 uncultured Sangeribacter sp. | reverse complement strand
TGAAGACATAGGAAACCTTTGATAGATGTAACAATAGCAGCCCACGCTATATGCGCGAGAACAACTATGCTATCTCTTGCATCAAAACTAAAAGTTTCTCAGGTTGACGCATAACGCTTCTTATTTTGCCAAAATGTCTTGGACCGACAATCGTCAATCCTAAGCTCTAAGTAGTACACTTTCTTCGTGACAAAAGTGAAATAAGATGTCAGGTGAAAGTACATTATTAATCTCATAAAGAACAAACTGCTATTCCCTTGTGTTTTAATAAAAAAAGAGCTTATGAGAATAACAAGAGTTCCCATAATTGTGGTATTTGCCATATTATTAAGTGGATGTTCCAAATCATATAAGAATGTTGTGTCTTATAATAGCATAGGGTATTCGCAGCAAAAGCATGCGGAAGAAAACTTTACTTCTGATGAAGAAGGCGCTGTACAAGAACCGGCATGGACTTACTTTGAAAGGTTATCGTATTTGTTTGGAGCTGACTCGATATGTGTGGGGATGCGTGATGACATGAACTTCCCGGAATGGTATTCAGGCTGTTTCGTTAATGACAGGAACAGACTGACCATTAATGTAGTCGGGGATACAGCTGAAATCCGTGACGCTCTTACCCGGCATCTTGGGGGAAATGAATTTGATTTGGGTATCGGAGTGTGCTCAATCAAAGAACAAATCAAGACAAGACAACTCCTAAGAGAGGCTGTTGCACAAAATTTCAACGGAGACTTTACATCAGAAACAAAACCTGATGGAACAATCGGTATATGCCTTAATGGGAGCAATGACTCTATTATTTCCAATTTTAAAAGGGATGTTTTCGATGCGCCAATACTGAGATTCACACTTGCCGATAAGATTGAACTAATACTAATGTCCAATCCAGAAGGTAATGATAATCAAGAATAAATGTTTATTGAGCATGAGATCTCACCACAGTTTCCTTGAGATGCCTCTGCCATTCTGTCATATGTCTATGGACGCGCAAAGATCTTGATGGTCTGTGCCGCGTTCCTTACATAGGGAGTGTCGGCAATGTATTCCACAATCGTGTCATGATGCCTTATTGAAAACTCCGTAAGCACAGACTTTGAGATTTGACTATTATCTTGCGCCAGATCTGCTTAATCGCCTTTTCGATCTTTCCGCTTTTCTTGATGCGGTTGGCAGTAGGGATACTGCAACCGAACAGCTGCGCTATGCCGGAAAGACCATATACAAATTTAGGAACGGAAGCGTCCACAACTACATCAGCCTACTTTGGCTTGCTTTCGTTTGAGACGGACTTTGAGAGGGACATAAATTCCTCGTCTGTCATTTACCATAGGGGTTTGTTCAAGAGATTTTCTAATTTCGTTTTGAAGTATAAAAATTAAATGGTTAATTCCGGCGCCGGGGGATTATTTTGGCACCAAATATGAGAGAAAAATCTTAATTGGAAGTCACCAAATAGCTGATTAATTCGTCAGCGGTCATAATATCCATCTTAGAGAAAGCGGTAAGTTTCTTACCTAAATCCTTGAATGATGCTCCGACATGGTAGATGGTATTGTCTATTATCAGGAAACGGTCATGAGCCCTGCGGAATAGTTTTACTTCTATTGGAGCATACTGGGCATTATGACGTTCCAAATCCTGACTCATAGCCCTGCTGATAGATGGTGTAAATATGGTGGCTGACACTCCTTCTTCGCGCTTGTCGAGCTGACGCAATACTGAATCGT
>CAYNEZ010000309.1:0-1770 GCA_964396365.1 uncultured Sangeribacter sp. | reverse complement strand
TGATTGCAAAGTTAATCCATCGTATTCTAATATGAGGCACACAAAAGTGTGCATCTAATATTTCGGGGTGCATTTGCACACAAAAGTGTGCAAGAAATGTGGGGTTAAATAGGTAACTTTGCACTATAATATAGAAGATATGGAAAATTCAGGAGGATTAACGACAGAATTGAAACAGAAAATTGCAGATTCAAAGGTTGCGATTATAGGAAATGAAGCTGCCGAACTGATTGCTCAGGCAATCGGACGGTTGGGATTTACGGACGTTGTCACAACGTCCGGTGGTCTTGATCTTCCAGATTGCAATGTAGCAATCTGTATTTGCACAGAAAAGGAAGAAAGCAAGTCTGTGATTGCTCACTATAGCAAGAAGGGGAGACCCATAATATGCGCCTTTAACTTTGGAATAGGAGCATGTATCACTGTCATTGAACCTGGCTGTGGTCTTCCTCATTTCGTAGATGAGAAGGCAGACAAAGACCCGATAAAATCTATGCTTGACTACACAAAGGGATACAGTGCCTTCTGGCACATCCCCCGCAATAGTTGGGTAGAGGATGCGATGAAGTTTGTGGCTACTCCTGAAGTAAGGTCTTCAGTAGGGGAGTTTACCATGACTGCTATGACGGCACATCTCCTCATAGCGATTGTGGCAGACAATAAGGTCAAGACCTATCCTAAATTCTATCTCTCCACCATAGCAAATGATGTCAATTAAAGCAGTTTGTAGTTAGTTGCGTAGGAGATTGCCTCGGAGATGTTGCTGACCTCCAATTTCTCAAACATACGTCGACGTGATGACTTGACAGAATCAACTGCGCGGTGGATGCGTTCTGCGATGGCATTGATTGTCAAGCCTTGGATGGAAAGCGTCAGAATCTCTTTTTCCGTGTCATTCAATATTGGTGCTATGTGCTTTTTCCAGTGATGACTTACCATATCATATTCCCAATATTCAGATTTATCCCGGCATTGCATCGTGATATGTCCGGCTTCTGAATGAGAGGAAAGAGACACTACGGCCAAGCCGAGCCAAACCGAACCGTCAGGCTGACAGGCAAGGGCTGTAAGCTTATGATTGACGAGTATTCTTTCGAGTCCGTTGACTAAGTGGAAATCATAGGATATGGTATATTTCACCTTTTCTGTGAGTGGTATCTTGTTGATAAATGAAAAACCGGCATGGTTTATTTCCAAAAGCATATCCACTTCATTGTCTGGAACATGATCAATATAAAACTGATATCCCTCTTTTTTGACATCTTCTGCCGCCATTCCACAAAGAAACAGCGGATTTGGCGAGACATATAGGAAATTCTTTCGGAAATAATCTATGATATAGACACTCTGGTAAGTGGCATTGGCAAAGGCTTCGGCAGAACGCACAAATATCTCTGCAAGCCCATAGTCGGGTTCGCCACTAACAGCATTACCATGATAGAAAAAACCTTTGACTTTGTTAGTGTTCATAGTGGAAACGTGTTTGGAATGTAAATTTAAGAAAAAATACTGGGATTAGGGGTTGGGAATTGGAAAAATTTTGATTTGAAAGTGAAATTCTATTCTTGGGAATAGAATTTTATGAGATGGGGTCTAAATATTACATCAATCGATTACGCTCATTCACTCCGGCTCCTTTGCCTTTGTATTTGTTCATTGCTGTATTGAATGAATACCTGACAATGAGACGTAGAGCCTGAGTATCGCTGTAATTCCATTTGTCAAGAGTCATTTGAGTACCGTAGGTTATCATAGAACTTCTCGCAGTCT
>CAYNEZ010000308.1:0-1821 GCA_964396365.1 uncultured Sangeribacter sp. | reverse complement strand
TAAGCGAGGGATGCGAGCATTGCTATATGTATTTCCTTGATGGGAAGCGGGGTATTGACACTTCGCTTGTATATCGTACTGCCAATTTTGATCTTCCAATCCAACGAGACAGAAAAGGAAACTACAAGCTTAAATCCGGAATGCAAATCTATGTCTGCCTTTCGACTGATTTCTTTGTAGAAGAAGCTGATGAATGGCGACCGGAGGTATGGAAGATGATACGCCAGCGTCCAGATATAGCCTTCCGATTGCTTACCAAACGAGCACATCGAATTAAGGAGTGCCTCCCTGCTGACTGGGGCGTCGGCTATCAGAATGTCATGATATCTGTGACGTGCGAGAATCAGCGCCGGGCAGATGAGCGACTTCCTATTTTGCTTTCCATCCCTGCCAAACATAAAGGTTTTATGGCTGCTCCTTTCATTGGAGCGATTGATGCAAGCAAATATCTTGCCTCGGGACAAATAGAGGAAGTGATTTGCGGAGGAGAAAATTATGATGGAGCCAGAGTATGTAGGTTTGAATGGGTGGAAAGCTTATCGAGGCAGTGCATCGAAAACGAGGTTACATTCAATTTCATGGAGACAGGCACTGTCTTTGAGAAAGATGGAAAGACATATCGCATTCCTTCAAAACGAATACAAAGTCTGCAGGCATTCAAATCAGGACTGAGCAAAAGTTTTGGAAAACCAAAATTCGAATTGTCCTCCCCTATAGGAACTCTCTTCCCTGCTGAAACTTACACCCCATTCTTCAGAGAACATTGCCAGACCTGCGGCTCACGCCTCATCTGCAACGGCTGCTCCAACTGCGGGAACTGCGAATAATTTTACATAAATAGAATTTTAAAATCATGAAGAAACTTATACTTGCTTTTATAGCTTTTACTACTATCTTTGCAGCATTTGCGGCTGATAATTATTTGGCAGGAAAGACCATCGCATTTCTTGGTGACAGTTATGTAAAAAACCACCGTCGGCCTTCAACTGAGACTTGGCATGCGAAAGCCGCTGCCAATCTTGAAATGAATTACGTGAATTGTGGTCGCAATGGAAGTTCAATAGCCTTTGACCGAACTAAAGATGGTTTCGGACCGGCAATGACCGAACGCTATAAGATTGAAATTCCCGATTCAGTTGATTATATTGTGGTGATAGCTGGCCATAATGATGCTGACTATCTTACCAATCATAGTGACAAAAATTTATGGGTGGATTTCGTCAAAGGACTTGATACTCTTCTTGACGGCATGCAGACAAAATTTCCAAATGCGAAAATAGCATTCGTGACTCCATGGGCAGTGGCACGACCAGGATTCTCAGAAGTGAATGCCCAGATAATAAAGGCCTGTGGACAGAAGGGAATTCCTGTTCTTGATATGGCAGCGTTAGGTGTGATCGAGGTTAACAATCCTGAATTTAGAGCCAAATATTTCCAGGGCCCGAATGATACCGCTCATCTCAACGCTGAAGGACACGATCTTTTAGTGCCACTTGGAGAAGCTTTCATCCAATTAATCGGAATGAAATAGAAAAATGAAGAAAGTACTTATTATTGGATGTTCCGGAGCTGGCAAAAGCACTTTTGCGAGGAAACTTGCTGAAAAAACCGGACTACCCTTATACTATCTGGATATGATCTGGCATCTTCCGGATCGAACCACTCTCCCACGGGAGGAATTTGATAAAAGGCTTGAAGAAATAATGAAGTCTGATTCTTGGATTATTGATGGCAACTATACCCGGACCCTTCCAATGCGGCTTAAGGAAGCAGACACTGTCTTCTTCTTTGATATTCCAGTTGAGCAATGCCTTGAAGGAG
>CAYNEZ010000307.1:0-1832 GCA_964396365.1 uncultured Sangeribacter sp. | reverse complement strand
AATTTTGGAAAAATAAAAACATAAAAATATCTCAATGAGCTCATTAACGGGAAGCAAGATTTCACGATTGAATATGCCATGATGATAGAGACAGCCCTTGGTATTGATGCAGATTTCTGGATCAATCAGCAGACAAGCTATGACAAGGCTATGGCGACTCACGACTCATCTTTTATGGCAAAGCTCGCAACATTCGCAAAATAGCCGCCGCATTTTGATTAGTATACTTATTACATAAAAGAGATTCAAAGGTCAAATTTTGTGACCTTTGAATCTCTTTAATCTTCTCTTGAAGTAACCCTTTTTCGACATTGAGGTTTTGAATAGTCCTTGGAAGTTGGATTTTTCCTCTATTTCTTAAAGACAAAATATATTGCAATGCCAAGCAAAACTGCGGCTACGATCATTGTGAGCCAAAGAAGGAATTTCGTGAGGGATTTATTTTTTCTATCTAATGATATAGGCACTCTAAACTTTTGTTTTAGTTTATTCAAAAATGATGGTAAGCGCTTTGGTTTTAGTGTAGGCGTGTTCTCGGGTTTTACTTCAATAGACTGGGTTTCTTCTGCATCTGCTTGAATCACTTGGCTTACGTTAGAGTCGGTTTTGATGCTTACTTTGTCGATGGGGACGAGCCAGCAGGTGTAGTTGTCGCGGGTCTTTCCGTCGCAGATGGCTTTTATTGCAGCTAACTTTTGCTCATCACTGGTCTTCTTATCTGCAAGGATCTCACAGAGCATTTCATTTGAGAGCTGCTCTAAGATTCCGTCGCAACAAAGGAAAAAGTAATCTCCGCTCTTAATGTCGTCGAACATGTAGACATCCGCTTTGTAACGTTTCGCCAGATGCGGTTGCATAGCCCTTGTGATTACATTCTTCTGAGGGAAATCGCGAGCTTCTTCCTCTGTTATCTCTCTGGCTTTCAGCAAGTCATTGACAAGCGAATGATCTGAAGATTGATACAGAATACCTCCTCTTTTTGTCTCAGGATTATACAATGAAGGACGTATATGATATATTCTGCTGTCGCCTATATGAGCCACCAAGTAGTTGTCGTCATTCAGGCAAAGACACGTCATTGTAGTGCCTGGTTTCTTCAAGGAATTGGTGTCGATGCGGTCCAAAGCATCGTAAGCCTTTGCAAGTCCAGTCTCGAATGTTGGCATGTCGATGGAGGAGCAAGACGAAAGATAATCACCTAAAGTCTTACCAGCCGTCATACTTGCCACTTCTCCATTGTCATGACCTCCCATGCCGTCGCACAAAATAAACACTCGTGTATCTACACCAGCCTGCTGAGGGTAAAGATAATCCTCTTGATTATCCTTACGACCTATTTCAGAAAAAGAGAGGGGTTTTCTTATCGTGATCATTGGTGTTTAAGCTAAACGGGTTGCTTCATCATCGTTAGATTCGAGGATGATGTCGGTGGTTCCTAAAGTCATGGTATCTCCAAACTTCAGAATCAAGACATCACCACGATTGATGGGTCTTCCATTAAGTTTAACGATATTTTTCGAATTTATTTCAACGAGGTGGTGCTCATAACCGGAGCCTTTCCTTACCACATCAATCAAGACATGTTGTCGGCTCATATACATGTCCGTACTTATCTTGATATCGGCCGTTCCAGTATTTGCCCTGCGACCAATGACATTCTTCCCGGCTTTGAGAAACTGAATCTCATTTGTGGAAACAACACGTATCTGACCGATATCGGCAACTGTACGTGGAGGCATTACGAGTTGGGTCGGCATCTCGTCAGCACCTTGTGCTCCGCGCGCCTGGGCACCACTTTGGTAGACACTTGCGTTCGCTTTGAAGTGGCATTT
>CAYNEZ010000306.1:0-1833 GCA_964396365.1 uncultured Sangeribacter sp. | reverse complement strand
GTTTAAGTCTCTCTATCATAGAATGATATTATTAAAAACAAAAGTTCCGAAGTAAGCGCACGGACGATGGTCAGACCATCAGTCTCGGGTCGCTACTCCGGAACTTTTGTATCAGTTGAGTTGATATGCTAGCCAAGATTCCTCTTGACAACTGCAAAATTACAAATTATTTTTGGACTGACAAAACTTTTTGCCTGCGTTTTCACATTGGTCGCGGAGGCGTTTGGGAAGTTTGCGGACTATTTCGCTTGATTAGTGTTCTCCTCCTACTCGATTATTTCAATAGAAGACACACTTAATTTCCCATTCTAAAATCTGAGACATTGTCGGTAGTAAGACTCACGTCTGTGAAAACACCAGTACAACCCTTAGCCATAGGGCATTGAGTGCTCAAGCCAAGATATACGGTTTCGGGATAATTATTCTCATATAGTCTTACCAGTTGCCATTCATTACCATCTATTGAATAGTATGAGGCAATAGTGTGAGTATCTGACGAATATTTGAGATATACTGATGATGTTTCGACAATGTCATGGTTATTGTCATCTGACGTTCCTTGAGTCCTTACAGTGACGATGCGATGGTTGCCACGTTCATCCTGTTCGAAGGCGAACTTTTGCCATAATGTCGGATCTACATAGACATAAAGGTCGCATGCATTATAGAGACCTTCCTCTGTAAATTCAGGCGTCACCTTTGCTGTAAATGTGAAAGGTCTAGTGTTATTGACTTCTGTCAGAAGAATGGGGGCTGTATTATTTGACAGAATTCCATCGTTTGGGTCGCAGAAAAAGTCTTTCTTTTCCCCGCAGATAAGCAACAATGAATCACCTACAATTTTCACATTATCTACAGCATCATTTACAGATTTGGTGAAATCTACATTATCAAATTTAATGTTACAATCCTGCAATGGGATTTCGACCGTAGCTTCATTGGTATCATCTTTTGTCTCTTGTTTGGAGCAAGAACTGATTCCAAGAATAATCATACCAATAGCAAATACGCTATTAAAATTCTTGTTAAATAATCGCATAATTGAATAGTTTTATGTTTATTCTGCAAAATTAACAAAAAATTGATTATAATCCTAATTCCTTTTTCCAGTCCTGAAGATCCTGACGGGACGCATGGTTCAGCAGACGGCCTTCTGTCCAATTAAGATTGGGATATTGTTTCTTGAGAGCGTCAACACATGGTTTGATGGGGCTACCTCCGGAGGTAGCAAAGCATACTACCGTCTTTCCTTCAAGGTTGTTGTTCTCGATGAAAGTATTGATGATTGTGGGAGCGATATACCACCATATCGGGAATCCTACGAATACGGTATCATAGTCCTCCATGTTTTTGACTGTATCTGCAACAGCGGGACGGTGATCAAGATTGTGCATCTCATAATAACAACGGCTGGTTGAGTCAGTCCAGTCAAGGTCTGCGTCCGTGTAAGCCTTTTCTGGCTTAATCTCAAAAATATCAGCACCCATGACATCTGCAAGTTCATTGGCAGCCCGACGGGTGTTTCCTGTTGCAGAAAAGTATGTCACCAGGACTTTTCCGTTTTCTTCATTGTTCTCTTTCATTTCAGATCCTTTCTTCTCAGCGCATGAGGAAAGCGCAATTAAGACGCCAACCATAGCACAAACTAGTTTTTTAATTTTCATTTTTATTATATTTGACGAATAACTTTTGCGGGATTACCAGCCACGATGGTATCCGGGGGAACATCTTTAGTCAATAAACTACCAGCTCTGATGAGCACAGTCAATTCATTATTTTTCCATTGTCAAAATTCTTTTACAAAGTAACAAATAATCTCTGATAAAGATAGAA
>CAYNEZ010000305.1:0-1921 GCA_964396365.1 uncultured Sangeribacter sp. | reverse complement strand
CAATCAAGAAATTTGATTATGTTGTCTCCAATCCTCCGTTCAAGCTCGACTTCCCAGAATATCGTGATACTCTCGCTGCCGATGGAATAAGATTTTGGGCTGGTGTCCCCAATGCAGTTAAGCAAATCAAGCCGAAACCCACTATGGCTATATATACATGCTTCATACAGCATGTGCTTAACTCTCTTTCTTCAAGGGGAAAAGGAGCAATAGTTGTTCCTACAGGTTTCATTACTGCCAAATCTGGTATTGAGAAGCACATCTTACACAAGATAGTGGATGAAAAGTGGGTTTATGGGGTTATATCCATGCCTTCAAATGTATTTGCCGATACCGGTACAAATGTATCGGTGGTATTTTTCGATAAATCGACCATGTCTGACAAGGTTATCCTTGTAGATGCAAGTAAGTTAGGCGAAGACTATCAAGATGCCAACAATAATAAGAAGCATCGTCTTCTTGACAATGAGATCGAATTGATTGTCAACACGTTCCGTAACAAAGAAGCAATTGATAGTCTTTCAGTTGCCGTAACTTACGACGAGATCAAAGAAAAAGGATATTCTCTATCCGCAGGTCAATACTTTGATATCAAAATTGAATATGTTGACATAACCGAAGAAGAATTCAATAAACGTATGGCCGACTACGAATCTAAGCTTACTGAACTGTTTGCGGAAAGTCATCGTCTTGAAACGGAGATTCTTTCACAGCTTAAAACTCTTAAATTCAATAGCTGACACAATGGCAAAAGAAATACAATTCATATTATATAATCTACCTGACAATTCTGGGACAGTTCAAGCAATAGTACAGGATGAGACTATATTCCTCACTCAAAAAGCTATGTCCGAGCTCTTTGGTGTAGAGGTAAACACCATCAATTATCACTTAAAAGAGATATACACATCAGATGAATTGACAGAGGAGGCAACTATTCGAAAAATTCGAATAGTTCAGCCTGAGGGAATCCGTCAAGTTGAACGAGAAAGAGCTTTTTATAATCTAGATGCGATTATCAGTGTTGGCTACCGTGTTAATAGTCAAAAGGCAACGCGCTTCCGTCAATGGGCGACTCGGATTCTGAATGAATTCATTCGGAAGGGATTCGTAATGGATGATGAGCGTTTGAAACAGGGCAATACAGTCTTCGGAGAAGACTATTTCCGTGAACTTCTTGAACGCGTACGTTCTATACGTGCAAGCGAACGACGTATATGGCAACAGATCACCGACATCTATGCGGAGTGCAGCATAGACTATGATAGGCTCTCACCGACTACTACAGATTTCTATGCAATGGTCCAAAATAAGTTCCATTATGCAATTACCGGCCAAACAGCAGCTGAAATTATCTACGAATCAGCAGATCACACTAAGCCACACATGGGTCTGACTTCATGGAAGAATGCTCCAGATGGACGTGTTCTTAAATCTGATGTTTATGTTGCTAAGAATTATTTGTCAGAAAAACAAATCCGATCCCTTGAACGCACCGTGACATCATACTTTGATTATATTGAAAGTCAGATTGACCGCGGTAATGTGTTCAACATGGAGCAATTTGCCGCAAGTGTGAATAAATTTCTCACTTTCAACGACTACAAAATTCTGCCAAACAAAGGATCCATATCATCAACCCAAGCAAAGGCAAAAGCAAAAGCTGAGTACGACCTTTTCAATCCAACACAACAAATAGACTCTGATTTCGATAAAGAACTCAGAAATATGTTAAATTTATCATGAATACAATTACTAAAACAGTTATGGGAATCTTAGACTGGCTTAATCAGAATGCTGGTTTATTATCATTAGGTGCCTTTCTTGCTGCGATTATTGTACCCTACAAAATATATAAGAAGCAAAATAAAGATCAAATTCAATCTATGAAAGATGAATTAGAGACTATTAATGAAGTTAA
>CAYNEZ010000304.1:0-1931 GCA_964396365.1 uncultured Sangeribacter sp. | reverse complement strand
GGGCCGCTCCATCGTAAACCGCGTTCCGTATAAGTAATGTTTTGTATGGGGCGTGATGCGATTTGATAATATTCTTTATTTTTGATAATTTTTTATATTTTAAAAAGATGGCGACAGACGGATTTTTGAAATTGAGAGCCCTCGAGCCGGAAGATGCCGAAATGATGTTCGTTGCCGAAAGCGACGAGGCTGCTTGGAAATATTCCGACTATCTTGCTCCCCTAAGCCGGGAGTTGCTTCGACATTACGCATTGACATATGATGCAGACCCTTTCCGTAGCGGCCAGCTACGTCTAATTATAGACATTGATAGCACTCCTGTAGGTATCCTTGACTTATTCGACATCTCTCCAAGGCATCTGAGAGCAGACACTGGAATTTACATTTTACCTGAATTCCGTGGAAAAGGAATTGCTGCAAAAGCTCTCGAAGCTGCCAAGGAGTTATGCAAAAAGCGCCTTGGACTCCATCAGCTTACCGCCTCAATCGCCAGGTCCAACTCAAACGCAATGAAATGTTTTGGGAAAGCAGGATTCTCCTCCACGGGCATAAGAAAAGATTGGCTCCGCACTCCCGACGGCTACGAAGACATAGAAATCCTTTCCTGTCTCATCTAACACAAATATATCTCAATATGAAAAAATCACTACTCTCTATCTCTCTCTTTGCACTCTCCATTATAAGCACACCGGCACAACGGTACGTAGGCGGCGACATATCGCTACTCCCTGAATACGAAAATGCCGGAGCTCAATATAAGACCCAAGAAGGCAAAGAAATCAATGATCTTCTCCCATGGCTTCACGACGAAGGAATGAACGCCATGCGTGTGCGACTTTTCGTGAACCCTGCCGACCACAAAAGCAAATATCCCTCCAAATATGATCCTAACGCATGTCAAGATTTAGAATACATAACTCCCCTTTGCAAGAGGATCGTAGAAGATGGTTTTAGTCTGATGCTTGATTTTCATTATTCCGATACATGGGCAGACCCGGCAAAGCAGTGGACTCCTGAATCATGGAAAGGGCTTTCTGATGAGCAATTATATGAAAAAATTTATGACTACACCAAAGAGACGCTCCTTTCTTTGAAAGAAAACGGAATAACACCCGCTTTTATCCAGCCGGGCAACGAAATAAGCTACGGGATGCTCTGGGGATCGGAAGATGCGTCATCTTCATCTCTAAAAAAAGTGTTTATGGGAAGTGATGCAAACTGGACACGTTTTGGAAAACTGCTCAATCAAGCTATCAAAGCTTGCCATGAGGTGTGTCCGGATGCCAAGATCGTTCTTCATACAGAAAGAGTGGCTCAAGTCGACGTGTTGACAAATTTCTATGACCAAATGAAAAAACTTGATGTGGATTATGATATCATAGGTCTGAGCTACTATCCTTACTTCCATGGAGACATGAGTGTTCTTGACAAGGCTTTATCCTCTCTTCAGAACCGGTACCCTGAAAAAAACATCATGATAGTTGAGACCGGCTATTCTTATAAGTGGGAAGTGCCCGGCACAACCCATGACTGCTCAAAAATATGGTCTTATAACGAAGAAGGACAGGATAAGTTTGCCAAAGACCTTGTTGCTACTCTTGAAAAATATGATCAAGTCAATGGACTGTTCTGGTGGTGGATGGAATATAATGCTTACGACACAAACCTTGGAGGATGGTATAATGCCCCCCTTTTCAACAGTCTTGACGGTCACGCTACGCCGGCACTGAAGACTATCTGCTCTTTCGGTGATAACACAGCAGTCGACCGGATATATTCCAACAACTGCGACGATATATGGTATGACATCCATGGTCGCCAATTATCCGACCCATCTTCCCCGGGCATTAAGATCTCCCGATCAAAAAAGATTCTTACCAAATAGTTCATCAGTAGCTTGCAAAAATTAATGATATCGTTTAACTTTTCTA
>CAYNEZ010000303.1:0-1984 GCA_964396365.1 uncultured Sangeribacter sp. | reverse complement strand
ATTGTTCGCGCTTGCACTGATTCCCGCCATCGGAGCAGGAATCGCAGTGACTTCCATCCCATCAGTAGCCGGAGTCCTCGAGTCAATGGCGAACACCAAATCTGCCACAACAGCCAATCCGGCTGAAAACACTGCACCAGAAAAAGATAAAACTGTTTTTGTTGCAGTTGAGCAGCAAGCTGAATATCCTGGAGGCATGGAGGCGCTATTGAACTTCCTGATAAATAATATTAGATATCCGGAGAATGCTGCTAAAAATGATATTCAAGGACGTGTCATCGTAAAGTTTGTCATTGAAGCAGATGGATCAGTTGCCAACCCGGAAATTGTAAGAGGAGTAGATCATGAACTCAATCAAGAAGCCCTAAGGGTTGTCAGCAGCATGCCTAAATGGACTCCTGGTAAAGTAAATGGAAAAGACGTGGCCAGTTACTTCACCCTCCCCGTAAATTTCAAACTCCAAGACGACACCCCAAAAGAACAATCTAACTAAACTTCCAAGATGCGCGGCTCCACTCCGCGCATCTTTTTATTAATTTTCATCTTCTCATTTCTTTAATTTGATTTATACAACTTGGCATCTCCTCCATATAGTGCGAAACAAATATCAAAGAAGCCCCATTCTCCTTCACCAACTTAGTTATTAACCTCTTCACTCTCCTTTTCATCTCCCTATCCAATCCATGAAGCGGCTCATCAAGCACCAACAACTCCGGCTGTTTCGCCAAAGCCCTTGCAAGCATCACCAATCGCTGCTCTCCGGAAGAAAGATCTGCAAACTTCCTCTCCGCCAGATGACTGATATTCAACGCTTCCATCCAAGCATCTGCAGTCACCCTCTCCTCTGGAGTAGACTTTTTATATCGATTCAAAGTATTCCGCATCCCCTGCACGATTATCTCACGAATCGGATCGTTCGACTTGAAATATAGCTGCATCTCAGGACACACATATCCTATTGCATCCTTAATCTCCCAGATGCTCTCCCCCGTACCTCGACGGCGATCAAACAATGTAATATCGTTGGCATATCCCTGCGGATTATCCGCACAGACCATACTCAAAAGCAAAGACTTTCCCGATCCGTTTGGTCCGTGGAGCGCCCAGCATTCACCGCGGCGAACAGTCCAATTGAAATTCTCAAAAATAGACTTGTCGCCATACCGTGCATGGCCATCACGAATAGAGAAAACAATATCACAATCCTTATACATTGGGGTTGAAATCCTATCCGGTATGGTTATCACATTGTCATCTTCTATGTCTTTGGAAAGATTAAGATATTCCGCAATCCTCTCTTTCCCTTGAATTGGATACCCTATCTTGCAGTCCTTAATCTCTATTATGGTATCTACATAATTCGGCACATCTTCCGGATCGCATAAGAGAAATACAACAGACACCCCACTATCTTTCAAAAGCTTAATTGCTTCATCAAAATCCTTGCGGGACGCTGCATCCAAGCCAATGTAGGGATTGTCGAGGATCAGAAGATCAGGCTTATCGCAAAGCGCATTGATGATAAGGAGCTTTCTAAGTTCCCCACTCGAAAGATAGTTGATTTTCTTTGACTCAATGTCACGCAATCTAAATACTTCAGAATATTTTTTCCACTCATCCGAATCAAGTTTCTTTCCGAAGATCTCTCCTACCGTTGGCACATAGTCGTTGGCTGTCGACTCCATCCGTTGCTGAAACGACTGCACATCTATTCCTGTAAACGAATGTATATCAGTGAAAGTTATCATCTTGATCAGCGAGACATTGTCTGTGAATCCAAGGCGATTGCCGTAAGCATACCTGCCCTTGGCAATAACATTACCCAAAGTAGACTTCCCACTTCCATTTTTCCCAACCACAGCAGTGACACCACGACAAATACCGCCGTGAGCAGAATTGTCGAGCACCACCTTCCCATACCCCAACCGTGGGCTATCAAATGAAATAATAAAATCCTCTCTCTCCATCATTGAAAATTGCAATT
>CAYNEZ010000302.1:0-2030 GCA_964396365.1 uncultured Sangeribacter sp. | reverse complement strand
ATTGGCTATTTCGGATAGCGGATGCAAAGTTAGGGATTTTTTTTGATATGGCAAAAAAAATAATGATAAATTATAAGTAGCTAAGTAGCTAATAAAAATTAAAAAGGACGCACGTGTGCGTCCTTTCATGGGATTTCGGGTTCATGTTCTCAACATAAAGTTGAGAAATTGAACACTATTTGCTGGAACGAGAACTTTGGAATGTAAGGGTTGCTTCACCGGGCTGAAGGCCATCAGGAAGATCTTCAACCTTTTGCACTGCCTTGATAGGAACTCTCAATGAGCAGTAAGACATTGACTTGTCAGTTTCGAGCAAAGTAGCATCAAGACCAAGAATGTTGTTGCCGGATTCCGGTTGAGGCATGTTTGCCATGTTTATTTCCATTGGGAAATTGCTCCAAGTAAGTCCGGGAGCCGGGATACCATTCCAGAAATAACGTACGTTTACAATTGCTGATTGCTGATTGCTGTCAACAGCTTTGGTGGTCAAACCAGTGATAGAGAAAACAGAGTCTTGCACTACGTAAACAGTACCGTCTTTTACGACTGCATTATCAAACGACATTGAGATGTCAACGTTGGGAAGGTCGTCATCATTAGAACAAGATGTCACCATCATCGCAAATGGAATGACCAAAAGGAGATAAAGTAGTTTTTTCATTTCTTTACTTGTGTGTTTAGTTTGCATTAGTAGTTTATCATCAGTAAAACATATGAAAGGGATTAAAGTTGGAGAAATGAGTAATTTTTTGTAATTTTGCACACGCAGATATAGCGGGGGAGACTTGGATGGAAGGAAAAACTAGAATATCTATGAAACGGAATATAACTTTATTAGTGCTTATTATGATGGTGGGGACTATATTTGGGGCCTCTCCACTTGATAAATTTTTAAAATCCAAGAGTATAACAGAAGGAAGCACAGCTGTATTGGTGCAAGATTTGACTACAGGCAAGATCTTGGCTTCGCATAATACAGACCTTCCATTGCTGCCTGCATCAATAATGAAGACCGTCACAATTGCGGGGCTTTTACAAGAGACAGGACCCGAGGAAAGGTTTCATACATTGGTATATGCAGATGGTCAGATCAAAGGAAATTCCATCGACGGCGATCTTCTTATCATAGGAGGGGGAGATCCCACCTTAGGAGCAAACTGTGAGCCGGCATCAGCCGACATAGCAGAGGAGATAATCGCGTCTCTGCGTCATAAAGGGATCACACACATAAAGGGGGATTTGCGCATTGACACTTCACTTTATTCCGGGCCGGCATGTCCACCAAGTTGGATGGCTGCAGACCTTAATGAGTCATACGGAACAGGAAGTCATGCGTTGAATTTCCGGCGCAATGCATCCGGAAGTCATGCTGTCAAGAATCCTGAATCTGTATTCCTATCATATTTGGGATCGCGACTCAGGAACGCAGGAATCAGCATCGCAGGAGGTAGAAAGATTGGGGAAGAAGGGTTGACCGATACCGAAGAAGGCTCTCTCCTACTTGACCATGTCAGCGACCTGTATTCGGAAGTGATGAGGAGTTGCATGATGAGAAGCGACAATCTCTTTGCCGAGACATTCCTGCGTGCTTTCGCGTTAGCAAGGGGGAAAGAAGGCGCAACAGAAGCCGGGGCTTCCGAAATGATAAATTATTGGAAATCAGAAGGAATATCCACCAATGGAGTAACACTAATAGACGGTAGCGGATTGTCACGTTCAAACCGTGTCACCGCTGACTTTATCAATGGCATTCTAAGGAAAATGGGAGATAATGAAGAATACGCTTCATTTATGCCACTTGCAGGACAAGAGGGTACGCTTTCCGATTTTCTGAAGAATACAGAGTTGGATTCCTATGTGGCCATGAAGACCGGGAGCATGAAGGGAATCCAGTGCTATGCCGGATATAAGCTTGATGAGCAGTTTGCGCCAACGCATAGCATTGTGATAATCATGAATGATATCGGGCCGAGAGGAGCGGCGAGAAGAGCGGCAGAAGAGATGCTTTTGGAGATATTTAAATAATTCAA
>CAYNEZ010000301.1:0-2105 GCA_964396365.1 uncultured Sangeribacter sp. | reverse complement strand
ATCATAGGGGAAACGCTTGCAAAAAGAATATTTCAAGATAAATCTCCACTTGGCAGCGTACAGGAAGAGACAGGTCCGGTTCAGCCTATCCCTGTAAGGATTGTTGACATCTATAAAAGCATGCAAATTGAAGGTTCCTATATGGGGGGTGCAAGCTATATCGAGGATGAACTGCTATTCAGTCTCGCCGACCGGATCATAGATCAAGACCATGATCTCTTCTTCCTACTTCCATGGATTAACATTGTGCGTAAGGATGGAAACTCCGAGCAGCTGTTGATAAAGGAAATCAACGAACTGGTATTGCCTTTTGGAGTGGAGGCACAAATAAAAAAGACGTATAATAAGGATGAGGTTAGGTTTCATTATGCCTATAAGGCTTTTATCTATGTCCTCAGTTCCCTAATCCTTTTGGCTGCAATAATTGGATACCTTCGCACCCAGATACAACTTTTCAATATGCGCCGAGGAGAAATATCCCTACGCATTGTAAACGGAGCTCATCGAAGAGAACTATTAGGAATGCTCGTAACGGAACCTTTCATCGTCATCTCTCTATCAGTATTCTTAGCAATATTATTAGGTTTTCCCATTCAGGAATTCCTCCAATCAAATATAATACTGCTGCGTGTCAAAACCCAAGAAATAATTATCTCACATCTATGGCTCTACAGTACTGAAATCGGGGTATGTCTGCTTCTTATAGTTTTCATCCTCGCATGGGTGATACTGAAACGTGTATGCAACTCAACCAATGGTCTTGCTGGCAGTATGCGGAGGAGTCGAAGCCATACGTTCCGCAATGTTATGTTGGGATTCCAGATTGCTGTAAGTCTTGTTTTTGTTTGCAGCACATTCATTCTGTTGACTACCGGAAGAAATATGCTCAAACAATGCAATATCCCGGAAAAAGATGATCTTTATGCAGAAAGCCTTCTGCTTCGGACTGACTTAATACGTGATGAAGAAAGAATTCAAAGGGTTTGCAACGAAATAGCACGTATGCCCGAAGTGGAGCGCATAGAAATGTACAAGCCAAATAGCAGTTTCGATATACAGGAAATCAAAAACAGTCCTGAAGCTTTGGAAAAAATGGACGGACAATGCAGTTTCCGATGCACTCAAACTATTGACAAAGATCTCCCCTCCTTATTAGGAATGGAAGTGGAATGGTTTCCCGGAGATGTAGACAGGAATGAATGCCTCCTAATTGGAGAGGATCTTTACCGAAGGCTAAAGGATACAAGTGTACTCAATGGGAATACGCTTTCATCTTTCTGTGGAGGGCCACGTTATATGATTTCTTTGCCGATAGGAGGAATCATAAAGAACATTCCATACACGAATGAACTCAATCAGATAGTGGCAATAACACCTTATTGGAAGGAAAACTACATGAACATGACCCATATTGTCATTCCAAAGTATGGGAAAGGGAGGAATCTCGATAAAAAGATAGCCCGCATACTCTCTACAACCGACCCCGAGAACATAAACAATGACTACATGATAAATAATTATCGAAATTCGGTCAATTGGATACCCCAAGCTGTTCGCGCAGTATATGTGGGATGTATTGTGCTTGGCAGCATCAGTCTGCTTATATGCGCGATGGGAATATACAGTGCGATCGCTCTTGATACGCGAGGGAGGAGGAAGGAAGTCGCGATCCGTAAGGTCAACGGGGCAAAGGACCGAGATATCTACAAGATATTTGGCAGACTTTATATCATTCTGATTGTAGTTGCTTTGATCATTGCCATTCCTGTATGTGTCTTTTTCTCCAGAAATATAAGCGAATTGCAGATTGGAAGTATCTCAAACTCTGTTTCAGTTTACTTTCCTATCATTTTTGGAAGTATGATTGTTACAGCGTTGATAACACTCATTGTCTATTGGCAGATCCGAGAAATACTCCAGACAGACACCTCAAAAATCATCTCGAAAGAGTGATGCCAATTATAAATGATGAATTATCAATGATCAATTAAGAAATGTTACTTCATAAAGTTAGATAATGAATTATGAATTAAAATAATAGTTATGATTAAGTTAGAAAACGTAAAGAAAGTATTCCGTACTGAGGAAGTGGAGACATGGGCACT
>CAYNEZ010000300.1:0-2106 GCA_964396365.1 uncultured Sangeribacter sp. | reverse complement strand
CCTTTCGCTCGATTATGGGTTTTACAGAGCATCTGGCAGTTATCAATTGTTGTAGCACCTCCTCTGCTCCAGGCTGTCACATGGTCGGCATCCATTTCTTTTAATTTATATACACGAGAACGATTGTTGTCATTCCCGAGCGCACACAAGGGACAGTTCGAAACACCATTTGCTTTGGCATATTCTGTCTGTCGATTGTAAACAATCTTTTTTGTTGATTCCTCAAATATACGGATTTCAAGGAGATTGGGATTCTTCTCGCCGCCTAATACATATTCATAAATATTGGAACGTCTCTTAATAGATTCATCTTGCAATAACTCATTAACTCGAGTATTGAGAGCGGTACGGTCATACGGTACATTATGAAACTCCTCATATAATCTTCCCCACTCCAATCCGGCCATGTTTTCAGTAGTATCAAACGTCCCGGAAACCCAATCAATCACAGAATTAAAATAGTTTGTCAGTTCCTCAATTGAAGTATCAAAACGACGTACACTCATATAGGCATCAATAGACATTCCTTTGGAGTAGCTTATCCAGTCAAGAGCAGTTTCTAGGTATTTTTGACGCTTTACATCCCCACTAACATAATGACCCCATTTTTGAATAGCAGCGTTTTGTGAATTACTAAATACACTTTTTGCTAAAGTTACAAACGGACCGATATGCACGGCATTTCGGCGTTCTTGGTCATTAAGAGGCACCCCGGTAATATTAATTGTCTCAAACCACTCTTTAATCTCTGGTTCAGTTCCTTCGCATACAAATACCACCAGCCTTGCATTCAAAATCTTATCTTTCAGCACTTCGTCAAGACCTGAAAAATAAGTTTCTCGCCCGTTGATGATAATTGCGAATTTATCTGTAACAAAACGACCAAAAGACGTGATCCGCTGTTGACCATCTAATACTTCAAATTGTCCTGAAGGGGTAATATTGAAATAAAGAAGTCCAAGTGGATAACCTTTCAGAAGGGAGTCGATAACAGCCACATCCTTTTTTCCATCATTATAGATATAATGGCGTTGATATTCTGGCTGAATAGTTAGTTTTCCGTTAAGCCCGAATAATCCTTTTCCTTCATATTCGTTATAAACAAAGCCGCGGCAAATATCACCTACCGTCCAATCAATATGCAGTGTGGGAATCATGATTTTTTACGTATTAAGATTCTTGGATAAGAACGACGACCATTTATATATGGCCGATCATATTTTTGTCTATTAGGTATAATAAGATTATGTATATCTGGATTGACTGATGTTGATGGATTTTCTGTTATACCAACTATCTCAAATTGTTCAGGACAATATTTATCAAGCCAAGAAATAGGCACTCCCATAACACCGATGTAATCATCGGGAATTGCATCTGTATAGGGTACTTCGATAGCATTATAATTGTCATAACAATCATATGCCGCTTTATTCTTCAATTCCTTGTGTCGGCTGAAACGTAGATTGTCAGACATTGACATAAGCGGAAGTGGCTTGTGTCGTCTGCCATGGTCAATATTCGTAAACCATCGGACACCCTTGACACGGATAAATTTACGTCCGGCCTCGTCAATACGCCATCCAGAAGCTGTGATGGGATATTCCTGTGGAACCTCAAATTCTCGGTCGCCACTATGGATTGTAGAACCCATCCATATTTTATTTGACATAATCAGGGGAAAGGTCTCCTTATAGGTTATGGCATTTATGTTACCAATGATAATAAACTGCTTATTAGCATCATTTATCCAAGCAAGAAACTCCCGAAATAGTGAGAATGGAGGATTCGTAATTATAATATCAGCTTCATTGCGAAGCGCAGTAACTTCACCACTACGGAAATCACCGTCTCCAGTGAGATATTCCCAATGCAAATCGTCGATGTTTATATGTCCATCTCCAGTGATATCACTGTCAAGAATAAAAATCTTACCGTGAGTCTTAGATTTATCAGCATCAAATTGTGGTGAGGTTTGTTCATATTCTGAAAACAAGCCACCTAATACCAACTTCTTGCTTTCTGGAGCATAACTCGTGGAGATAAGTTTCTTCAATCCTAGAGCGTCAAATTTAGCAGCAAAATATTTGGTAAAGTTACTCCATT
>CAYNEZ010000299.1:0-2149 GCA_964396365.1 uncultured Sangeribacter sp. | reverse complement strand
GGCATCGAAGGACAGCTGATCAGGGATTCGAGAACCCAGATAATGGCTGAAGGATCGGGAACGATCGAATACGTAGACGCAACTACAATCCGCATCAATTATGACAGAGATGAGGATGAGGAGTTCGTAGAATTCGAGCCAGCCCTTAAAGAATATAAGATTCCAAAGTTCCGCCGTACCAACCAGGGCACAACTATCGACCTTCGTCCTATCTGCGAAGTAGGGCAGAAGGTAGAGAAAGGTGATATCCTGACAGAGGGCTACTCCACTGAAAAGGGTGAACTTGCCCTCGGACGCAACCTCAAGGTGGCATTCATGCCCTGGAAGGGATACAATTATGAGGATGCAATAGTGCTCAACGAGCGCATGGTCAAAGAAGATATCCTTACTTCCGTACACGTGGATGAATACACACTTGAAGTGCGTGAAACTAAGCGCGGTATGGAAGAGTTGACTTCCGACATCCCGAATGTCAGTGAAGATGCTACCAAAGACCTTGACGACCGTGGTATCATCCGTGTAGGTGCATACGTAGTTCCGGGCGATATCATGATCGGTAAGATTACCCCGAAAGGAGAAAGTGATCCTACACCGGAAGAGAAATTGCTCCGTGCCATCTTCGGCGATAAGGCAGGCGAGGTGAAAGATGCTTCTCTGAAGGCAAGTCCTTCTCTCAAGGGCGTCGTGATAGGCACCAATCTATTCTCCAAGGCTGTCAAGACACGCACATCGCGAAAATCAGCCAACGAGCAGACTGAGGCTCTTGACAGAGAATACAAGAAGAAACTTGATGACCTGAAAAATATTATGGTCGGCAAGATGGAAAAACTCCTCTTTGGCCAGGTATCAGCCGGAGTAAAGGATTTCCTCGGTGATGAGATTGTGGCTAAAGATCAGAAGTTCAATGGTGTCAACTGGAAAGACTTCCCATATGAGACAGTCAATCTGAGCAACTGGACCGATGACGCGCGCATCAATGGAATGGTCATGAAACTTGTGACAAACTATTTGCGCAAGTATAAGGAGATAGACAGCGAGCTCCGCAGGAAGAAATTCGATATCACCATTGGCGATGAGCTACCGTCGGGCATCATGCAGATGGCTAAAGTCTATATCGCAAAGAAGCGTAAGATCGGTGTAGGCGACAAGATGGCAGGCCGCCACGGTAACAAGGGTATCGTCTCTCGAGTGGTGCGTCAAGAAGACATGCCGTTCCTTGAGGATGGCACTCCTGTGGATATTGTTCTTAACCCGTTGGGTGTGCCTTCTCGTATGAACCTTGGCCAGATTTTCGAGACTGTTCTTGGATGGGCAGGACGTGAGCTTGGCGAGAAATTCGCGACTCCTATCTTCGACGGCGCAAGTCTTGACGACCTCAATGAATGGACTGACAAAGCCGGACTGCCGCGCTATGGCAAGACTTATCTTTACGACGGTGGCACCGGCGACCGATTCGACCAGCCGGCAACGGTAGGCGTGATCTACATGCTTAAGCTCGGCCACATGGTTGAAGACAAGATGCATGCCCGCTCGATCGGTCCGTACTCACTTATCACTCAGCAGCCACTTGGCGGTAAGGCACAGTTCGGTGGCCAGCGTTTCGGAGAGATGGAGGTATGGGCGCTGGAAGCATTTGGCGCCAGCCATATACTTCAGGAGATCCTTACCATCAAGAGTGATGACGTCAACGGCCGCAGCAAGGCTTATGAGGCAATCGTAAAGGGTGATCCGATGCCTAATCCGGGTATTCCGGAATCGCTCAACGTGCTTCTGCATGAGCTCCGTGGTCTTGGCCTCAGTGTCACTCTCGACTGATAAGAGATATCCGCGCATAACAAATAAAAATCCCGGTCCGGGGTGTAGCAAAGCACTCCGGCACCGGACAACATAGAAGGAAAACCTATGGCTTTTAAAAAAGACAATAAAATCAAAACCAACTTTTCCAAGATCACTATAGGTCTGGCATCGCCGGAGAAGATCAAGGAAATGTCAAGCGGCGAAGTCCTGAAGCCGGAAACAATCAACTACCGCACATATAAGCCCGAACGCGACGGCCTGTTCTGTGAGAAGATCTTTGGCCCCGTAAAGGACTATGAGTGCCATTGCGGCAAATACAAGCGTATCCGCTATAAGGGTATCGTCTGCGACC
>CAYNEZ010000298.1:0-2159 GCA_964396365.1 uncultured Sangeribacter sp. | reverse complement strand
CAGGTATGTATGAGGATGGAGTCATGAAGCGTCCGATCGTCTATAATGTCTGCAATTTCTCTCGTCCGGCAGGAGATGTGCCTGCACTTCTTACGCTTGATGAAGTAGAGACAATGTTCCATGAGTTTGGCCATGGTCTTCAGGGAATGCTCGGACAGTCTAAATATAAGACACTTGCCGGGACGAATGTAGACCGCGACTGTGTGGAATTGCCGTCGCAGCTTAATGAACATTGGGCAACTTCTCCTGAAGTGCTCCGCTATTATGCCAAGCATTATAAAACGGGTGAGCCTATCAGCGAGGAGATGATCCAGAAGATACAGGATGCCGCCAAGTTTAACCAGGGCTTCATCACCACAGAGCTTGCAGGCGCGGCTCTTCTTGACCTCGCATGGGGTAAGACAGACGGAGAGAATGTAGACGTTCCGGGGTTTGAGGCTGCATTTGCAGAGCAGATAGGTATGCCGGCAGAGATCACTTACCGTTATCGTTCGCCTTACTTCAAGCATATCTTTGGAGATGATGGGTATGCATCCGGCTACTATACTTATCTATGGGCACAGGTGCTGGAGGCAGATGCTTGGGAGCTTTTCCAGGAGAAGGGAATCTTCGACAAGAAGACTGCAGAGGTGTATAAGAAGAATATCCTTGAGAGCGGCGACGACAAGGATGCCACAGAACTCTTCAAGAACTTCCGAGGCCATGCTCCTGATGCAAAGGCCCTGCTCCGTCTACGCGGATTTGAAGACGAGCCTCAGAAATCAAAGGACATAAAGGTATACAAGGATAAGCACTAATTGCTAATGCTTAATTCACATTGCATAATTAACTGAATTCAAGCAAAATCAAGTCACGATTAAGAAGTTACTCCCGGCTGATGACAATAATCAGCCGGGAGTAACTTTATTTTTGCATTAACAGCTTCCCTAATTCCGCTACAGCTCGTTCATGTTTTGTTCGGCATATGAAATGAGCGAATTGTCGATTTTCCGGATTATCTGGATCTTCAATTTCAACTTTATGATTTATAAATCCAGACAAATCCTTGTGAGTTCTAATATAGAGGTCGAACATTCTTGAAAACAATCTACTTCTATATTCCTGTGGCAACATATTTGTATGATGTCGCAACACGTCGGTAGCTGCGTCACAATAAAAACATAGTACTGCATCTTCGTTTTCATTCATGAATCTGGCAAGAACATCTGATATTGCGAAAAGAGATTTGTATCCCACATATCCTTCACCTGATTCTCTTACCAATGTGACATCATAAAATACTAGAGTTAATGTCAAAGGATCTGAAGAAAAAATGCTTACTGTCTCATAATCATAATAAGAAAGGCCAACCTTAATGTGGTCGCCTTCCTGATTTAAGATATCGAATGAAATATCCATTTATACGATAATAGTGAAAGTACACTGTTTTTTTTCAGTCAATTTTTTAATCTGCTCTTGTTTCCTCTCTTTCAATTTGTCAAAGACTTGAATCATCTTTTGAGAAGGATTTTTAATTGTGATGTTTCGAGTCATATGAAGTAATAATTAAATGGTTTTCGCAAAGTTACTATTTTTTTAATGATTATGCAAGTTTTGAGTTAAATATTTTTGAGTTACATAGTCATCGTATTAACATTTAATTCGTTATGATAGTTTATTGATTTGGATACAACTATGACAACTAAATATAATTGTAGTTTAGACGGTGTCTAAATTAGGGGTTTGGGTGACAATAAATTGGCTGAATGTTTGGTGAATTGCGGTTTTAGGTTTAAATTTGCATTACAAAACGAGCTGATAACACTTATAAAATAACAAACCTTTAAAAGAATTACAATTATGGCTTATGTAATTGGCGACAACTGCGTCGCATGTGGCACTTGCCAGAGCGTATGCCCCACTGATTCAATCACAGAGGGCGATATCTACCACATCAATCCGGACACCTGCATTGACTGCGGCAGCTGCGCACAGGTTTGCCCGAGCGACGCTATTTCAGAAGGCTAATATAGCCCTGAACATTCAAAAAGCATTGAAGGCTCCTTTCCCAATGGAAAGAGAGCCTTTTCTTTTTGGTGGAGGGGCTTTCATTGCTGTAGATGGGGTCTTAGACCCCATCTCATAAAATTTCAGAGCCACTGGGGTCGCTGGGTTGGAGC
>CAYNEZ010000297.1:0-2183 GCA_964396365.1 uncultured Sangeribacter sp. | reverse complement strand
GCGACATGAACGCATTCGCCGCTCTATACTCTCTATAATATAGGTATTATAGCTATTTATGATTATTACAATCACATATCTTTGGGCATACGCTGAGGTGCTTTATATCACCTTGCGTATGCCTTTTTTTATTTATAGACTCGTCTAAAATTCCTTAAATCTTCCAAATTTATGCTATATGACATAGAAATACTTGCAGATTACGCATTTTTTTTATAATTTTGCACCTTTGTAAGAAATACCCCGGCCTATGGATTACGCCGGGCTTATGCATGCGATATGAAAAAAGAACAAAAGTCAATCTCCTCAAAGACTGCTTGCAAGAAGCCTATTGCTGATTGCAAAGATAATAAAGGTAAAGGTAAAAAGACTGTGAATGAGCCTATTGGCTTCCCCGGTAAACTGCTTTTCGAGACAAGTTGGGAAGTTTGCAACAAGATCGGTGGTATATATACCGTTCTTTCCACTAAAGCTCGTGTGCTGAAAGAGCAGTTTGGTGACAATCTCATATTCATTGGTCCCGATGTCTGGACTGATGAGAATCAATCCCCATATTTTAAAGAATATAAGACCCTTCTAAAGTCTGCTAATAAACTCGAACTCCCTCACGGTATCACTCTGCGAACTGGTCGCTGGGATATTCCAGGTTCTCCAGTAGTGGTTTTAATTAAGTTTGAAGGTGTTTATTCGGTTCTCAATGATATATATGGTGAGATGTGGCGCATGTTTGGCGTTGATTCACTTCACTGTTACGGAGATTATCCGGAAGGGTGTGCATTCGGTGTGGCTGCTGCCATCACAATGCAGGCTCTCGCTAATCACTTAGGTGCTAAAGATAAAGATGTGCTTGCTCATTTCAATGAGTGGACTACGGGCATGGGACTCCTATGGCTTCGAAAGATTATGCCTGAGGCTGCAAGCCTCTTCACTACTCATGCCACATCCATCGGTCGCTCCATATGCGGTAATGGAAAGAATCTATACGAGTACTTCTCTGGCTACAACGGCGACCAGATGGCCCGAGAACTTAATATGGAGGCAAAACACTCTGTGGAGAAAGCTGCTGCCATTAATGCAGACTGTTTCACAGCAGTAAGCACACTTACTGCTGATGAATGCGCACAGTTGCTCGACAAACGTCCTGAGGTGGTGACACCTAATGGTTTTGAACCCGATTTCGTTCCTTCAAAACGTTCTTACACTATCCTTCGCAATGCTGGAAGAAAACGTCTTCTTCAGATTGCTGAGAAGATCACTGGTAAGAAATGGAGTGACGATACTCTTATCATTGCTACGTCAGGACGCAATGAATACCGCAACAAGGGCCTTGATGTTTTCCTCGACAGTATGGCTGAGCTATCAAGGACAGGAGCAGCTGCTCGTCGAGATATCCTTGCTCTTGTGCTTGTTCCTGCTTGGGTCAAAGAGCCAAATGGTGAATTGCTCATCAATCTAAATCAGAACGGTGATCTCCAAGTATCTCCCGACTATCTGACCCATCGCCTCAATAACGAGGATTCAGACCCTGCTTGTTGTCGAATTGGTCAACTTGAATGGGAAGGTCAGCTTGCCGGCAATGGCCAAGTGAAGACTATCTTTATCCCTTGTTATCTAGACGGCAATGATGGAATTGTGAATATCTCATACTACGATATTCTCCCTGCTCTGGATATTACAGTATTTGCATCGTATTATGAGCCATGGGGCTACACTCCACTCGAAAGCATTGCTTTCGGAGTCCCTACTGTCACTACCGATAAGTCAGGTTTCGGACAATGGGTGGAATCAGATGTTGCCGGCGAAAAGATCGAATCTCCAATAGAGTCTCTTATGAAGACCGGTACTGTGGTTGCTCCTCGAAATGACAATAGTTACTGGGACACGGCTAAAACCATCTCTCATACTCTTGAGGCTTTTTCCGGTGCTGACATGAAGACTGTGGAGACTTGTTCAAAAGCAGCTTCTGCCACTGCCGCTCTTGCCGATTGGAAACTCTTCATAGCTAAATATGATGAAGCTTTCCAAATAGCCGAGCATAACCGAAATTTAAGAATAAAAAAATAAATATATTGGAGCTCTCAGATAACTCTAATAACTCTGATAAAAAAGAAAAACTATAATAAATTGACTATGAAACTTCAAGTAAGCAACACCAATCAGCCCCAGTGGCATAATATGGTGGT
>CAYNEZ010000296.1:0-2190 GCA_964396365.1 uncultured Sangeribacter sp. | reverse complement strand
ACTCATAATCTCATTATTTTAAAGTTAATAATATCCATATTTTCATTCCCCATAAGCCTTGGTCCTTGCCCCTTGGTTCTTGACTCTTGGTCCTTGACCCTTTACTCTCGCCCCTTGGTTCTTGACTCTCAGAAATGATATTAAAACAATATCATTCTGATGCAAATTTATATAATATATTCCATATATCCAATTTTTCTTAAAAAAAAATTTATGAAATTTTTCATATCTATTTTATTTTATTAATTTTGCATAAGAAACAAAAGATATGGCACAGGTAAAAAATATTATTTTCGATTTCGATGGAACTCTCGTCGACACTGCTCCTCTGATCATTAAGACAATGCAGGCCGCGATGCGCGTGATGAATCTTCCGGTTAGAGATAACAATGAATGTCGAGCAGTGATTGGTCTGCGTCTTGAAGACATTCCCGCAATCTTATGGCCAGACATTCCCGCAATTGGAAATGAATTTTCGAAAACTTACCGAAGCATATTTGATGAATTGAAGCATCCGCTTAATGTTGCTTGCTTCCCTAAAGTGACAAAGACTCTGAGATTCCTTCTTAGCGAAGGTTATGGTTTGGCCGTGGCAAGTAGCCGCAATCATAAATCACTTAATGAATTTCTTAGACTTTTCGGTATTTCTGATTGCTTTTCTACTGTTATCGGGGGTGATGATGTTGAGAATGGGAAACCGGAACCTGACACTATTCTGAAGATTCTTGATTTGGAGGGCTGGAATTCTACAGAAACTATGATAGTAGGTGACGCTGAATTTGATATTATCATGGGGAAAAAGGCTGGTGTGATGACTTGTGGAGTGACCTACGGCAATGGATCATACAAAGAATTGAATGCTGCCAATCCGGATTTCATCATTCCTCGTTTCGACAACCTTATTTCAATCGTTCATTAAGCCCAATCCCTTTCCTCATAAATCGGAAACTACTTTTCCCTGCGACCAAATTATTATTTGCATAGAGTGTGCGAATCTGAACCAAAGTGTGCGGATTCGCACACTTTGTTTATGGATTATCTTAGATATCATATTAGAAATTAACACTTTATAAACTTGGCACGCAGTTTGATTAATAAATAAGACAAAAGAATAATTTATGTCTATTAAAACTATCAAACATATTGCATTCAATTCGTTGATGTTGGCTCTCCCCGTGCTGACGCATGGGGCTGAGCCAACTATTCAAACAATGACGCTGCAGGAAGTCATTGCCAGGGCTCAGGAGAACTCCCCTTCTGCTCAAAGCGCAAAGCATGCTTTCTTGGCTGCTGAATGGCAATATAAATATTATCAGGCAAACTATCTCCCTTCAGTCACTCTCACTTCTTCTCCTTTCCTAAACCGGGAAATCAATAAAATTACACTTAACGACGGAACGAGTGCTTTTATAAAACAAAATCAGATAAATGCCGACCTTGCCTTGACCGTTAACCAAAATATTCCTTTCACCGGCGGATCGCTATTCCTTAAGTCTTCCCTTTCGCGAATAGATGAACTCGAGCGCAAGAATACGTCTTACAGTTCTATTCCTGTGACTGTAGGATATCGTCAAAGCATTTTCGGATATAATTCCTTTAAATGGGAGCGACGAATAGAACCACTGAGATATCGGGAAGCAAAGAAAAACTATGAGGAAGCCATGCAACTTGTCGCTGCCCACGCCTGCGGATATTTCTTCTCTTTAGTGGAAGCTCAGACCAACCTTGAAATGGCTCGTCTAAACTTCGCTTCAGCCGATACTCTCTACCAGATGGCGCAAGGAAGATATAAAATTGGTATAATAAACGAGAACGATATCCTCCAACTCGAGATCAATCGACTGAATGAGGAGACCGCATGTATGGACGCAGAAGTTCAAGTCAATGAACAGACCCAATTGCTTGCATCATATCTCGGACTGGAGGATCTTTCTGACATTACGTTGCAGCTCCCGATTGAAGTTCCCGATATTGAGATATCACTTCCCGTTGCAGAAGAAATGGCAATGCGAAACGCTTCTCAACCTGACTACTATCGTCGGCTTAAACTTGAAGGCGACAGCCGGGTTGCTCAAGCAAAGGGAAACACTGGTCTGCGGGCCGACATCTATCTTCAGTTCGGACTTTCACAGACAGCAGACAGCTTTGAAAAAACCTACCGACATCCGCTTCATCAGGAATATGCAAGCC
>CAYNEZ010000295.1:0-2196 GCA_964396365.1 uncultured Sangeribacter sp. | reverse complement strand
GCCTTCTTCGAAGCCGGGATCGTCGGGGTCATCATGACTGTTTTGAACGCAGGCGGTAAACAGGAAGAAGAGCAATACATAAAGCAAAACGCATAAAGCACAAAGCATAATCTTGCCTCGTGCTCCACTAAGAAATTCTGTATGTGGTTTTTTATTTATCATTGTTGTCTGAATTTTCAGAGTTCATGAGAAGGTAGAATTTTGAGGAACCGAAATTCCAAGTTGAATCCTCAACTGTTTTTTCAAATAATTCTTAATTCCCTATTATTAGAATTCTATTGGATCTTCTTTTCGGTAATTCCACTTTCGTACGAATATTCGAGCTTTCATCGTGTCGGGTTCGCGCATTGTGGGGGTCGGGTCGCCTGGGCCGCTGAAGGACACAGAGACTCGGTATATGTTGTTGCGGACTGTAGCGTATTCCATCGGGAAGTTATCCTGATAGTCTGCAGCTTCGTTATTGTAATGGCGGAGCCAGAGGTTGTAGTAGCAGATGAAGCCCCATTTCTTGCTACCATCTGCCTCATGCTCAACGGCATCGTAGGCTGTGATAATTCCCATATCCTCAGTATGGGCAGCATCATAAACTTGCGCGGCTTCCAATGTTGTGAAATAAATGCTGTAGCTTTCCTTAGGAGTACGATTTGTTTTCTGATATCTGTATATTTTGCCTTCTGTGACCGTAGTAGTTTCTACAAACGAATCATTCTTCGTGCCATCTGCGTTAGTTGTAGTGGTTGAGCCTCTATATATTTTGTTAGGGACGTAGATGGCTCGGAAGGCCATGCCGGTTAGGTAGTTGCTGTGGTAGCAGTCTGTGGGATGGGTATTCTCATTGGCGTAACCAATTATTGAAACACGGTTACAAGGGTAATCTTCGTCGTTACCGTAATTGTAAATAGGATCCATTCCAGCGGCGACTCTCCCTATGTCATAGTAAGCTGAAAGATGCCCATCAGTATCAGTATTTGTATTGGTTGGCTTAATATAGTCAACTACTTTATGAAGAGCTGACTCGCCGTACCAAGTATATAAATCAGTTTGAGAAGTTACACCTCCTATCTCCTTTGCAGTAGTGGTGCGTTCCATCACATAATTAGTCGGACGATCATTATAGTTTGATTCAAATGGACCCTCTGAAGGACTTTCCTTGCCACCCCATAAATACATTTCTGTACTCAGAGCACTTGAAAGGTCAACTTTAATAAATGAAGTTATGTCTTTTGTAACCCTCTTGAAGAGGAATGAGGGGTGTTGCATCACGTTCACAGGAAGAACGTTGGTGATATATACTTCGGCAAAGTCATTTTCGCCCTCTTTATCTTTCACTATATTGCCCTTAGTATCAACAACGCTGTATTTAAGTTCTTTGACTCTGGCGTTATCACCAGTGGTTGTTAGCACTGCATTTTTTTCATAATTATACCATAGGTCAAGACGGGCATACATTCTTTGAACCGTTGTAGTTCCAGAATATCCACTCTTTCCATCATCCTCTATAGAATTTGTGCCTGTGGATTGCCCTCCAAACCACGTTTCAGCTTCATATGCAGTAGACATATAGAAATGATCATATTTCGAAGCATCTTTTGTAAACGGATCATTCTTCAGCCATGATTGCATATTATAAGTACCTTCATTGAGGGGAAGATTTCTCAATTGTCCTAATGTACTAATGTTGGAGAGTTTTCCAAAGTTAGCTAAAGCCAGGAATTTCCACTTCTTACAATTCTGAATATCATCCTCCCAATATTGGATCTTGAGCTTAATATACTTGATCCCATAATATGGATCTTTATCACCATTGTTATCATCTACGGACTCTAACTCCCTGCTGTTATTCTGAATGTCACCATCAAAACTATAATAAAACTGCTTTAGCATAGTTTCATCGCTTCCATTTAAGCCACCCTCATCTTCGAAGAAAAACAAATTGAAGTCGTGGATTTTATCTTCATTTTCCAAACCACGTTCACGACCGTTGCCTTCTTCTCCTCCCATAGGATTTGCGCGAGTTGCGGAGGGATTGGCGAGGGGAACGGCTATTTTGAGCTCGATATATGGGGGTTCGGGGTCTTCTACATAGATATCTGGGGGCACGAGGTCATCGTGGCCGCAGGAGGTGAAAAGGGCGGAGAGCGGGGCGGAGAGAAGGAGAATGAGGAGGAGACGACGCACAACGACACATGCGGAGCA
>CAYNEZ010000294.1:0-2205 GCA_964396365.1 uncultured Sangeribacter sp. | reverse complement strand
ATTGTTCGCGCTTGCACTGATTCCCGCCATCGGAGCAGGAATCGCAGTGACTTCCGTCCCATCAGTGGCCGGAGTCCTCGAGTCAATGGCTGCCACCACAGCGGCAACTCAGGCTGAAAAGCCAACTCCCCAAACGCCCAAGGAAATCTACACTGCAGTGGAAAATATCCCTGAATTTCCTGGAGGCATGGAAGCTCTAATGAGATATCTCAGCATGAATATCAGATATCCAGAAGAAGCTATGAAAGCAGACATTCAAGGGCGTGTGATCGTAAAATTCGTAGTCAATCAAGATGGCTCTGTAAGCGATCCCGAAATTGTAAAAGGAGTTGATGAATCTCTTGACAAAGAAGCACTCAGAGTAGTATCTTCTCTTCCCAAATGGATTCCGGGCACCGTGAATGGCAAACCCGTAGACTGCTACTTCACCCTCCCAATCAATTTCCGCCTCCAAGACGACACCCCAAAAGAACAATCTAACTAAACTCCCAAGATGCGCGGCTCCACTCCGCGCATCTTTTTATGCAAGTAATTACCGGCCCTCAGGGTAGTAAGCATCGTCCCGATGCGTTTGCGCGCGTCTTACAGAAACTTTATGAGAGGCGACCTCCTATTTCCTTCACCTGAGTAACACACTCCGGCACTTCTTCCATATAATGACTCACAAAGATCAAAGAAGCCCCATTTTCCTCCACCAACTTAGATATAATCCTCTTCACTCTCCTTTTCATCTCCCTATCCAATCCATGAAGCGGCTCATCAAGCACCAACAACTCCGGCTGTTTCGCCAAAGCCCTTGCAAGCATCACCAATCGCTGCTCTCCGGAAGAAAGATCTGCAAACTTCCTCTCCGCCAGATGACTGATATTCAACGCTTCCATCCAAGCATCTGCAGTCACCCTCTCCTCTGGAGTAGACTTTTTATATCGATTCAAAGTATTCCGCATCCCCTGCACGATTATCTCACGAATCGGATCGTTCGACTTGAAATATAGCTGCATCTCAGGACACACATATCCTATTGCATCCTTAATCTCCCAGATGCTCTCCCCCGTACCTCGACGGCGATCAAACAATGTAATATCGTTGGCATATCCCTGCGGATTATCCGCACAGATCATACTCAAAAGCAAAGACTTTCCCGATCCATTTGGCCCATGGAGCGCCCAGCATTCACCGCGACGGACTGTCCAATTGAAATTCTCAAAAATTGATTTGTCGCCATATCGGGCATGACCATCACGGATAGAGAAAACTACTTCACAATCCTTATACATTGGGGTTGAAATCCTATCCGGTATGGTTATCACATTGTCATCTTCTATGTCTTTGGAAAGATTAAGATATTCCGCAATCCTCTCTTTCCCTTGAATTGGATACCCTATCTTGCAGTCCTTAATCTCTATTATGGTATCTACATAATTCGGCACATCTTCCGGATCGCATAAGAGAAATACAACAGACACCCCACTATCTTTCAAAAGCTTAATTGCTTCATCAAAATCCTTGCGGGACGCTGCATCCAAGCCAATGTAGGGATTGTCGAGGATCAGAAGATCAGGCTTATCGCAAAGCGCATTGATGATAAGGAGCTTTCTAAGTTCCCCACTCGAAAGATAGTTGATTTTCTTTGACTCAATGTCACGCAATCTAAATACTTCAGAATATTTTTTCCACTCATCCGAATCAAGTTTCTTTCCGAAGATCTCTCCTACCGTTGGCACATAGTCGTTGGCTGTCGACTCCATCCGTTGCTGAAACGATTGCACATCTATACCTGTAAACGAATGGATATCAGTGAAAGTTATCATCTTGATTCTTGAGACATTGTCTTTGAACCCAAGGCGATTGCCATAAGCATATCTTCCCTTGGCAATGACATTTCCCAAAGTAGACTTCCCACTTCCATTTTTCCCGACCACAGCTGTGACACCACGACAAATACCGCCGAGAGCGGAATTGTCGAGCACCACCTTCCCATACCCCAACCGCGGGCTATCAAATGAAATAATAAAATCCTCTCTCTCCATCATTGAAAATTGCAATTGAAACCACAAAATTACAAAAAATTCCCCACCCCCACAACCCCAGGGTTTGAAGAGTAACTAACATATATTCTGAGCTCATTTGTATAATCCAGATAAAATCATTATATTTGCGAAAAGTTTGAGATTATGGACGAACTGAGATACCCCATCGGAATGC
>CAYNEZ010000293.1:0-2269 GCA_964396365.1 uncultured Sangeribacter sp. | reverse complement strand
AAACAAACTACGTTTTAATGCTCGACTATGCAGGTGGAAATCTGAATATCATCCACCTGACAAAAGAAGAAATCAAGGAATCTGAAAAATATGATGACTTCTCAGACTTCCTTCACACACTGGAGGACAAGTATGAATTCAGATTGAAGGACTGTGAGTGGATGACAGTTGACACACTGAACATATATCGATACGAAAATGGGAAGGAGGTGGACAATGCCTAACTGGGCCTCAACGCTATATGTCGCTGTAGGAGATAAGCAGCAACTGAAAGAGCTACATTCTATCATGGATGAACTGGAGTGCATGAAAGAGCCGTTACATCCAAACGGCTTTGGAACGACCTGGCTTGGAAATCTTGTAATCAGACTCGGAGGAGATTGGAATAAAGTCTATTGCCGTGGCGCATGGGATGACCTTACGTTTGACGGAGACCAGATAACCTTCCACGTTGAATCAGCATGGGGAGAGCTTAATGAAGTCAGGGAACTCATTGAAGAGCATTTCCCCGACATAAAGCTTTACTACCAGTGCGAAGAACCTGGAATGTGTATCTACGTCACAAATGATGATACTCGGAAATACTTTCCTGAGCGTTTCTATCTCTGGGTAGAAGATGAGGATACTGAATACTATCAGAATCTTGAATCACTTGCAAAGGCGGTAGAGACTATCACCAAATCAAAGCATCTGACAACTCTGGATTCCTGTAGAAAAGCACTCGAATCATTCAGCAAGAAACATGGAAATTGCTGTTATTCTCTTGAAGAGTTCAGTATTGAGAATGTCTAACAGAAACCATTTGCACTCAGCTAAGGCTGGGTGCTTTTTTCTTTTTTCCGTCTTGAAAGCATATTTTTCCCTCACCACTGTAGAATAAATTGCTTTTATGAGCGTCTAATCAAAAAAAATGATTAACTTTGTAGTCGGAGTTGGAAGAGTAATGCCAACCCGAAGAAAAGTGTCAAGCTTTCTTTCTCAGCTATACAATCGCCAATCAACTAAAAACGAACTGAGATAGAGTAAGATTAGACGCTCTTTCTGTTTTGTCGTATCTATACTGCGGCTTCTAAGACCGTACCATAGCATACACATTTCAGAGGGGCAGTTTATTCTACCCTTTTTCATTCAGTTCGTAGGCTTTGGCGAGCCTGTATAGCTATGATTGAGGTAAGATGGATTCCCCTCTTTTCTTGTATCGATTGTTGAACGCCGAATTAGGGAATCAGGAGGCGGTTTTCTTAACCTCTATGATATGAGAATAATACTCTTTCTAATGATTTTCATTTTAAGTTGGTTTCATAGTTATGCTTATGATTTGTCGAAGGATCTTTACAACGATGCTATTACCTATTTGGAAAACGAAGGATATAATATAAATGCATCTAACGGTTTTATCTCTTGGAAAGAAGAAGAACAGTCATTCCATTTGTATTTTACAAAGATAACGGAAGAAAAATCCATGATGACTATTATTTCCAATACTAATATAATAATAATGGGTAAGATGGACCAAAAGGATTTAATAATGTTTACATATCATATTAATCAAGCTCGTTCATTTGTTAAAGCTTTTTTTTCAAGATATGCTCTTTGCGGAGACATGTCCTTATTTGAGGAAAATGATGTGGATTATGATGACATATATTCTGCAAACTTGGAGCTTTATATAGAGCAGTTGATATTAGATTCTAATAGTCTTTCTCAGATTCTATCATTTTTCATTGATAAATCGAGAAAGGATGGAATTGCTATTAAAACAAATATTGAAAGTAGACAAAAGCACTAAAATTTGCTTTTTTCATTATGTGACTTTGAACGCGTCCAGAGAAGTAGAGTAGTCGGGAGACTTCATAGCTCGACGGATAGCATGAGAGAACCTGACACTCTTGCCATCTTCGTCCTTCTGTGGGTATTGCTGTGAGGCCAATATCACAGTGTCAGTTCCTAGCCTTCTATTTATCTCGTCCATTGCCTCTGAGATAGACCGATACTTCGTGCTTAGGTTTCTGTCGTATTCAAACAAATCAGGTTGGATTACCTCTCCAGAAGAAATATCTGAAACCATAACCCCAGCCCTTTTATAATGTATGCCAGGTTTGAAAATAGCGTCCAGGACTTGTAGGGCTGCTGTCACAAGCTCCGTCGTAGTAAAAGTTGGTGTCGAGAAGTAGTAGCTCGCACTGTTGGAGTAATATGGGAGATCCTCGCGAAAATAGTTGGCCTGAACGAATACCATCAGACTGCCACAGGATGATTTTTGTTTCCT
>CAYNEZ010000292.1:0-2273 GCA_964396365.1 uncultured Sangeribacter sp. | reverse complement strand
CCTCTTCCACCAACCCCATTACTTGCCGAACAGAGACAGCTCCCAAGCCATACATGTTAATAATTGATTGCATCATACTTACTTGTTACCGAAATCGGCAGGTATCTCACCCCACTGACGGTTATCCCATTTGATTATTTCAATATCGTCAATCCAGTATGCAAAAGCTCTGAGATATATCTCGGCCTTCATCAGTTTGGAGTTTCGTTTGCCGGATGCCGTTCGCTTATTTTTGAACCAACTGATAGCTGTGGTGCTGTCGGAGAATATGACTTTAGGTTGAAAACCATTGTCTATGATATATTTGACTGCTTCAACTATGGCAAGAAATTCTCCGATGTTTATGGTTTGGTTTCCTAAGTCTGAGTAAAACAAAGTCTTGCCAGTCTTTAAATCCACCCCCCGAAACTCAGTCTTTTTGTTCTTGGTGGAGTGGGCTGCATCCACTGCAATACCTTCATTGAGATTGACCATAATGAGATAATTGGATGACACTGCTTTTAATCATTTGAAATGAAATCCGGGAACTGGAATTTCTTTCTTTGTGTTTTGGAGAGAGAAAGATATATTTTGGCGTACTTGACCATCTCAGTCTGCTTGACATCGAGCATATTCATAGTGACAAAGGTATTGGCCTGAAGCAGTCTTCGTTGGTTATCCCATTGGAGGAGAGCGACACCATCGTTGATAGGACCAAAGATATGGACCTTATTTCTAAAAACGGATTTGGTTTCAATCCAGGTCATAGTCAGGTTCCTCTTCATGAAAACTGCAATGATGTCAAGATTGTCTTGGGTCCGCATCAGTTGATTCTTGGTTTGCCAATCACAGACTTCCAAAAATCTTTCCTTATACCTATGGAAGAAATGGGGATTGTACTTGATCGCTTGTCTGCTTTCAGTGTAGAAGGCTATGGCCCCCAGTCCTTTGCTTGTCTGAATAAGACCGATATGGAAAGACGTAAAGTTCCATTGTTTTGTTTTGCCCAATCCAGACTGACTGTAAATCAGAATACCTAAGTAGGTATTTCCTCTTGGGGTTGGAAAAACTTTTGTGAGGATGACTGTTGGATTTTTACGTCGTTTCCAAAGGTATCGGCTTACATAATCGGACTTGTCGAAACGGATAGTCTTGGCTTGCAGAACTTCCAGATCAAGTAAGTATTCATCAAGCAACTCGCTTCCGGACATTCTCTCATCAAACATTGCTCTGGGATTGTTCGTAAAGCCTTTTGACAATACAGGCGTTGTTAATGAAATCTTCAGCTACCATCTGCGGGTTCTCCAAGTCCATCCGATTTCGGAGATTGTTGGCGATGGCTTTGATGTCTCTTTTTCGTTTCTGCGAACTGGAAGGGTCGTAAATGAGTGTCTTATTGCCGAATTTAACTTTTACCTGATGAGCCTTTTTCGTGCAGGTCGTAGTTACAACACCCTTGAATCGAATAGGGGTGGCCGACAAAGCAATGAATCCACCGGAATTGCGCATGGGAATCAATGAGCAGCTATAAAGCATATTGGGAATGATATTCTGGATTATCTTGCTGTCGACGAACACTATCTTTTTTCTTTCTTCAGTGTCCCGACAGCCTTTCCAACTGCCATTGATTCTGGTCACAAAACCATAGATTTGGTCTTCTACATTTTCAAGCCCCTTATAGAACTTGATGTTAGTCTTAATTCTCTGATGTGTCATTGTAAACTGTTTGTTATCATTTAGTGCAAAGAAATAGGCTCTGCACCGTGTAATAGTGCAGAGCCTACAGGAAAAATTATTAACAAATCTTAAAAATGAGATTTAAGTTAGTTAATAATCGCTAAGTTTATCTTGTCTCATTTGTTCGACTGAAGGTATGGTGTAATGCCCTTCAGAGTCACGTTGCTGTATCATTTTGAAGGGTCTGGCTACCTTAAATTCAGGTAGATTGACCGTTGTTGTGATTTTGAGTCCATCCTGACTCTTCTCTACGAGGAGGTATTCATCCTCTTTCGTTTCTTGACTGTATGAACGGACTATCAGAATCTCATCATCCTGAATGTCTAAATACTCCCATAATTGTTTGATTTTTAATGTTGTGTTCATAATAAAACTGCTTTTAATCATTTATAGTTCCAATGTGTCGGCAAAACAATTGGAACACATTCCTTTTGTTCTGTTGTATTCCCGTTTGCTCATACGCCTTCCGCATCGGTTGCAAAATACCAGAGACTCATTCCTTCCATAAAGGATTTCCTGAAGGCTGTTTTTGTTGAGATTGTATTCACGAGCCAATG
>CAYNEZ010000291.1:0-2294 GCA_964396365.1 uncultured Sangeribacter sp. | reverse complement strand
TGTAAACTCACGCGAATTGCGTAGAGTAAATTTCAAACTGCCACAAAACAAGCCTCAGACAGAAGTCCCGCCGGCTATCAAACAGATTCCGGAGGAAAAACGATACCCTCTACATATTTATGACATGAAGGGCATTCCTGTGGCTCCCATTTTTAAAGGGGGAGCACAGGGGCTTGATAAGTGGATTCAAGAACATATACAATATCCTGTAGATGCGGCAAAAGCTAAAATCGAGGGTCGGGTCATCGTGGAGTTCATCATTGACAAAAATGGTGCTGTGACATTTCCGAAAGTAGTGAGAGGAATCAACGATGTGCTCAATAACGAGGCTCTTCGCGTCATAAAGAGCATGCCAAGCTGGACACCCGGATATGCCAACGGCAAGCCGGCAAATACGAGATATACCTATCCTGTGACTTTCAAGCTCGCAAAAGCGAAATAACTCGACTTTCGCAGGCTCTTAAAATCTCACGCAAAGGCAAAGATTTTTATGTTTTGCGTAATGCGTGGTGCGTTTTGCGAGGCTTCGGGACTCGGTATTGGCAAGTCCGCAATGGAAACGGGCTGCTCCGCATCGCCCGGAGAACGCAGAGAATAAACGCAATTCCTGCGCTAAGGAATTGGAACTTATGAAGATCAAACTTGAGAAACTTGACTAAGTAGTGCTAAAAGGGGATTGGGGACTCGAAGGTGTAGGTTTGGTGGTCTATTGGGAAGATGAATTCTATCTTATGGGCGTGGAGCAGAAGACGGGATGCATTGCTGCCTGAATTTTTGCCGTAGAGGCGGTCGCCTGCAATTGGCATTGCGAGACCTTGCTGGGAGGCGGCATGCACACGAAGTTGATGAGTACGCCCTGTGAGGGGATGGAATACAACGCGGCTTCTTCCTTCATGGACTTTTGTGAATTCATAATCCGTAGTAGCCTCTTTACCTTCTTCAAAGTCTACGCGCTGGCGGGGACGGTCAAGCCAATCGGGAGATAGGGGGAGAGAAATGCGTCCCTGGCGGGATATGCCTCGCGATTCATAATCTCCTTCCAGTTCGGCTATATACGTCTTTTTCACTCTACGCATAGCAAAAAGACGCTGCATTTCTTTGAAAGACAGAGGTCCGAATGTGGCAACCAATAGTCCCGAAGTATCTTGATCGAGACGGTGTGCCACTTTTACTTCTCGGTCGGCACCATATTTCTCTTCCAGACATTGTTGCACAGAGATTGCTTTCCCTTTGCCCGGCACGGAGAGCATACCGGATGGTTTGTTGACTACGCAAAACCATCGGTTCTCGAAGATTACTTCAGGATTATGCGTAGCACTGGAAGAGGGATCGCTATTCAGTGGAGGTTTTATGGAAAGTCCTTGAAGCATCCAGCTCAATACAGGTAGACATTTGCCACGGCATGCAGGGTAATGGTTGCCATGAATGCGCACCTCGCCACTCTTAGGCCTGCCATACCAATATTCTGCGATCGACACCGGATGCCAACCTTTCAGATAGGCGCCCTGCAATAGTTTGGGGGCACAACATTCTCCGGCTCCGGAGGGTGGAATCTTAAGGGGAGTATCGGCAAAAATATCACTAAGGCTACGACTTTCACCGCGAGCATTCATAACGCGAAAATTATCAAATAGCCATTTCTGCAGAGCTTCAGAATCGGCGCGGCGCGTTTCTTTCATTGCCGCAAGATGGGCTTCTGCTTCCTTTAGCTGGTTGGCAAAAGGTTCAAGGTCTGTTGCTGTCCTTTTTTTAAGACGATGAAGCTCTGCTTTCTCAAACTGGCTTTGGCGAATCATAGCGGCTACCTCAGCTTCATCAGCAATGCCGAATGCTCTTTTGGCATCCCTCTCTAATTTTGATTGGCGATATTTTTCCTTGTATTCCGAAATTCGGGAATCTATTCGCTTCTTGGCTTGCTCATAGTCTTTTCTTATTAGGGGGAGTACCTCGGTTTCGAAACGAGTTATCGCTGCGTTTTGATCGGATATTTCCGCTTCTTTCGTCTTGAAATATCCAGCAGGCTGAAGATAATCGAAGACTGGCTCAACAAATCCGGGATGATAGAAACCTCCGTAGCCCAATTGTCCTGAAAAGGCATATAGCGTGTGGCGCATACCATCAGCATCTTCTGCAATTAGCACACCAAGCATTTTCCCGGCTTCGAGTTCGTGGCAGAAGTTGATGTCTTCCGGCCTATCGCTCTGCTTCAGATTATCCAGCCTTTCGATCAAGAGCCGGAAAGCTTCTTTGCACGCGGCGTCAGGTATGTAGTGAAATGGATTGTTCATAATTAA
>CAYNEZ010000290.1:0-2299 GCA_964396365.1 uncultured Sangeribacter sp. | reverse complement strand
ACTTTTTCTGCAAGTGCCAATATTCAAATAAATCTTGGCAGAGGCTGGAACTTCAGAAATAATACCGGTATTCGCCATCAGACCTTCAATCGGGAACTTTTTTATGGAGCTAACTCAATTATGGGTAAGCGCAACGGTATTTATGGTACAGTGACGAATACAGAAAATGGATCTTTTTCTATCTCAAATGTGCTAAGCTATGATAAACGTCTGAACAAGGATGACAGGATTACTGTGCAAGTGGGGCAGGAATATGTGTCACGCACTGCTAAATCACTTAGTGCCACCACTACTAATCTTCCAAGCGACGATTTTTTACTTAATGACATGGGGCTCGGAACACCATCTGCAATATCTTCCAGCTATAATGACGATGATAAGCTTCTTTCCTTTTTTGCGCGCGCAAATTATAATCTGAAAGGTCGCTATCTTTTGTCTGCAACTTTCCGTGCCGACGGCTCAAGCAAATTTGGAAAGAACAATAAATGGGGATATTTCCCGGCTTTGTCTGCTGCCTGGAGGCTCAACCAAGAGAAATGGTTATCAGAGGTGTCCTGGCTTTCAGATCTTAAGATTCGTGCCGGCTATGGTCTTGCCGGTAATAACCGCATTGGCTCATACAATTCTCTTGCTTTGATGAATTCGATACTTGCTTCAATGGGTGGTCAGTTGAGACCTGGATATGTTGCAGCTAATATTCCTAATCCCAATCTTAAGTGGGAGGCTAATAAGACATTCAATGTTGGTGTTGATTTTGGAATATTAAATGGTAGGATTACGTTTGCTCCGGAGTTTTATATAAATGAAAGCAACGACCTTCTTCTCAATGCTCAGGTACCTCTGTCGTCCGGATATGCCAATATGCTTATTAATGCCGGAGCCACAAGAAATGTCGGTTTTGATATTTCCATTAATTCGGTCAATATCAGCAGCCGTGATTTTTCATGGAGTACCACTCTAAATCTTTCACACAATAGCAATAAGGTAGTACGCCTTACCGGGGAAAAATCTCAGCTCTATGAAGGGAGGTTTGGTTATGAGCAGAACACACATTTGATTGAAGTCGGATGTCCGATAGGTCAATTCTATGGTCTTGTTACAGATGGCCTTTATCAAGTGGAAGATTTCAATTTTAATGAGTACACCAAGCAATATACGCTTAAGGAGGGAGTACCATATCATGGCAATAGTAGTAATGTGCGCCCCGGTATGTGGAAATTTAAGGACCTGGATGGAAATGGAGTAATTGATGAAGATGACAAGACTGTGATAGGAAATGCTTCTCCCAAACTATATGGTGGTCTTAATAATAATTTCTTCTTCCGCAATTTTGATCTCTCCATATTCCTCACATTCAGCATTGGCAACGATGTGCTCAATGCGACAAAGCTTGTGAATGCGAAGTCAGGTGCTCTCAACTATAATGCACTTGCGGTTTCTGACAGTTCCAACCGTTGGATGACTATCAATGCTGCCGGTGAGATCATAACCAATCCGGATGAGCTCACAATGCTCAACGAAGGTAAAAGTGTAGCGGCATACTATGATATGGAGACAGGCGATAATTATATTCACTCCTGGGCTGTGGAAGATGCTTCATTTCTAAAGCTCAGTAATATTTCTATCGGGTACACTTTCCCAGAGCGAAGAATAAAACGGTTGGGAATGACAAAATTGCGTCTATATCTTACAGGCAACAATATTGCGTGCCTCACTAAGTATTCAGGCTTTGATCCTGAGGTGTCAACTATGCGTAGCGGGCTTACACCAGGTGTTGATTTTGGTGCATATCCTCTCAGTCGGTCATTCATCTTTGGAGTAAACGCTACTTTCTAAACTGATTTCAATATGAAATACTCATTTGTAAAATACTTTTGTGGAGCAATATTCGCTTTCATGATGGCATCTTGCTCGGATATTCTTGATGAGACTCCTTCTTCTGGATACGATAGAGATACTTTCTTTGATTCTGTAGATCGAGTGGAATCTGCAGTATTGGGGGTATACGGTGCGATTTCTAATTCTAATCATTATGGATGGTATCAGATGTCACTGCCTGCTTCTGATGATATGTATCTGACCAATAGGACAAGCAATGACAATCAGATTCATGATATAGTGCACTATTCTCTTTCTTCGTCTAATGCGTGGGTACAAATTCTCTGGCAGCAGAAGTATATTGCGTTGAATAGAGCTAATCTTGCAATTGCGGGCGTGGAAGCAATGAAGGATTATCCTCAGGAAAAACGCCTTTTGGAGTTGGATGCCGAACTGCGTTTTCTTAGGGCTTTCGTATCTT
>CAYNEZ010000289.1:0-2338 GCA_964396365.1 uncultured Sangeribacter sp. | reverse complement strand
CCGATTTCATTGTCGATTTGAAGATGACAGGGGTAAAATTGAATATGGACGATATCGTGACATGCATTTTGTCTTGCCTCCGGGAATCGAATGCAACCATCGCCGCTTGTCTTGGAGCAACCGACACTGCCATAAGGACCAGGAAATCTCGCCTGAGGGCAAAGCTCCCTGCTGAAATGCTCGATTTACTTGAACTTTGACTTAATTTAATGAGCTATTGATTATTGCATCTCTAAATGAAACATTCTTGAAACGAGATTGAGAATGTGAAACGATAGTGAAACGCTATTTTCTTGGTCTACGAATCTATCTTTCATACCTTTGCAGCAAAAAAAGCAAAAGGTATGAAACATCTAATTTTCACAATTATGTATGCGACTGGAATCTTTATTCAGGCGCAGGCTAAGACCAACAACAACATTGCTGAGAGGGATTCAACATTCTCAGTTGAACTCGGAGACGTCGTGGTGACTGCCACACGAAACATGCAACGTCTAAGTAATGGCGGTTTGATAACAGACATCAAAGGTACTTCTCTCAGCGATCTGGGTACATGCGCTGATGTACTCTCTCAACTTCCCGGTGTCATTTCAAACAAAGGAAATCTTGAAGTGCTGGGACGTGGCACACCTCAGATTTATATCAACGGACGCAAACTCGTTGACAAATCTGAACTTGACCGACTTTCTTCCAAAGAGATTCAAAACGTTGAGGTTGTCTTTAATCCGGGTGCGCAGTATGGCGCGGAGACAAAAGCAGTCATTCTTATCAAGACAATAAAGAAACAAGGTGAAGGATTGAGCGGGTCTTTATCAGCGACTGGGCGCCAGGGACACTATTTCTCCCAATCAGACAATCTGTTTCTTAATTATAGGACCGGTGGACTGGATATATTCGGTACATTCAATTATGATTTTGCCCGACGTTATCAAAAACAGCGCAATAGGACGACAATCAATACACCTTTTGACCATTACCTCATAGATTCCGATATTCGTATTTATCCCAAGTCTAACACATATCTTGCTAACATAGGAGCGAACTGGCAGATAAATAATAGCCATTATATTGGTGTCAAATACGAATACACTGCAATGCCTGATTCCAAATCAAAGTGGCTTACGAATGAAACAGTGGCAAAAAATAATGTAGAGGAAGATAAGATTCTATATGAAACGAATTGGAGAAGAAGTTCCAGGCCGGTTCATCTGGTAAACCTATATTATCAAGGTAAAATCGACGCATTCAGCATTTCATTCAATAATGATTACTATTCCCAAGACAACAATAACCAACAGTCAATTGTAGAAAACAGTTTGCTCGGAGGTGAAAAATTTATCGGGAGCGACAACCGCATCAAAAGTAAAATGTTTGCGTCTAAGGGTGTGGCGGAATATTCGTTCAAGGGTAACACGCTTGAGTTCGGATATGAAGTGACGGCGACAGACCGCAAAGAAATTTTCATCAATGAAGTAGAAGATCTCCCTGATGCCAATGACATGATAAAGGAAGCAACAGGAGCAGGTTTTGTTGGAGTGAATATACCAATCAAAAATGTCGAACTTTATGCCGGATTGAGATATGAGCATACTACATCAAACTATTATCAGAACGGAACAATCATCAAGGGACAAAGCCGAAAATATGGTAGGCTTTTCCCAAATGTGGATTTTACATTTCCTATAGGAAAAGCAAAATTTACCTTGTCATACGAGGCTAAGACCAAACGACCATTATATAGCCAGTTGAGCAGCAGCGTTCAATATGACGACCGCTTTACTTACGAAACCGGCAATCCACTGCTCACATCGGAACAGATTCACAATGTTTCACTTGCAGGAATCTTCAAGTGGGTATTCTTCAGTGCGAACTACAGTTATGATAAAAATGCCATCATTAGTGTGATACATCCGTTTAAGCAGGGTGAACCACAAAATATTATGACATACTACAACTTCAATCATCTGTCAAAATACGATATTGTACTTTCCTTGTCTCCAAGAATTTCACTTTGGTCTCCTCGAGTTAGATTGAATCTATCCGGACAGTATTTTTCAATGGAAACCACAGATGAAATAAAGAAACTGAATACCCCGATACTATACTTCAACTTATTCAACAACGTTTCATTAGGAAAAGGATTCAACATGACAGGTGAGATTTCCGGACGTACACGCGGAGACATGGATGTTGCTTCACTCAAGCCATCGTGGCAAGTGAATATCGGAGCATCAAAAAGTATGAAAAATTGGTTCTTTCAACTCCAAGCCACCGACATATTCCAGACTGCGAGAAGTTCTATGATAACCTACGGTACTCAAATGACTCTTGACAAATG
>CAYNEZ010000288.1:0-2342 GCA_964396365.1 uncultured Sangeribacter sp. | reverse complement strand
GAGAAGTAGGTGATCCTAAGGAATGGACAGGATGGAGTATTGCTGAGTGTGTGATAGGAAGTGCTGAAATAGCTATGTCGGTCGTCGGACCAGCACTTTCCATCGCTATGCCATTCCTCGAGGAATCAGTACATACAATTTCCGCCTTGCTTGAATTTAGTGAAATCAGTTTCGACTGGCTACTCCACGCCTCCGATATGGTATTATGGAGTGAAGGAATAGATGGATTCATATCTGGAGAAAGCAGCGAAGAAGTGTCTGAGGCCATCAAGGCACAGACTCTGGAATTGGCTGATGCAATAAGTAAAAATTTCAATGGTATTCGCGGTGACGCCGCTAATTTCAAATATGCCGGCGCCGGCATACAGCAGCTTTATACTCACGGCTCTTATACTTCTGATCTTGCAGATTGGTATACATGGGCAGACGATGATAAGCTATTCAACGATGCACTGAATGAATGCAGGATCGAAAGAATGGAAAAGGTAGAAAAATTAGCAGAGGGAAAAGAAATATTCCATCAGGTGATCGGAGGCGTGTGCATAGCTGTCGGAACGGTTGCTTCAGTAGGAGCAATGGTTGCCACCGGAGGCGCGGCAGCTCCCTTTGTCATCGCAGGAGCAGCTGCAAGTTTTGTCGGTGGTGTAAACGCTGTTTGGAAGACTTGTGCCGAGTTTGAGGAGAACGTAGTGATAATCTCGCAATGCATCAACAGTGGTACAGTAAATGCCAACGGTGACCGAACAGGTGGTCTTGTCGGTACTCTCCATGAGCAATCTATCATAACAGACTGCCTGAATGCAGGAAAAGGGAATGGAAAAGTAAAACCCTTTGCCGGGCATTATGACGAGCTTGCCGGTTGCATCCGCTGTGTACTTGCAGGCACCGGTTGGGATGGACATGATATCGGCACACTCCAATTCGGCTCAGGTGTGGTGCGTAGAGATGGGAAGGGTCCGGATAAAATTTCTTATCACCTGACGGACCACACATATCTCATAGATGGCAAAGAACTCAACAATCCGAAATACTATAAAGAAATTGATGACAACTGGAACATTTCTTCCAAATATACCAGCTTCTGGATGCTCTCAAGCTACCTTTCGGAGGATGTACAATACCCTATTCCAACATTTTCAATGATGCGTAAATAATGAGAAAAGAAATGAAAAGATACATATATTCATTGGTTGCCCTCGCTTTTCTTGCAGGCAGCTGCTCAGACAACATACCAGACTTTCCCACCAATTCATCAGTGGAAGAAAATGAAGACTCCCGCATCTCCTCATTCGATATTGACCCGGCACTTCTTGACGGAGAGCTGATATCAAAGATTGGATATGCAAACTTGAAGAAAGGATTCTTTGATCTGGAAACATACCATGCAGAACTGCGTCATCAGGGATCAAGCGTTAGATGCGGCCTGCATATGTCAGCATCTTCAAGCCTTGATGATGGAGATTATTTGCTTACTTTTTCTAATTCTGAAGGTATTCCTCTCGAAGGAATGCTCCGAATTGTAGTGAAAGATGATCAGATAATGAAAGTGAGTGAAGCCAAAGGTTCTTTTTCGCTTCGCTCAGGTTCAGGCACACAAGAGGATCCATATCGAATTGGCAGCGCGAGAGACTTCCTGACATTTCTTGACGACCTACGTGAAAATGAACTTACAAATGGGCGCGACGTATGGTTTCAGCAGACAGCTGATATAGATCTGATGGATCAAAGCTATGACAAACCGGGACGTGGATTTTTCGGATATTCATTCGCGGGGCATTACGATGGCGGAGGGTATGCGCTTAAAGGCATGTATTATAGAGGAGCAGAAAACGCGGAATCAGATACTCGTTTCGGTATTTTCCCGTCGCTACTTGATGGAGCTACAGTCAAGAATCTGACAATCTCAGGAGTCAATGTCTCAAACACCTATGCCGATACCGGGACATTGGCGGGAACAATTGTCGGTACAGTCTCCATATCAGGAATTAAAATGACAGGCAGCGTCATTTGTGACAACGGCTCCAATATTGGTGCATTCATCGGAAGAATGGAGAAAGGCACTTTTACTGCTACGGACATGAAACTCTGTGGGTCGGTAGAAGGATACAAAAATGTGGGTGGCATCATCGGGCGGATAGATAACGGAAAAGCGACTTTCTCAGGCGTTACAACTCCCGACTATCATTTCTCAGTAGAAGGCCATGAGAGTATCGGAGGAGTCATAGGCAGCTCCAACGAATGCGATCTGACAATAGAAAATACAGAACTGAAGCACGTAGTCAGTAAAGAAGATGCTGACATACGCTTGGTGCAAACCACTGGAGGAGATGCTACAGGAGGTC
>CAYNEZ010000287.1:0-2446 GCA_964396365.1 uncultured Sangeribacter sp. | reverse complement strand
AGTTCAACTACACTACACCTATGCAGGTGCCCCGTCTCGAGAAAATCGTTATCAATCAGGGTCTCGGCGCTGCTACTCAGGATAAGAAACTTATTGAGACTGCTCTCAATGAGATCACTGCTATCACTGGCCAGAAGGCTGTCCCCACTCTTTCACGTAAGGATATCTCAAACTTCAAGCTTCGTAAGAAGATGCCTATCGGCGTGATGGTCACTCTGCGTCGCGAGAAGATGTATGAGTTCCTCGAGAGATTGATCCGCGTTGCCCTGCCTCGTATCCGTGACTTCAAAGGTATCAACGCTAAGCTTGACGGCCGTGGTAACTATACTCTCGGCGTTACTGAGCAGATCATTTTCCCTGAGATCAATATCGACAACGTGCCAAAACTTCAGGGTATGAACATCACTTTCGTCACTTCAGCCGACACTGATGAAGAAGGTTTTGCTCTTCTCAAGAAGTTTGGCCTCCCCTTCAAACACGAAAATAAATAAGAGATATGGCTAAAGAATCAATGAAAGCGCGCGAGGTAAAGCGCCAGAGAATGGTTGCCAAGTATGCCGAGAAGAAGGCTGCCCTCAAGAAGGCTGCTCTTGCTGATGCTGACGGCAATATCGATTATGAGGCACTTACCAAGCTTCAGAAGCTCCCTAAGAACGCATCTAAAGTTCGTCTGCACAATCGTTGCATGATGACTGGTCGTCCTAAAGGCTTCATCCGCCAGTTTGGTATTTCCCGTATCCAGTTCCGCGAAATGGCTTCTGCAGGTCTCATCCCTGGAGTCAAGAAAGCAAGCTGGTAATCAGGATCCGATCATTCGAAAATTGGGCTCCTCCAATAGGAGTACTGATATCTTTTAAGGGACGCACGATTCGTGCGTCCCTCTTCAATTTCCTCCCATCCTTCAAAAATTTGGATTATGCTCTTTAAGACCCCATCTCATAATATTTCATATCTCCCTTTATTATTAAGCCTTTTTTCTCTCATTTTTCCATCTTGCGTTTCAGCCAATGCTCCATCTGAAAAAATCCCGATAGTCGCTTGGTGGCTTACACCAAGCAAAAATTATCCAAGATCTACAAAAATTAAAGATATAAAAGATTGTGGGTTCAATACAATCCTATATTATGATGAGGGCAAACCCAATGCCGACTCTATATGCAAAATAGCAGCAGAATCAGACCTTGATGTCATTCTCGGATCATACAAACTCAAGTCAGACAAAGCACAATCTTATATCAATAATCTGTCTGCTAATAAAAATATAATCGGATGGTATCTTAAAGATGAGCCTCTTTTCAAAGATCTTCCCGCTCTCAAGATCACATACGACAATCTGTCGAAATATACCCAAGATAAACCTATTTATATAAATCTCATAGGTTGTCGCTCGGACAAATATACTGGTCCATGCGAGACGATAGGGGAGTACCTTGATACCATTGATACCCTCTTTCATCCCTGCGTATGGTCGTTTGATTACTATCCCATATCAATCGATAATGGTAAAATCAAGGTTCAGTATAACCAATTCTTTAAAAGTCTCAATGCTTTCCACGAAAAATTAGACCAGACGGGCAGACCATTCTGGTCTTTCTGTGAAACAGTGGAATATAAACGTCCTGAAATTGAACGTCCGGCTGCAACAATTCCATTTCTCCGTTTTGAAGCTTTCTCAGCTCTCGCGTTCGGAGCCAAAGGAATAGTCTATTGGTCGTATGAACTCACCAAATCAAAGAAGGGCCAATTCATATCCGCTCTTATCGACTCCACAGGTATGAAAACTCCAGCATGGTATAATGCCCAACAGGTCAATAGTGAAATCTCAGCTTTCAGCGATATTTTCTCTCATGCAAAAATCAATAGAATATACATGCCCAACAAAGGTCTCTTGTCAAAGCAACTAAACGCCTCCTTTGAAAAACCAATAAATACGTTGTTAAATATAGAAACTGACGGAAAAGGACTGTTGATCTCCGATTTTACCTCCAACGGCACCAACTACATCCTAATCCTGAACCTTGATGTAGAGAACCCTCAAACCATCAAAGCCCAATTTGACCCGAAAAATCAATATCATCAACTTGAATACCAAAGCCCCGATTCCATATGCAAAATAAAAATTAACCCAACCGCCTATCAAACAATACTGCCCCCAGGCTCCTACACCATCTTTTCTTATCGCAATTAAGCTCTTCTTCCGGTTACTTCATTACGTACCCTCTCATTGAACACAAATAGTTCATTATTGATAGTTAAATGATGTTAAAAATGTTTAAATACATACTTATCTCTCTATTTCACAACTTATCGCACTTGCATAATCACCCTTTTTTTACTAATTTTGCACCGTCTTTCGCGGATTGCGCCATGGCGTAGTTCGTCGTCTGACAATGAGAGTATTAAATATTGTTCGGTATATCTGAATCAATTTAAACAAATTTCAACA
>CAYNEZ010000286.1:0-2453 GCA_964396365.1 uncultured Sangeribacter sp. | reverse complement strand
GAAGTTTTGCGCAAGCGCAAGACCGAAGCATCGGCGATGTGCTGAAACGTATGCCAGGTATTGATGTGGCGAGCAACGGCAAGATCCAATATCAAGGTGAGGATATCAACAAGTTCTACATAGAGGGTTCAGACCTGCTGGGTGGCAAGTATGGCATAGCCACCAACGGCATAAATCATGACGATGTCGGAGCCGTAGAAGTGATGGAAAATCACCAGCCTATGCAGGTATTGTCTGGTATCAGTTTCTCCGACAAGGCCGCTATCAATCTCAAATTGAAAAACAAGGCTAAGGCGACTTGGACTTTCCATGGCGATACCGGAGGAGGTTATTCATGGCAACCCAAAGGGGCAGTGTGGGACGGCGAGCTCTTCGCGATGGCAGTAATGCCCGGATTCCAGAATATCACCACATTGAAAACCAATAATATTGGAGAGGACCTATCCTCAAGTGCCACTGACTTTTTCGCATCAGGTAGGGGAACGGATGTTAGCTCTTATGTCAGCGTATCTCTCCCAGGGGTGCCAAATCTCAGCAGAAAACGCACCCTGGTCAACCGTTCGGCTTTGGTATCGACCAACAGTCTTTGGAAAGTTAAGAACGGTGAGTTCAAGGCCCAGATTGATTACTCATTCAACCGCGTTACATCGCAAGCCGCAAACACCACCACATATTTCCTTGAAAGCGTCGACCGCATTATCACCGAAAATCGAGACGGAAGCGACCGTTCCCACTCTATTTCAGGCAAGTTCATGTATGAGGTCAATCAAAAGACAACCTTCATCAACAACACACTCTCCACAAACATTGACTGGGATGAAGTCAGGCTCGGAGTGACAGGCTCGTTGCCAAACGACCAATCGGCGAAATTGCCCGACTACTATGTCGCCAATAAATTCAAGATGATCAAGCGCTTCAAAGGCAAGCATCTTGTCACATTCAATAGCGACAATGAATGGGAGTCACTGCCTCAGACCCTCAATGTTTATGGAAACAACTTCGGCATCTCGCAACATATCGGCGACCACGCTTTTTACACCCATGAGAGTGCCGCCTACGCTTTCTCCATAAAAGGCATAACAGTCAGTCTTGAAGGTGGAGTGAAAGGCTACATACGCTCTATGAATTCAGCTTTGTCAGACCAATCAGTGTTGGCAGGGATGTCCAACTTGTCCAAAATGTCCGAATCGTCCGAATTGTCCGACTCAAACAACATTCTCAACACAAACTACCTCACTCTGTATGCCAGCCCTAAGTTTGAATATTGGGTGAAGCGTGTGAATTTTACCATTAATGCCCCGGTCAGTTTCGCACATTACACTTTTGATAAAGCTCTTGCCAACCGTTCGGAGGTTTATTTCTCTCCTTCCTTAAGCCTTAATTGGAAACCGAACAACCGCTTTTCTATGACACTACGAGGAGGAACAGGGCGATCACCGATGAATCTGAATATGATCCAGCCCGGCTATATCATGACTGACTACCGTACATTCAAACAAGGTGTAGATGATTTCTACAACACCTCATCCCAACGCGTATCGGCAAGTTTTTCTTATAAGCACACTCGCAGGGGTCTGTTCGCCAACGCTATGGTGATGCAGTCATGGTCGCATCTGCCTTACACAATGTCGCAGCAACTATATGGTGACTATTTAGTGTATTCCTACACTGCTGCCAAGAGTGACGGACAGAATCTGATGGCAATGGGAAGTGTTGGAAAGACTCTCGACTTCATGCGTGGCTCAGCCAATCTCAATGGCTCGTTCAACCGTGGGGAGTCGCATCTTATCTCTGAAAAGAACGATGTAAACTCCGTGAATCTTGGTTGGAGTGTCGGAGCGAAAATCAACGGTTCTCCCCTACACTGGCTTAGTTTCGACTATTCATTTGCTTTCTCCAACAGCCAGCTCCAAATGAATGGTATCAAGAACTCTTGGCTCAGCGGAATGGAGAACTCCCTGCTCCTAAACATCTTGCTTCATAAAAAATGGGAATGGCGCATAATGGGGGAACATTACCGCAACGAACTGACAGCCGGTGCATACAAAAATGTATTCCTCTTTGACACAAAGTTAGTCTACAAACTCTCCAAGCGTATTGAACTCTCCGGCATGCTTAATAATATCCTCAACCAACGTACATATAATTACACAACCTACAGCCAGCTCTCATCCTTCGAGTCCAAGCGATGGCTCCGCGGACGCGAACTGCTCTTCACAATCTCTTTACGAAAATGAAAAAGACGTTATTTATTTCCTTTATAATGTTGCATATGGCAACATTATTAAACGCTCAGAAAGCGGAAATTAAGGTAGGCTATGATGCATATTTCCAAAGTGTAGGAAATGGGACTTCTGAGCAGAAGAACCAGTATATTCTTCTTGCCAATTCCACAGAATCGAAGTTCTATTCTCCTATGACTGAATATCTTGATTCTCTGAAATCCAGCTCTA
>CAYNEZ010000285.1:0-2470 GCA_964396365.1 uncultured Sangeribacter sp. | reverse complement strand
ATACGTCCGAGCCTATCATGCAGTTTCGGATACTCCTTGCGATGACGTGCCAATGCATCTTCACTTGACACCGCAGCTTTCCATTCCGGCACTGATACACGAAGACGGGTGGTAAACTGAACGTCAATTTTGCGTATCGGGTCCTGTACCCTCACGAAGAGGGTTGCCTTATCCTTGTTCTCATCCTTTTTGAGGAAGTAGAATCTGGAGAGAGTCTTTGCCATGATTCAAATTTGTTAAATTCTTGATATAAAGGTTTAAGTTGTGGTTCCATTTACAATCGAACCAATCCGAATGCAAAGATAGTAAACTTTTCAGAAGTTACCTATAAAGTTACCTATAAATTTTGAAATTTAACATATCCAAGCAAATTCACTTCCGCTTAATTAAGTTGATAATAAGGATATTAGTATTTAGGATGATTTAGGCAAATCCATTTCAATTCAATAAAAATGGTGCTAGTGGCACCACCAAAATTCGAAATAAGTCGCTAAATTTCAGCGACTTATTCTTTTTTATCCCAATTTTTGTCCGGTATTTGTTCAAAAATTACTCTTTCAGTCCCTCACCTTTAGATTGATTCTCTGTAGCCTTAGATGATTTTGAAATTAATCGGCTATTGGTAGGGCTTGCGGTTGGGGATCCCCATTCAGTGGCAGCTATTATTTCTTGACGGTGCTCGTAGGGAAGGCGGATTTCATTGCCGATTGTGTCATCATTGGCGTATTTGTTGGGATTAGGTGTGATACCGACATAATCTGTCTCTTCCGCCATTCGCAATAGCCTGTCTGTGTCATGGCTCAATACATTGATACCTTTATCCAGTAGACCATCTAATATTGCAATCATATCATCGGAATAGCCGGCAACTCCATATCCCAATGTGAAAAACCAATTACCATCAGGGACATCGACATCGTCATAGTATTCCTTTTTATTCCTTGCGCAAAGCGAAATGCGGGCATAGGCTACATCATTACAATGATATGTGCTATTTGCATCTTCCCATCTTATGAAGTCTTCCTCCGAATCCCAATCAAGACCCTTAACTTCGCTCCCTTTTGAGTTGTGGCTGATGAACACTTCTTCGTCAGAAAGAGTATCAGAATCATAGGCACGCCAGTCAAGATTGTTCATCTTATAGGAGTCATAGGCTATCCTCCACACATGCATGTATATTCTCAGTGTCATTTTGCAAGAATACCATATTGGAGTATTTAGATGCAGAGAAAGAACCTCCACTGCTCGTTCACGATTCTTGAACATCGCCATATCCAGGATTATCTTGTTAAGCACAGATCTCTTGATTTTTCCTTCCCTTAATGAATAAGGCAGATGCTCTGCAACGTATTGGTTATAATTATCGGAATTTTCGCAGATACTGTCAATCAAAGCGTCAACATATACCTCCAGTTTTAAAAGGGCATCCTTTACATCCACACCAGTAGATTCTTCTCTCTTAGCGGATGTATTCTTTGCGCTTCTGAGATCGAAGTATCTGCTTGCCTCTGGATCTTCCAAGAGAAGATAATGAAAATCTTTATAATTGGCAGTAAGCAATTGGGCCCAATAATAGTCCTTCTCATCTGCATCGCCATATCTGTCCGCTTTACGATGAGGGGCCTTGAGTCGAATCCATACACAGCGTCTGTTGTCATCACCCATAACCTTTAGTCGCTGCATGGCCTTTTCTATACGCAACATTACTTCAAGAGAAGCGTCATCAGCGATGCTCCCATCAAATAAATCCCAACTACTATACTGCCACAATTGGGCAAGGTCTCTGTAATTTAATATTGGCAAATTTTCCATGATATTATAATTATTCAAATTACACTTTGATCTTCAATCCTAAAAGCACTTATATCTCCTTTTAAATGCTCCCTCAAGTAAGCATTGGTAAATACTCGGAATAAAATTGAGGCATTTCATTGAAGATTTTTGTAGTTCAGTTCAATTACATGCGGTATTATCTTATTCCAGACGAGCGTATTTCTCCAATAAGAGTGGATACACTTTCTATTACCGACTTAGCAGAAGGGATTGTCTTATATGCTAATGCTGACAATTCTCTTTCATATAGTGATGCCAATCCGTTTCCCCATATTTCGTCAAGAGATTTGAAGAGTGGAGAGTCCCAAACAGGGCGCATATTCCAACCGTCCGGATTGTCAAACATCTTACGGTCATGGTCAAGCAATGATTTAAGATCACTTCTGAATTCCGTAGAATGAAAATACTCGGAACTCTCCGGATCTTCCATCAGGAAATGGAGGTCATAGAAATGACGGATCTTCTTTGGTAATTCCTGACCGTAATCCTGAGCCAAAGAAAAACGAAGTAAGGAAACTATCTTTTCGGTTGCTGTCCTCCTTTTGTCAAGCACATTCATCGAGAATCCTTCCAGCCCATATACTGCAACCATTTCTCCGTTGCCTGTCTCTTTAAGAAACTCACCTATAAAATTGCT
>CAYNEZ010000284.1:0-2505 GCA_964396365.1 uncultured Sangeribacter sp. | reverse complement strand
GATGACGGTATTCTGGATCGACAATCAGTCCGGACGTAGCAACGAAATCTCCATGGCCCCAGCTCTCAATGTAGCTGAACCCGACAAGTCTATCGCCATGCAGAGCCACCACGCTCTTACCGCTCGTGATTTTCTGAGCGATATATTCGGGTGTGCGTTTGGCGATACCAGTGCCGCGCTGAAGTGCTGACTCATAGATCAGCTTCACTATCAGTTCGGCATGTTTTGCATCTTCTGGTTCAGCAAACTTAACTGTGATACCGTTGATTTGCATTTTGTTTTTCCGAAAAATTGTTAAAAATACTGTGTTTGCCCGTCGCGCAAGTCATGGCTCTCCGTACGCCAAGACCCTTTTTATGTTTGAGTAGGACAAACAATTTGCAAAGTTACAAAAAATAATTGAGAAATTTATTAATAATTGGGAATTTTGAATTTTAATTTAGAATTTTATGAAAAATTGGGAATTGAGAATATGGAAGTAACTACTCATGTATGAGTCTCATTTTGCAGAAGAAAGGCTCACGCAGAGGCCGCAGAGGCGCAGAGTTTCAATGCTTTGGGAAGTTTTACGACTCGGTTTTGGCAAGCTTGCAAAGGAAACGGGCTGCTTCGCATCGCCCGGAGCATGCAGAGAATAAGCGTTTGATTTGGTGGAGTGTATACGGAGGGTGCAAAATTTGCGAAAAATGGGGATTTAATTGGTTGGGGGAATAAAATTTTGTAACTTTGTATTCAATAAAAGTTTGCACTTACCAATATGATAGATAACAGGGAGTTTATTATTTCGTTTGAAAGCGAGAGGTTGGGATATGGAAAAGTAGTGCTTGACAATTCATCTAAAGGTGGAATTTGTCGGGGAGTCACGGCTATAGTTGGAAAAAATGGAAGTGGAAAGTCTACTTTGGGCAATATCATTGCAAAAGGTCGCTATGCATATGGCAACCGATTGAAATTTAGAGAGGATATTTCCAGGGTAAAGATGCTCACTTTTACAGATATCCATTCTTTTACTGGAATCGATGTGCAGTATTATAATCAGCGGATGGAAGCTACAGCTAATGAATATGTGCCTTCTGTCGGGGATATTTTCAAAGGGAAACTCGAGTCGCAAGAGTGGCAAAAATATTCTAAGGTTTTTAGATTGAATGAAATTGAGCACAAGAAAATCAATTATCTTTCAAGCGGAGAGTTGAGAAAACTATTAATCATTAATGCTCTTTGTGAACGACCCGATCTTTTGATATTGGATAATCCTTATATCGGTCTGGACTCTAAATCTCGGGACGATTTTGATGAAGCCATGGTGCTTTTGCGTGAAAATGGGGTGTCGGTAGTGTTTCTCTTATGCGATACCACTGAAGTGCCGGAGTATGTGGATAGTATCATTGAGATGGAAGATTGCCGGATTGGGAGAGTCAGGAGTCAGGTGTCAGGTGTCAAGGAGGCTGAAGGGCATATTAAGTCTTATATGGCTAATAAGCAAAATGGGGCGAAGAGTGCAAGTGAGTTCTCATTGCCAAAGAGAACAAAGCCACGGATGTATGAGAAATGTTATGTCGTCTTTTCGATAAAAGATGGACATGCAAAATATGGAGATAAGACAATTTTTGAGAATTTTAATTGGACAGTTAGACGTGGGGAATGTTGGGCACTCCAAGGACCTAATGGATCAGGGAAATCTTTGCTTTTGAGCATGGTCTGTGCAGACAATCCACAAGGATATGCAAATGACATCACCCTATTTGACCGTAAACGTGGCACTGGGGAAAGCATATGGGAAATAAAAGATGCGATAGGGTATGTATGCCCTGAGATGCAGTTATATTTCAAATCGAATGACTCGATCAAGGAGATAATCATTCAAGGAATGCGTAATTCTCTCAATCGATATATAAAATCTACACCTGAGGAACATAAGGTAGCTGATGAATGGATGAAAGTATTGGAAATTAGTCATCTTTCTGATAAGAAGTTTTCGGAATTGTCATCGGGTGAGCAACGGATTGTGATGTTAGCGAGGGCATTGGTAAGGCAACCTGAACTTATGGTGCTTGATGAACCATTACATGGACTTGATCTGGATCATAAGAGCAGGATCAAGAGGATAATTTCTCGATTAGTTGAGGAGAATGGGGCTACGCTGATATTTGTGTCGCATTATTTGGAGGAGTTGCCAGAGTGTGTTGAATTTATTAAGAATATGGAGGAAAAATAGACTTCGGACTTACGTCCTCAGCACAGTGTTGCTGGTGAAGGTGGGTGTAGTGAGGGAGTTATAGGTGGAGAGGATGTAACATATGTAAGGACGCACTCGGCGTGCGCCCTTACAAGCTCAATGGAATTTATTTATTTATTTCCCTCTTCTTTGGGAGTGTCGGCTTGGAGTTTGAAATTGACGGGGATTGTGAAGTAGCTTGCCACTGCTTTGCCGTTTACTTTACCCGGAGTCCATTTGGGCATTGAATGTACGACACGCAGAGCTTCCTTATCAAGATCTTTATCTAT
>CAYNEZ010000283.1:0-2630 GCA_964396365.1 uncultured Sangeribacter sp. | reverse complement strand
TATGCCGATTAATTTAAGACCTCAGTCTATGAGTGACTTTTTCAGTGCCCTCCTTAAGAATGTATCCTATTTTAACGCTTGCGTCGTCTGACAGACTTTTCTGCGCTTGAATTCGCAACAGATGAGTTTGAAGATTTTGGCTGTGAGACCTTTGGCGTAGATGGTTTTTTCTTTGAAGCTGATGATGAAGATTTTTTACGTCCTGAACGCTTAGATGCGCGTGTCTTTGTCACAGGCTTTTCATCGTCATCAGCAGATACAACGGTCCTCTCGGGAATAGAATCACCGTTTGCTGCAGCAAGTTCACGAGCAGCGGCCTCTTCTTCTTCAGCATCCAGCATTGCAAGATATTCCTCGCGAGTCGGAACCCAAAGGTTTTTTCCAAACTCACGCAGTCTCGTGTCAATGCTGTCTTGCGCACGCTTCATGTCATCTTCATCAGGAAACATCTGTGCCATTGAGAGATTGCGTAGATTCTTTGTCTTATAAATCTCTCCTTTATACATTCCTAAGTTGAAATAATCGTCAATGCTATATTGAGGAAGGTTATTATCATCGCTAAGAAATACGTATTGCTGGGCCAAATAGGGACGCAATTGATCAAATTTCACCCAGAACATCGGATAATTTGCATCTCCACCGAAATCTCCACCGCGAGTAAGGACAGGGCAGATAGCTTCTACCTTTGTCTTCATTCGATTTGACCGACGGTCAAATTCCCACTTTTCAATGATGTAGTATTTCAGCACCTGTCCGGTGGGGACATCAGCTTCCTCAATAGTGTATGTTGCTCGGTCGCCGCTTCCCTGAGTCTGATACATAATATCAAATCGGTCGAGCATTTCATCGACCTTTACCATATACTGGTCTGTAAACATTTCGCGTCCGTCAAGATACTCATAAGCAGGGATCTTGCCGTCTACCACCAAACTGAAAATTATTCGGAATAGATTTTGCTGACCATCCACGATATCCTCCGGGAAATACAGAGGAGTATTTTCCGGAACATTCTTCAGGTCAAGCTGACGATAGATTTCACGCATGTATGCCAGGTCAGCATCGTGGGTTTTAGGACTATCGAAAAATCCCTGCATCCTATCAGTTATCTTGGGACCTGTGGTCTCTTCCGTCTTCTGACCACGTTTTGAACCTGCATTCCGGCGCACGACGCCATTATTATCCTGCGCCATAAAGGAGAAGGATATCGCCGCAATAGCGGTTATCGGGAGTATTTTTTTTAATACGCTCATTGTCATTTCCAATTAATTAAGAACAACCTGCATTGGTGATATCGATCGAGTGATTCCGTCTGGTCCCTTGGCTTTCACATCTGAAATGAAGAATTGCTGTCCATTCTTCAGACGCCGGAACTGCTCTTTCTGTCTGCTTGAGAATTTCGCTCCGTCACTGACCTCAGGGATAGCATTACCCATTGAGTCAAAAAAGACTGTGGAGAATGACACCACTGAATAAGCAACATCCAATATGCCATCGTCGACAGATGCCGAAAGCCCCTCTGCTGCCATAAGGGAAGCTTTGCTTATACGCTTTGGTCCACCCTTATAGACTGAAGGATTGCCCTGTGCATCCTTGACCGTGATATAAGCCGTAGGGTCGGGAAGCTGACGAATGCGAAAAGTCATGCTTCCTACATTCTGGCTATGACCATCGACAGAAGCTGACACATTTATGACAGCATTTTCTCCCACCTTTGAAGGACGAGCTACCCAATGATCGCCCGTACGAGTCAGCGATCCATTGGTCATTGTAGCTGTAAGAGCTGTCATCGGCACTCCAGGCACAGATATCGAGATCGGATTATCAATACCTGCATAGAGCACATTCATCATAGTCGGAGAAATCGTGGCCATCGGTTCAATGACATTATACTGCGACTTGAATTCATGTTTTTCAAGCGTGCCATCCCCTTTCTTCACCTCCAGATAGCCGGAATATTCATGAGCACCTGTCTGCCCGGCAGTAAACTCATACAAGCCATCAGGATTGCTGAGTTTCTGTCCGTTGATAAATATTTCAGGCCTCATAGTGGTGTCGATAGCTGCAAGTACTATCTTAGCAGAATATTTACCTCCGCGCATCACCATATTGGAATTGGGAAGCACATAAGCATTCAGTTCGTTGACACGCACATCACCTATATCCACATTGGTGATTAGGTTAGATAAAGCCTCGCTTTCAGCTTGGCTCACGTCGTTCTGAAGTTTAGTGAGCATCGTCACAGCAGCGATAGCCGGCATATTATCGAAGAGCTTTTCTTCCCATTTCACCTCTCCAACTGTGCCTTTGACAGCAGAGACTTTTGTCGACAGCATCTCGTTGATTACATTGCGTTTTACTGTATCCGGAACTAAAGTGGTGACATATGCCCTATATTCATCTATGGCTTCACGAAGCTTTTCTCCCCTTCTTGAAGATGGATTCAGAAGGACTGCAGAAGCAGCCTCCAGATCATCAAGATTTGTGAGGTTAGAATAGTCTCCATCCTTTCCGTCAGCTTTTATTGCAATATCTTTTTTTACTTTCTCAATAAGTGTATAAAGTTTTTGGGTATTATCATGGAGAGTATTTCCCTTTTCATACCATGGACCTGCTTTGGCAGGATTCTTCTC
>CAYNEZ010000282.1:0-2667 GCA_964396365.1 uncultured Sangeribacter sp. | reverse complement strand
ATTTGCTCTACCAACTGAGCCACGGAGTCATCTTTGTTGGTCGCTCATCGGGTTTGTTCCCGATTGCGAGTGCAAAATTACAACCTTTTTTTGAATCCACCAAATTTTTCAGCAACTTTTTTCAAAAAACTTTCTGTTTTTTCATATCAATGTCTTTTTCAGCCGTTTTTCCAACTCTTTTCACCCCTAATTTCACGAAATCAGTCCACAAATCAAAAAAAAACTTAATTCAACTACAAAAGTCGTTGAAATGTTTGCTCAACTGCAAAAATAGTTGTAACTTTGCGGCGAGAGCCTGAATAACCAATTATAAAAAGAAATAATAATATGGATAAAACTAACGACAAAAAGCCTCGTCTTACAGCAAAGGAGGAGGAGGCAATGAGAATACTCTGGGAGCATGGTCCCCTCTTGGTGAAGGAGGTCGTAGAATACCTTCCAGATCCCAAACCTCATATCAATACGGTCTCGACCGTAATAAGAGTGCTTGAAAAGAAAGGCTATGTTGGCCATATGAAAGAAGGAGGCACATACCGCTACCATGCCCTTCTCGAAAAAGACAGCTATAAAAAGACCACGCTTATGGATATGCTCAAGAATTATTTCGACAATAATTTCAAAAGCTTAGTTTCAGCTTTAGTGGAAGAAAAACAACTCACTGATGAGGAGATAAAAGAATGTATTGACATTATTGAAAAGAAAAAACAATAATTATGGGACCATTAGCAGCCTACTCCATCAAAAGTGCGATACTACTCGCCCTGCTGTTTGCTCTATACATTCCAACTCTTGGACGACTAAAAGCAGCCAACATACGCCGCTTAGCCATTTTATGCATTTGCATCTTATCCCTCATTCTACCCATTTCCTTCGATTATGGATTTCGCGATGATAATATTGAAAAAACAATAGATTTAACATTGCCCACACCTACTTTAATTATCAGCGAAGTCTCCATTCATCCTATTTACACCATCATTGCTATGGCTATTACAATAGGCATATTTATTGCTACTATTGGATCAATCATCGGACTTGTAAGATTGCTAATGGTGGATAAAAGGACTGTATACCTACATGGCCACAAACTCAAAGTTCTCACTAATGGACACTCCTCTCCTTTCTGCTTCTGCGGAAGCATATATATTTCTGAGGAGGATTTCGACCAACTGCCGGAAATGATACTTGCCCATGAGAACAGCCACATCAGCCACTTGCATTTCATAGATCTATTTATCGGCAGGATACTTCTGATAATGCAATGGTGGAATCCAATGGCATGGCTATTGAGTAAGGAAATGCAACGCGTGCATGAATATCAAGCCGATAGCGATGTGCTTGAAGCCGGCTATGACTCTAAGGAATATCAATACTTGCTACTAAGAAGAGTTGTTGGGGACACGAGATATAGTCTTGTAAGCGGTTTTAAACACAAAGAACTAAAAAACAGATTGAAAATGATCAATCGTGAAAAATCAGGCAGAAAAAAAATCATATTTCTAATGATGCTCATTCCAGCCTCATTAGTCACACTTGCAATACCGGTTTCTCCAGTAATTTTATCAATAAACGACCATTTCTCTCCAATAAGTTTTGAAACACTACGCCACACACCAAGCGAAAGATCTATACAGACTTTGGAAGGGAAGCCAGACATAATTGTAAACGGCACCCAAGTCCCTTATGAATCTATAGGCAGGATTAATACAGAAGCCATCAAGGGAATAACTGTATGGAAAAATAAACCAGAGCATCCCCATGGAGTGGTTCAGATAGAGACAAAACCAGGCTATGACATTGACAATCTCCGGAGTACAGATAAAATAGATGACATCGAAATCATTGGAGTCGGCACAATAAGAAAAGAACAATAACAAAATCCTAAAATATTATGAAACAAATCATTGCATCCGCCATACTCATGGCGGCAGGCGTGGCGTATGCCTCTTCGCCGGCACTTTACGAGTGCATCTACCGTTACGACATGAAAGGGAACTCCGGAGGCAAAGAGTTTTCCGAAACGTCTGACTGCATTCTCCTTATTGGTGAAGATCAAGCGAAATTCTACGATTATCCCTCATTTCGTCTTGATTCAGTGTCAGCTTTACAAGGAGTTTCGGAAGATGTCTTAAAAAAATACAAGGAGGAATACCTTATGAGTAAGTCTTTTTTCGATCAGGAAGTAAATACTTCATTGAAGGATAGCAAAATGACTTTATTCTGCGATATGGCACCTGAGAGGTATAAATACGAGCAAAAACTCCCTTTGATGACATGGGAAGAAACGGATGAGACAGCCAACATCTGCGGATATCAGTGCAGGAAAGCCGTAGGGGAATACGGCGGAAGGAAATGGCAAGCATGGTATGCGGAAGAGATAGCTGTTCCATTTGGTCCTTGGAAGATATGTGGGCTTCCAGGTCTTGTACTTAAAGCTTTAGATGAAGGCGGCAATCATAAATTTGAAGCCATTGCTTTCCGGCAGGGTAACGGAGAGTTTGCGCCGTCTAAAATTCCAAATCAAATTTCGATTGGGCACGAAAAATTCATTAAGCTAAAAAATGAATATGACAAGAATCCGGAGGCAGCAATCAATCCTGAGAGTATAAATTCCATAGAGGTTGCTAAGGATGGCAACATACTTATCAACGGCGTTAGAAGCAGATT
>CAYNEZ010000281.1:0-2669 GCA_964396365.1 uncultured Sangeribacter sp. | reverse complement strand
CTAAGGCTAAGACTCGTCGTAGCCGTCGCGGAGGCAAGAAGGCTGAAAATGCCGCTGCTCCCGAAGCTCCTGCAGCTGAGGCTCCCGCAGCAGAAGCTCCTGCTGCTGAAGCTGCCGCTGCTGAATGATCATAAAATGCTTCTGATAGGCTTATGCCGATTTAGATCCATACATTTACAACCCGCAGAGACAGCATTATCATGGTGCGACTCTGCGGGTTGCTTTTTATTTTTTCTGACTACTTAAGAAATCCTTTTAGCAGTTTTTAGTTCATCATACTTTTAAAAGCAATACGTCTTGTTTCACTGGATCACTTTCTCCCTCATAATTCTCTACTTCGTAATTGTTATCTCATGCGTAGTAGTTGTTGTCTCGGAAAATAAAAATCCGATACGAGCCATATCGTGGACTCTTGCTCTTCTTTTCCTCCCCGTGGTGGGGGTGATATTTTATCTGTTTTTTGGTCGTAGCCTTAAAGGAAAGGCTATGGTCAGCAGAAAGGTCCGAAGAAAGCTCCTTGAGCGTTCCAGACCTAAACAGCATTCTTTTGAGCGCGCTAAACTTGATGCTGAGCAAATTCGCAAGATAAAACTTGCCCACAATCTATGCCATGCTCATCTCGACCGCAACAATAGCGTAGAAATTTTCACAGATGGTCATTCAAAATTCGAACGTCTTAAGCAGGATATCAGAAATGCTACAGACTTCATCTTCATACAGTATTATATCTACAACGACGACCGTCTCGGTAATGAGATAACAGACCTTCTTGCGGAAAAAGTTCGTCAGGGAGTAAAAGTAAAGGTTCTATACGACCATGTAGGCTCCTTCTCGACTCGAAATAAATTTTTTACCCGGATGCGATTACGCGGCATAGATTCACACCCGTTCTTTCGTGTTACATTCAGAAAACTTGCCAACCGTATTAACTGGCGCAACCATCGAAAGATTGTAGTAATTGATGGGAAAATAGGCTATATAGGAGGAATGAATATAGCCGACCGCTATGTGGATAAGTCTCCCGATGGTCGTATCTGGCGTGATACCCATCTTCGTGTGGAAGGGCCTGTAATAGAGTCTATGATGTATAGCTTCTCAGTTGATTGGAATTTTCTTCGACCGGATGCAGATGTGCAGCCTATCACTGCAAGGAAATATGAAGAGGCTGGGGACGTAGATATGCAGCTTGTCACTTCCGGCCCTATAGACAAATGGAATAATCTTGTGCTATGTTTCCTGCAAGCTATTGCATCTGCGCAAAAGAGAATATATATACAGACTCCTTATTTCCTTCCTACTGATGCTTTGCTGAAGGCTTTGCAGGGTGCAGCATTATCCGGAGTAGATGTGCGTATCATGATTCCGGAGCATACCGATTCTGTACTTCTTGGCTATGGAAGCCGGTCTTATATCGATGATTGCCTAAAATCTGGAGTAAAGATTTATCTTTTCACTCCCGGTATGCTTCACGCCAAGACAATGATCATTGATGACGATTTTGTCACTACGGGATCTGTAAACTTCGATTTCAGAAGTTTTGAAAACAATTTTGAGGCAAATTTACTTATCTATTCGGAGGCTGTCAACCGTAAGATGCGTGACATTTTTTTCCAAGATCTTTCCGCTTGCTGCAAGCTGACACTTTCCAAATGGCGTTCCCGCTCACGATGGCATCGCTTTATAGAAGCACTTGTGCGCCTCTTCGCTCCTATCCTTTGACGACTCAAAATTAGTCAAATCCAATGTTATCGAATAAAGAAACGGCCCACGATCACTCGTGAGCCGTTCTTTTTGCATTGCTGATTCATTTTGCATCTTGGCCTGTATTTAGCTTAAATAGCCAATGATGCATTGATCAGGGTATTATTCCATTACCTTGATGGCTTTAGTGGTGCCGTTGGAATAAGTAATTACTTTCACCAAAGATGTCGGTTCGTTACCCGGACGGGTTTCTATACCTTGGAGATTGTAGTATTTCACATTTGCAATCTCGCCGCGGATGGTTGTGTCAACGCCGGAGGGAGATCCTGTGGTCACTATCTCGCCAAGACCACCCATCTCGTTGACTGCACGTATGCCATAGCTTTCTGCCTTTACGGAAGGAAGATATGTGCATTCGGTAGTGAAGCCGAGGAGCTTTCCGTCAGCATAAACAGCCCAACAGAGTGCATATTTGCTGTCGTTCCAAGTTAGTGTGTTGCCATCCATTGAGAGATTTGAGGCAGCCGGAGCCTGTTCGCAATCCATAGCTGGATCCCAATCATCGTCGCCTCCCATCACAGTGGCATAGTCGTGGGCATCAGCCTCTTCCTTGGTCAGTACAGGATTGTTTGGATGGTTGCCTGATCCAAAGCTCTTCTTGCGCTCAGAAAGGTCAATTACAGTGCCTGAAGCTGTCATTGAATTATATTCTGCGAAGCGGGCAGGGAATCCGTCGGAGCCCATGTCATTCCAGCCAATGGCAGAGGGTTTCACTGTCATCTTGGTGTCGATATAGAGAGCGATAGGAGTCCCGCTTCCCCAAGGACGACCCAAAGTGTAATTGCCATCGATAGTGCTGTTTTCGCCTACAATCTCGCAATCCTTGAAGATGTAGCCATACTGCTTCGGTACTGAAGGAACCGCCAGATAACCACCGCTTGCACACATCTGGAGTGTCACGCCATTGT
>CAYNEZ010000280.1:0-2695 GCA_964396365.1 uncultured Sangeribacter sp. | reverse complement strand
CTTCTCCGATGTCTCCATGGATTTCAGGCCAGACCCTGATGGTAAATGGTGGCGGAATCCAAACCCTTGACTAATACATGCTTCTACAATAACTAAAGCCGAAGTGTCTCGCTTCGGCTTTAGTTATATTTATTATAGTTCGAAACTAAAAGTACATTATTGCAGTATTATTTGCGGTAGATTACGCTTCCACTTGCCTGATGCGTCGCGAGAATGAGCATTTCGGCTATCTGCACATGAGCCGGAGCCTGCACCGCATATAATGCGGCGTCGGCAATGTCATTGCCGGTGAGAGGCTCGATTCCTTTATATACATTGGCAGCCCGATCAGTGTCGCCATGGAATCTCACCTCGCTGAAGCGAGTCTCCACTAGACCCGGTTTAAGCAAAGTCACTCTGATTGGAGTCTCAGCCAAGTCTATGCGAAGTCCATCGGTGATAGCCTTTACAGCTGCTTTTGTTCCACAATATACATTCCCATTGGCATAAGCAGCATCCCCCGCTACAGATCCAATGTTGACCACATGTCCTTTCCCACGCTCTACCATCCCCGGGACTATTGCACGAGTCATATACAGCAGTCCCTTGATATTGGTATCAATCATGGTGTCCCAATCGTGGTAGTTCCCTTCGTATTCCTTTTCAAGCCCGAGCGCAAGTCCTGCATTATTGACAAGCACATCGATTTGCTGCCATTCTTCGGGCAGTGAAGCGATTGCGGCTTCAGCAGCTTCCCGATCGCGAACGTCAAATATAAGTGGAAGCACATCACTTCCGAGTTCATCTTTCAGCGCAGTAAGTCGGTCTGCATTTCGGCCGGTAATAATCACGCGGTAGTCTGCGTTGTGGAATTGCCGGGCGCAAGCCTCTCCAATGCCGCTTGTTGCTCCTGTGACAAGTGCTATTTGTTTCATATCATTCATAATTGAGATCTTTTTACTCTACAAAGATAATGAATTTTCTGAAAACTTGCACATTCCCTATGATGTTTTGTGATGGTATGTATGTTTGACTTTTCACTTTACGTCCCAAGCCCTGCATAAAACACTTGCCCATCTTTTACAGCCTCACATGTGCGAAGTCCTGTCACTCCATATTCTTTTGCCAAATCCTCGTTGAAAGAACGGCGAAGTACCGTTATCTTTACCTTCTTCATTTATTAAAGTTTTTGTTGTAGAATTCTACGATACGTCCGAAAGGAATGATGGCTTTTTGGTCGTATAAGTCTGTATGGCTTGCACCGGGAATTGCAACAAACTCCTTGTTGTCTCCTTTCAGTTTTGCGAAAGCATCCTTTCCGAAGTAGAAGGAGTGTGCCTGGTCGCCATGCACAATCATAGCGGCATTCTCCAGTTCGTCGGCATATTCAAAGAATTTGAAGTTGAGGAAGGGTAGGTTAGAGGTGACATTCCAACCTCCATTAGAGTTGAGTGAACGCTTATGATATCCTCTGGGAGTCTTGTAATAGTCATAGTAGTCTTTGACAAATTTCGGGGCATCCTCTGGAAGTGGGTCAACGACTCCACCGCCAAGTTTATAGCTTCCATTCCGGTAATCCTCAGTGCGCTGGGCTGCCATCGCTGCGCGTTTTGCATTGCGCTGCGTAGCACTGTTTTCACTGTCAAAATAGCCGTTGGCATTTACGCGTGTCATATCGTACATGGTGGAGGCGACCGTAGCCTTTATACGCGGGTCGTTGATGGCAGCCTGAAGTGCGATGCCACCCCAGCCGCAGATTCCCAAGATTCCAACCTTATCACTGTCTACATCATCACGGCTGATCAGATAATCGACTGCTGCGCTGAAATCCTCTGTGTTGATGTCTGGAGAAGCAACATAACGTGGTTTACCACTGCTCTCTCCGGTAAATGAAGGATCGAAAGCAATGGTAAGAAAGCCATTCTCTGCCAATTCTTGCGCATAAAGTCCGGAACTTTGTTCCTTTACAGCGCCAAATGGTCCGCTGACAGCTATTGCCGGCAACTTGCGGGAAGCTCCTTTCGGTTTGTAGAGATCTGCAGCAAGAGTTATGCCATAGCGATTTACAAAAGTGACCTTTGAGTGATCAACTTTTTCACTGAGGGGGAAAGTTTTGTCCCATTCTTGTGTAAGATTCAGATGGGCTATAGGAGCCAAAGACGTGTCAGTATTAAGATTTTCCATAACTTGAGAATTAGATTGTAGCACACTGCATGTAAGAAGGAGTGCTGAAATTATTATTTTCTTCATAAGATTATATAGATATTCCTGTCTATCGTCTGCAAAATTAGTATGGATTTAGACCAAAAACAGACCTCAATTATGGTAATACATACCTCATTTGTGGAATTTGGAGATTAAGGCCCCGACTCATAAAAAATGGGGGTCGCTAGGGCGGCTTTGGGCGAGGGATTTTCGCAAGCTGAAGAGGGAGCTTAGCGAGCTAAGTGACCGATGAGGCTTGGCGAAAAGCACCGCCCAAAGACGGACAATGCGGCCAATTTTGATAATTTCTGCCGTACAACCCCTGTTCATGAGGAGTTGGTGCACGTCGGTTGCGTCCGAACGGGCATCGGATGCAGTCAGTATCAGTAAGATTCCCAACTCAGGCGAAATACCGGAGCATGAAGAATATCATCGCAAACAAGGTCATGTAGCCTTCCCTGGAGTCGTGGACGTTGGCTGTAGTGATGTCCATACCGGGAGGATAGCCGTT
>CAYNEZ010000279.1:0-2711 GCA_964396365.1 uncultured Sangeribacter sp. | reverse complement strand
AGAGAGCCGTAATACCAATCATTTCCACGTTTTACTTTTCCTCTGAATTTGATTTTTCTGTTCATAGTTCTTCAAATTCTTTATGTAGCTGTTCAAGTTTACGATTATTGGCCGTCCGTAAAATAGTAATATAGGATGTTCTAAGAGCTTGAAGAGCTTCCTCCTCTTCCGGAAGTAGTTCTATTGAGTCTTCTTGAAACGGATAACAACGACTGCGGTCAATACGCACCTCGATATTATCATCACTTAGCAGCTTGTCATTGCGTTCAAAGAAGGCTATTCCTCTCGCAAGCTCAATTCCTTTGTCCAGTTGTTCCTGATTCATTGTTTAAAAAGATTTGGTTCATTTTGGTAATCTGTTATTCTTTTTCTGGCTGCATCATAATAATGCTGATCCAGCTCTATACCTAAGAGTGGGAAACCGAGTTGCTCACATGCAATAGCAATACTACCACTTCCAAGATGAGTATCGAGTATTCGCCAACCTTCCTGTGCATATTGTGTCAATAGCCATGCATAAAGGGCGACCGGTTTTTGAGTCGGATGAATCCGTTTTTCATTGAGCTTCTTATTGCCCTGCATTATCCGGCCTTCCTTCATTGATTTTCCCTGACACATGCCATTCCACATGAAGGCGAACAGTCGGACAGAAGAGAATAGATTGGTAGCGGCAATCTCACAGTCTGAAAAGGTGGAGGATTGATTGCATTTGTCCCAGACAATACGCCCCGGCGCAAAGATCCAGTCGAAGTAGTTGCAGCCCCAGACGATATAATACCGTGCTACTCGCTCCAATTCTTTGAAATATTCCTTATCGGGAACACGCCATATGTCGGACTTGTGATAGTCCACTCTGTCAACTCCTGTTGTGCTACATCGCTTTCCGTAGAAACCGCGACGCTCCGGACCGGAATAATAAGGAGGGTCAACAATAGCGAGATCGAATGAGAAGCTGGGCTGTTGTCTCAGCACTTCTATGCAGTCGCCATGATGAAGTGTAATGTTGCCTAACTGTTCCATAATTCAATCTGAGAAATCGAATAAACTTAGTTGTTTTACTCCAGCGGACTGCAATTTGGAGATTGCAGCTGTAGCTGTTTTGACATACAAGGGATAAGGCGGCTGGTCATAGTATTTGCACATACCTTTGATGTGATTCAAGGCATTGAGCACACAACCTTTCAGTGTAAGGGATTTCTTGTGGTCTTTCCAATGAGCCGAGGGATAGCATCCACTCCCACCTTCATTCTCATTCAAGTCATAACCGAAATAATAATATCCTTTGGTGTCCATGGCCACATTGATTGCAAAGATATACGTCTCGCTCTGGGCGAATACAAAACCACAGTCAGGACGGAATGCTTTGCCTTTTCTTTGCTCCTGGGGCTTTATCAGGTGATTGATCTGTTGGTAATCCTCGATGGCATACACAGGGAAGTGGGAACCTATTCTGGACCAAGCTGCCTTTTTGAATTTCAATGGTTGCGGGGTCATGTTGTCTGGGATTTGGGTTTGAACTGGTAGGGCTCGCCTTTCTGGAGATTCGGGGAGTAGTAGCCTTTTACCGGATATGTGCCGTTGCGGATGTTGCTTTCGTGTGCTTTCTTGGCGGCGTGAGTCTGGCATTCCTTCATAAACTGGGGAGTTTTCTGGAAGTCATACCAACGGGCGATACGGACGACCGTGCGCGGAGAGACACCAAGTTTCATTGCGCAGATCTCGTTGCTCATGTGTGGGAAATTGAGTTTCAACCAAAGTTTATCCTCCCTTGACAGTCTTATCTTGGCATGATCGAAGCCTTTCTTCAATCCGAGATGAAAACATTTCACCTGAATGGCGTGGACGCTTCGGCCGAAATGATCAGCAAGCTGCTTGGCAGTCATTGTGTGGAAGATGCGACGGAGTTCGTCGGTCTCTTCAGGAGTCCAGCGTTTCATGATTCTTGGAGAGTTTCTTCCAGCTGCCTGTCGCGTTCCTCTCGTTCCTTTTCGAGAAGGGAGATGCAGAAGAGTTTCAGGCGGCAACGGATGGATGTGACGAGATCAAGAATAGGTTTCGTAATCTCTACTTCAATCCCAAGATCCTTCTGCATCCGGCGGCATGCCGAGATCATCGCCATCACGTTTGGGTCGGCATCACGCACCACAGTTGACTTCTTGGCTTCTGCAATCATTGCGATTTTTTCTTTGTCAAGATTATTGCTGCTCTTGAGCATTTCTACAGTGAAGACGAGCTGGAGAGCTGCCTCGCGGTCGACTGTACTGGGTAGCTGACGGCATATCTCATTATCCAAACCGAGATGGAGATAAACTTTAAGCTCACGCTTAAATTCTTCCATCGTAAGGTCAAAATAGTGTGCATACACAGAGAAATTGTCTCCCCAATAATCAATTACCGATTGCAGATAGGCACCCATAGCCTGATCCATTGGGACAGTGTATTTGCGATACTCCTTTATCTTGCGCTGCTTCACTCTCTGTATCCATTCGGATATTTCCTGAATGGCGAGTCCTTCAATCATCATGCCCATGAAGTTCATGATTGCTGAATTCTCCTTTCCGATTGCATCAACAACTTCCTCATCGGTGAGCTTGCGGCGTTCGATGGGTCCCTGGATCTTTCGGCATACACCGAGATCGAGTGGACGGCCATCGGCAAGATGGGGCATGCAACTGCGTATATGATTAAATTCCATTTTTTCTTTGTTTAAA
>CAYNEZ010000278.1:0-2718 GCA_964396365.1 uncultured Sangeribacter sp. | reverse complement strand
CACGCCCTTTGACGACAATAACAATCTCCCCCCTCGGAGTGTTCATTGAGAAATATTCAGAAAGTTCTTTTAATGTCCCTGAATGAAAGCTTTCAAACTTTTTTGATATCTCTCTTGCTACGCAAGCTTCCCTTTCTTCTCCAAATGTCTCGGAAAGTTGCCTCAGTGTCCGTGGTAGCCTGACAGGGCTTTCATAGATGATGACAGTCCGAGGCTCTTCTGCAAGCTGCGCAAGCCTTGTGGCCCTCCCTTTCTTCAATGGCAGGAATCCCTCAAATGTAAACCTGTCACACGGCAGTCCGCTCCCCACCAGCGCCGGCACAAATGCAGTGGCACCGGGAAGAACGGTGACGTCGACACCGGCCTTCCGGCACTCTCTCACAAGCATGAAGCCGGGGTCTGAGATCCCGGGTGTGCCGGCATCTGATATCAGCGCTATGTTTTCCCCGGCTTCCAGTCGCTCGGTGAGATGCTTCACTGTAGCATGCTCATTATATTTATGGTGACTTTGCATCGGGGTGTGGATATCGAAATGCTTTAGAAGCACACTGCTCGTCCGCGTGTCTTCCGCAAGTATCAGGTCCGCTTCTTTAAGGGTCTCAACAGCCCGAAATGTCATATCCTCCAAATTCCCCACAGGGGTAGGTACAATATACAGCATATCTCAATTCAACATTCTACGTCCGACATTACTCCTTGAACTGCGGCCTAAGTGTCTCCATAAAGTCTGCCACATAGCTGTTTTCAGGATTCCATTCAAGCTCACTGTAGAAATAATCCTCTATGATGGAATAGTCCTCTATCCCTTCAATGAAGTCGAGTGTGGAGTCAAACATCTTCATGTTGCCTCCAAAAAGCTCGCGTGCATAGAGAAATCGGTCGTTGAGTGAAAATGCAGATTTAAGTTTTGTCTGTCTTTTGTTTGACTGTTGGTGTAGGGTCTCTTTGGCGCGTATGGGCTCAGTGGCTATTGTGAAGGTTGCGTCTGTTCCCTTTTCCTTAGCTGCCTCTTGAGTGTGTTCCTTATGTTCTTCGTGGACTTTTGCTGTTTCTGGGTTGGCAGACGTTTCCGTTTCTTTATATGCGGGTTCCTCAATGTCGTTGGCTGTTTCTGCCACTTCGTCAAACGTGAGTATGATATCGTCTTCCTCTATCAAGTCAAGATCATCTTCATCAAAAGCCTCTTGTTCTGCTTTTATGTGACTGCTTTCGATTGTCAATGGTTGTTGCGTAGCTATGGAAAACACTACTTCCGGCATATCTTTATTTATGTCAGATGTCTCCATGACGAAGTCTGGAAGTGTCTGCTTCGGCTCCGCTTCCACTGTCGGCAACTTAAGGCTTTTTGACATCTCTGCAAGTTCAGATGTCTTGTTTTTTAATAAGGTATAGGTCTCCGGCGCCGGATCACCGTCGCGGATTATTCTTAGAAGCCCCTCGATCTCGATGGCTTTTTCAAGCATGCTTGTCACCATAGTATTGTATCATTCAATTTTGCGCAAATAAAAATGTCTTATACCTTAATAACAACTTCCAACATATTTGTTATAAAAATAGGATTATAAATCTTATAAATCTTATAAAACTTATAATCCCAAAACTCTTATAACTTAAATCTTAAATCTTATAACTTAACTCTCATAACTCTTATAACTCTAATACCATCCCAATAATATGAAAAAAATTATTCCCCCCTCCGAACTGATTATCAACGAAGACGGCTCTGCATTCCATATCCATATCCGCCCTGACCAGCTTCGCGACAATATCCTGCTCGTCGGCGACCCGGGCCGTGTCTCTATGGTAGCCGAAATGTTTGACTCCATAGATTACGATGTCCAGTCCCGTGAGTTCCACTCCGTAGCCGGTAAATATAAAGGCAAGGATGTAATGTGCATATCCCATGGTATCGGGTCCGACAATATTGAGATTGTTGTCACCGAACTTGATGCCCTTGCCAATGTGGATTTCAAGACACGTGAGGTGAAACCTGACCATCGTACTCTTAATATGGTGCGTGTCGGCACTTCCGGTTCCCTACAACCCGATCTCCATCTCGGCGACTATGTCATTGCTGAAAAGGCTACAGGCACTGATGGCATCCTTAATTATTATGCAATGCGCGATGAGGTCTGCGACCTTGAGTTCCAGCGTGAGTTCATGCGCCATACGGGTTGGCTCCCCACCTGGGCTGCTCCCTACACTGTCGATGCCGACCCCGACCTCGTTGCCCGTATAGGCCGCGACGATATGGTGCGCGGTTGCACTATTTCTGCTGTAGGCTTCTATGCTCCTCAGGGTCGTCAGGTCCGTCTCGCTCTTGCCGATCCCGACCTTAACGCTAAGATTGAGAGTTTCCGTTTCCATGGTCGCCCGGTGACTAATTTTGAAATGGAATCAGGATGCTTGCAAGGGATGGCTAAGATGCTTGGCCATCGCGCAATGACTGTCTGCTGCATAATAGCTGAGCGCACAGCCACAAAAGCCAATACCGACTACAAACCCCGTGTCCGTGAGCTACTCCAGACAGTCCTCGACCGCTTCTGACCCCCATCTGCAACTCTCATTTACGACAGTTGAAAAATTTATTTCATAAAAAATCCTAAAAAATTTGCATATCCCGCAAAAATTGAGTAATTTTGCACTCGCTTCAAGGCAGTAACGGTCTGCCTGCTGCTCATGATTGCCTTATGGTGTAATGGTAGCACACCAGATTTT
>CAYNEZ010000277.1:0-2778 GCA_964396365.1 uncultured Sangeribacter sp. | reverse complement strand
CTTGTTTTTTCGCTCTAAAAAGTGTAAATTTGCAGAACGAAATCAAATGAGGTATGCTTAGAAGAAAGATTGAAACATATTTGTCAGAATGGAAACAGTCTGAAAATAGGAAACCGTTAGTTATAAAAGGTGTTCGCCAATGCGGTAAAACTTTTATTGTTAAAAAATTCGCAGCAGAGAATTACCCAAATGTGGTCTATATGAATTTTATACTTGAGCCAAATAAGAAGTCTGCGTTTACAGGAAGTCTTGATGTTGATACCATTATCCTCAACATCTCGGCACTTATTCCAGGCACTCGTTTCATCAGTGGAAAAACTTGTATAATACTTGATGAGATTCAGGAGTGTAAGGAGGCAAGAACAGCCCTGAAATCTTTTCATAAGGACGGTCGTTTTGATGTTATTGCCACTGGTTCTCTTTTAGGAGTAAAAGGCTATGGCAGGCGCAGGCGTAAGAAAGATTCCGAAGATGATGTCGCAGATTCTGTTCCTGTAGGATCTGAAATAGTGGTGGATATGTATCCCTTGGACTTTGAAGAATTCTTATGGGCGAACGGAATTGATACTCAGGTTATAGACATTGTTAAGTCATGTTTTGAGAAAGAAAGTCCTGTTCCCGACGGTATTCATAAGGCGGTGATGGAGTTGTTGTATAGATATGTCATTGTCGGAGGTCTCCCGGAAGTTGTAAACTGTTTTCTTAATACGAAGAATATTGATTTGATATATCAGACACAACGTACTCTTTTAGCCGAATATGAGGAAGATATGGTTAAATATGCAGATGATTCCGATAAACCTCACATTCGAGAGTGTTTTGAGTCTATACCAAAACAGTTGGCAAAAGAAAATAAAAAATTCCAATACTCTGTGGTAAGAAAGGGTAGTAGATCCTCCCAGTATAAAGGAAGTCTTCAATGGTTAGAGGATGCTGGAATTGTGGAAAGATGTTATAACACAACCATCCCTGAACTTCCGCTGAATGGTAATGCTAATGAAGATTGTTTCAAAGTTTATACAACAGATATAGGTATTCTTATGGGTATGCTTGATTATGGAACTCAGGCAGACATCCTGAAAGGCAATTTGCTGGGATATAAAGGGGCAATATTTGAAAATCTAATGGCAGATTTTCTATGTAAATCCGGTCAGAAACTATATTACTTTCATAAGGATAGTGGCCTTGAAATAGACTTCTTAGTGAGGTATAACAGCGAGTGTGTACTTATAGAAGTGAAATCCAAGACCGGAAAGGCAAAGAGTGTGACTACTGTGCTTAAGAACAAAGATGTATATCATGTCAACCATGCGATCAAGTTAGGTCAATACAATGTAGGACGACAGGGAGAGGTATTGACAATCCCGTTATATATGGGATTCCTTATCCAAGATAAAATCTCTGATTCAATTATTCCGGACATTGACTTAAGTTTGTTGACCACATACATAGCTGAATAATTTTATCACCGTGGTAATAATTACGGCGGTGACAAAATTCAATAGTCCTTCATAAAGCTTTCTTTATACTCTAAGACTCGACGGTTGAGGTTGGCGATATGGTGGCGTAGCATTGTGTCTTGTGTAATAGTGGAGTCTTCGTTTGAGACTTCTCTTCGTTCTATTAGATATATTCCTCTAATCTCGTCTTTTGATCTCATATACGAATTATTTTCAACTTATTTTATTTCCTTAATATATTATCAATATATTATCAATATATTATCCTATTTTATGATAATACATTTGCAGGTTTTGTCGGAGTCTTCTCTCTTAACGAACCTTGGTTTCTTTAGTTCTCAGGTTGAACGTGTGACTAGCCGCAATCCCTTCATCAAACAGCAATTGATTCTCAACTTCCGCACTCCTAAAAATAGGTTTTGACGGCGAAAAGAAATTGGTCGATGAATATGCGCTTGAAGGCGGCGATATTGTTCTGCTCATAGAACATCAGCATTGCCTTTTTGTAATCAATAGAATCTACAGTACGAAATGAGATAGGACAGTATCCATTTGCTATAAGAATACCATTGCTAACAATTCGTGCAGTTCGCTTATTCCCGTCTGTGAATGCTTGAATGTAGCTGAGCAATACGAGTGCGAGAAGGGCTTTCTCAAAGATGTTGCTCTTCCCGTTTATAAGGCGAACCGAATCTTCAAGAGCCTCGCGTATTTGGAACTCGTTGTCAAGTGGAGTATAGTTGGTGCCGGTGATTCCTACCCGGCGATGGCGAATGTTTCTCTCAACACCCAATTCCTTTGTGAGCAGTGCATGAATTTCCTCGATGCGCCCGACTGTCAAATCTTTCAAATACTCTGGCACGTCGAGTATAAAATCGAGCGCATCCTTATGGTTCAACAGCATTACTGCTTCTTCTTTTGTTTTTCCGCTTGCAGTCTGTTTCTCCTTAAGCAAACGTTCAGTTTCAAGCAGAGAATAGGTATTACCCTCTATTTGAGATGATTTCCAAGATAAGTCTATACCCAGTCGTTCCATTTCTTTCCTATACTCAATCTCTGACATTTCAGAGAGATGCTGACGGAACAGATTTTGTGCTTCATCAAGTTGCAGCAATTCTTCAGTAGTAAACAAATTCACTTTCGGAAGAATTTCATTGATCAGCTCAAAGTTGAATGATTCCTGAACTTGACGTTCGTCAACATCTTTATCAAAGTATGTATCAAGATTCAATTCCATAGTGACATGAGCCTGTGGTGTCAGCTGATAACGTGTAGCAGGTCCACGACCGACCACCTCAATATGCCCCTTTGATACACT
>CAYNEZ010000276.1:0-2790 GCA_964396365.1 uncultured Sangeribacter sp. | reverse complement strand
AGCTCAACCACATGTATATGCGATATTTCATGTGGAACTTTGCCGGACGCCAGAACGATATCAACAACCAAAGCGGCGAACTCGATGCAGGCAACTGGATATCAGGAATCCCATTCATCGACAACGCTCGTCTTGGCGACCAAAGCCTTCTCCCCGACGACCTTGGCAAGAATAACCCGGGACATAACGTATTCTACATGCTCCCGCTCCTCCTCGGCCTGCTCGGTCTCTGCTGGCAATCGTTTGAGGGACGACGTGGCATAGAGCAATTCTGGGTGATCTTCTTCCTCTTCTTCATGACAGGCATTGCGATTGTGCTCTATCTCAACCAGGTGCCCAACCAGCCGCGCGAGCGTGACTATGCTTTCGCCGGAAGCTTCTATGCTTTCGCCATCTGGATTGGCATGGGCGTAGCAGCCCTCTGGAAAATCCTTTGCTACTTCACAGAAAAGAAAAAGAAATCCCCTGCAACTGTCAAGATTTCAGAGAACTCTGATAGCTCTAATATCTCTGACAGCTCAGATAACTCCGACCACGCAAAACGCAAAACGCAAAACGCAAAACTCGCCACAGCATGGGTGGCAGCCGTCGTTTCGCTAATAGTCCCCATCCAAATGGTCAGCCAAACCTGGGACGATCACGACCGCTCCGGACGCTATGCTATGCGCGACTTCGCTATCAACTATCTGAATAGCCTTGAGCCAAATGCGATTGTATTCTGCAACGGCGACAACGACACATTCCCGCTCTGGTATGTCCAGGAAGTTGAAGGTGTGCGTCCTGATGTGAAGATCATCAATCTAAGCTATCTCAACTCTGACTGGTATGCCAACCAGCAGCGTATGCAGAGCTATGATGCAGCCCCTTTCAATTTCACAGCTGAACCGAAAGACTACGCCTACGGCAAGCTTGATGTGACACTGCCTGGACGTGGCGGAGCCGCCGACCTGCTCACATCCCTGAAGGCACTCTACGCAGGCCAATATGATGCGCGCTATGGCTATCCGATGCTCAGTGCTTCTACTATGACCATACCGGTAGACAAGAAGAAAGTGCTTGAACGTGGCCTCGTGGCTCCGGAAGATTCTACACTCATCGAAGACCATATCGTCATCGATCTCTCTCAAGCTTCGGCTATAGCAGCCAAAGGATATATCGGACTCGGAGAAATCCTGATGCTCGACATCATCGCCACAAACGCGGCAAACGGTTGGGAACGCCCGATATACTGGGCTTCTACAGTAGGTCCTGACTACCACCTCGGCCTGACACCCTACGTGCGCAGCACAGGTATGGTACATCAGCTTACTCCGACCATCCAACCCGATATGGCTCCACGCACCGACCGCGCCTACAATGTAGTGAAAAATTACCTCTGGGGTGGTGCAGACAAGGCTTCTGACAATAATAAGATCTATTATGATGAGACAGCTCGCCGCATGCTTGTGTCGACACGAACCTCAATGGTCGACGTTGCAAGCCAACTTCTAAGCGAAGGCGATATGGCTCGCGCTATGGGCGACACCGTGAAGGCTCACGAGAAGTATATGCAGGCTGCTGAAATCACTGATCTCGTGGAAACAAAACTCAGCGACAAAGCAGCTCCTTACTCTCTCTCTACTGCCCTGACACTCGCTCAGCTCAACTGTGAACTTGCAGGCTCAGAAGTGCTTGGTGACAAAAAACGCGCAGAAAAAGGTCAAAACCAGCTTCTCGCGCTTGTCGACAAATATGGCAAGAATATGGCATACGCCAGGGAAATGTATTATAATTTCACATATCCATCTATGACATATGAGAATGCCATTATGCCTCGCCAGTATTATCATCTCATCGAACTCTACTACAAGTATGGCGGAGATAAGAAGAATGTGGAGCCGATACTGAAAAAGTATGGGCTCAACGAACAGGAGCTCCAGAATAACTACGAGCGTTATATGGGATCCAGAGGTGGACAAAGTGCAACCGAAGACGGTTTGACATGGCAGCAATTCGAAGATGAAATTGCGAAGTATTGCGAGATTGCAAACGAAATGGCATCACTCTCACCTGAGGAATACGCGAAGCGCACTGACGATGAAAAGAAGATCGATTCCGCAATCTACACTGTCATTGAGATTTATCTTGAAAGTGGAGGCAAAGAAGAGAATCTTCAGAAATATGAACAGTATAAGAAACTCGACATGGCGCGTGCAAAGCGTCTGAGTGATATGAGACAAGATCTCTGATGCTGCTGCCTCAAGAAAGAATTCCTTGGATATTACGGTTTCCCGCCTTCAGACGTGACGTGACGTTTCGGATGAACGACGGGAAACCGTCGGTATATCTGACCTTCGACGATGGCCCTATTCCTGAGTCCACACCCTGGCTTCTTAAGACTCTTGAGGATTTTGGAGCAAAAGCCACTTTCTTTATGGTGGCAGATAACGCTCGCCGATATCCGAAACTTCACAAGGCTGTATTGGATGCCGGACACGCTGTCGGGAACCACACGTTCCATCATCGTCCCCCATTCCGTCAGTCTTTGGAAGAGATGATGACAGACGTCCGCCTCGCCGACGACATTCTCCATTCCCGGCTTTTCCGACCTCCTCACGGCATTATCCTTCGCAGACAGCAGAAAGCACTGTCAGAAGCAGGCTACCGCATCGTGATGTTCGATCTCAACACTCTCGACTACCGCTCCGACCGCACCCCGGAGCAAATCATCGACTCCGTGTCGAAAAATGTCCGCTCCGGCTGCATCATCAACTTCCACGACTCCCTCAAAAGCATCGACAAGCTCCGCAT
>CAYNEZ010000275.1:0-2813 GCA_964396365.1 uncultured Sangeribacter sp. | reverse complement strand
GCGTGAGATAATTTCGAGCTTGCAAAGCTTAAGTAAGTAATATGCGGAATATCCCCCAGAAAGAAAAAGATATGAAAAAAGCATTCTCTGAATATGCCCTCAATGACAAAATAGCTAAAAACCGCTTCATCAGAAGCGCAACAAACACTCATCTCGATAACGTAGACGGCACAATAAGCGATGCCGAAATTGAAATGTATGACGCTCTCGGCCAGGGTGAGGTAGGAACAATCATCACGGGCCACATGAGCGTATCGCCCGACCTTGACTACCGAGCCGACATCTGCCAGCCCTCAATCGGAACTGATGAGTATCTTCCAGGGCTCGAGAAAGTAGCTGAAAAAATTCATGAATACGATGTGCTTGCTATCGCTCAGATTTCACTTGCTGGTCCGAAAGGACTGAATCCAATTGACTTCAACGACCTCACTACGGATCAGATGGAGACAGCGGGCCGATGGTTTGTCGAGGCGGCAGTCCGCGCCAAAAAAGCTGGTTTTGACGGTGTGCAGGTTCATATTGCCCATGTCTATTTCCTTCAAGCAGTGGTAAGACGCGAGCTCAACCATCGAATTGACAAATATGGTGGCAGCGATGAAAACCTCATCCGCCTCTCGAAGGAGATTGTAGAGGGCATACGACGCGAATGTGGTCCCGATTTCCTCATCTATGTGAAGATGAACGCACATAACACCAACGCAAACAAGGACGACTTTGATTTGCTCGCTTTCTATGTCGACACACTTGTTAAGGCCGGAGTAAATCTTGTCGAAATAAGCGGTTATGATTTCTATTTCCAACCGCGTACAGCTCAGTGTTACTATCTTGACGCCGCAGAATACCTACGTAAAGAATTCCCGGAGCTGCCCCTTGCACTCGTCGGAGGCATCTACACTGAGGAAGGAATCAATCGTGTGCTTGAAATCTGTGACTTCGCATCTATGTCGCGAGCATTGTTGACTCAGCCAGACTTCATCACCCGTCTACGAGAAAAAGAGCTCCAGAAGTCGCGCTGCCTCCACTGCAACAAATGCTTCGAGATCTTCGCCACAAAATTCGAGCGCTGTGTCTACGGCCCCGTCAACCCCCAACTTGAAAAAACATTTGGAAAATAAGGGCACAACCCTTACATCTACATTAAGCGCTACAGGTACGCCAATACGTTCCTGTAGTGCTTTGCTTTTTCATAGGCAATTGGAATATCGGAAAGACGGATTATTTGGAAGCGTGTAATGGGTAATTGCGAATTTCAAGTGGTGTCTTGCCAAAATATTTTCTTATACTTCGGCAAAAGAAAGAAACGTTCGTAAATCCTAATAAATTGGCTATTTCTTTTATGGAAAAGTCGGTTGATATGAGATATCTATGGGCATCATTCATAATATATTCCCTTATCCATTCAAGAGCAGTGCGTCCACTCTGTACTTTGCTAATATGAGAAAGGTATTTTGGAGTTACCGATAGTTCGTTGGCATAATATTCCAGATTATGAGGCTTTTGACTTTTACTTATCAGTAAGTTGATGAAGTCCTGATAAATAGCGGCAGGTCGACTGGAAACAATAGTTTTATCTTGCGATATTCTTTCCTCAAGGATTTTTCTAAAAACACTTATTAATAATGCTGTGGTAGTCAGTATTACAGGATTGTCTACATTGTTCTTTATTGAACGAAGCTCATAAATCCTAAGAACAGAAGCAAAAGAGAAGAACAGATTGTGTTCTTCTTGATCAAATCGAAATACTGGGTTTATTCTAAGAATTGATAGCGCTTGTCGGATATCTGTTGAGGTCATATATGGCGAAATCAAATTTAGATTCGCATATATAAATGTTCCAAAGAAGTCCTCACTGAAGTTTATATTCTTGAAAATATCATTGGGATGGCATACAAGCATTTCACCCGGGCCCACTATATACTGAACGGAGTTAAGAAGCATTGAATATGTGCCTTTCTCTACAAAGCACACACATAATGCATCCAGTCGATAGTTTATTTTGCCATCATCATTATTCCATCCACCATGATAGATGAACAGATCTTGTGAGTAAGTCTTACCCTTAGGATTTTCCCTTACGACAGTAGGTATATCAATAATTTTCATAGGATATCTTTGGAGTCAAGCCGAAAGGTACATAGTTGCAGCCATTCAGAACATTTTATATTCAAACAAGCCTTATTACCGATTTGTTCCATAGAAAAGTGAAATTAATAATTACAACAATGAAAGTAATAGGAATAAACGGAAGTGCCAGAAAAGACTGGAATACCGACACGCTCGTAAAGAAAGCTCTTGAGGGGGCAGCCTCAGCGGGAGCAGAAACGGAACTAATAGAACTATACGCAGAACCAATCAAGGGATGTCTTGAGTGTTTTGCATGCAAACGTAAGGGAATAAATACAGGTGGATTATGTGCAATACGCGATAATCTTCGCCCAATATTGGAGAAAGCATTAGAAGCGGATGCCATCGTTATAGGGTCTCCGAACTTTTTCGGATATCCCTCAGGGATGACTCGGTCATTCATTGAGAGATTTCTCTATCCCCTGACTTCCTATCAGGTAGAAAATGGACAGGTCAAGAGAGTGTTGGGTAATCGGATTATTCCTGCAGGAGTGATTTTCACAATGAATTCAAATGAGGAATATTACAATGCAGGGGGCTATAATGTTTCGCTTGGGATGACTAAAACCAATCTCGAATATATCCTTGGATATGCAGAACAATACAATTCATACACCACTCTTCAATTCAAGGATTGTCTTAGCCTGAAAAAAGTTGACTCATAACCATGTATTATGAGATCAAAATAT
>CAYNEZ010000274.1:0-2927 GCA_964396365.1 uncultured Sangeribacter sp. | reverse complement strand
GCTCCGGCTTCGCAGGTCTTCAAAGATATTCCACTGCTACTTGGAGCGGCGACATAGCCACACGCTGGGAAGATATGAAGGCTCAGATTTCAGCCGGACTTAACTTCGCGATGAGTGGAATACCTTGGTGGACAATGGATATTGGCGGTTTCTGTGTTGAAGACCGCTATGTCAAGGCTCAGCATGAATACCAAAAGACTGGCAAGGAGAATGCCGATCTAAAGGAATGGCGTGAACTCAACACCCGTTGGTATCAGTTTGGTGCCTTCGCTCCCCTCTTCCGTGCACATGGACAGTGGCCTTACCGTGAGATCTTCAACATCGCTCCAGAAGACCACCCTGCATATAAGTCTGTAGTCTACTATACCAATCTTCGCTACGACCTGATGCCTTACATCTACTCGCTTGCAGGCAAGACCCATTTCGACGACTACACGGTGATGCGCCCAATGGTGATGGAATTTACTGCCGATCCGGCTACCCGCAATATCGGCGACCAATATATGTTTGGTAATGCATTCCTTGTGGCTCCGGTTTATGAATACGGTGCTCGTCAGCGTGAGATTTATTTCCCCAAGGGTGCCACTTGGTATAATTTCTATACTGGAATGGTTGCCTCCAAGGGTGGAGAGACAGTCGTAGCCGGAGCTCCCTACGAGCAGCTGCCACTCTATGTCCGTTCTGGTGCCATCGTACCGTTCGGACCGGAAATGCAGTATTCCGACCAGAAACCTGCCGACGTGATCAACCTCTATGTCTACACCGGCGACAACGGTGAGTTCACTCTCTATGAAGATGAAAATCTCAACTATAACTACGAGAAGGGTGACTACTCCATGATCCCGATGAACTTTGACAATGCAACCGGCACTCTGACCATCGGCAACCGAAAGGGCGAATTCCCGGGAATGCTGAAAGAGCGCACTTTCAATGTCATAAAAGTATCACCCGAAACCCCGGTAGGTTATTCCCGTGATGTAAAAGGCCAGACTGTCAAATACTCCGGTAGCGAAGTTAAGATTAAAATTTGACGATTAATTCAAGTTTAATCTTGAAAAAATGAAAAATAAATTATTCTTGATTGCTTTTATCGTGCTCGTCGGAGTAAATCTCGCTCTGGCGGCTCGCGACAACAGAGCAATGTCGTTTGATAAAGGGTGGAAGTTCTCGCTGGATAATCCGGCGGGAGCTTCCGATCCGAACTATGATGATACACCATGGAGAAGTCTAAACCTGCCACACGACTGGGCTATTGAAGGGGATTTCAGCCAAGACAATCCATCAGGCACCGGTGGCGGTGCCCTTCCGGGTGGAATTGGATGGTATCGTAAGACATTCTCCTTCACTCCTTCCATGAAAGGGAAAAAGGTGTATATTGACTTCGACGGTGCATATATGAATGCTACTGTATATATCAATGGTCATGAACTTGGCACACGCCCTTATGGCTATGCATCTTTCAGCTATGATCTTACCCCTTGGCTCCGACCAGGGAAAAATGTTATAGCTGTAAAAGTTGATAATTCTGAGCAACCGAACTCAAGATGGTATAGCGGATGCGGCATTTACCGCCACGTATGGCTTAGGATTCTTGATCCGGTGCATGTGAAGAAATGGGGCACATTCGTGCGTCAGGACAAAGTGACAAAAGAGGCTGCCCAACTTTCCGTCATCACCAATGTAGAGAATAACGGGAAGAAAAAAGCCAAGGTCTCCCTTGAGACTACTGTCTATTCTCCTGAAAACGCAATTGTAGCCTCAACTTCCACTCCTCTCCTACTGGAACCTGACAAAGAAAGTGAAGTCACTCAAAATCTTACTGTAAGCAATCCGGAACTTTGGTCGGTGAAGTCACCAAATCTTTACACAGTGGTCAACGAAGTGAAAGTCAAAGACCAGACCATCGACCGCTTCGAAACAAAAACTGGATTCCGTTTCATGGAATTCGATGCCGAAAAAGGCTTTTCCCTCAATGGCGAACGCATGAAAATCAACGGCGTTTGTCTTCATCACGATGCAGGTGCGCTTGGTGCCGTTGTCAACAAAGCTGCTATCGAACGCCAGCTTAAGATAATGAAAGAAATGGGAGCGAATGCTATCCGTTCGTCACACAATCCTCCGGCTCCGGAACTTCTTGAGCTTTGCGACTCAATGGGTTTTATGGTGATGGATGAGACATTCGATATGTGGCGTAAAAAGAAAACTTCTCACGACTATTCCCGTTACTTCCCGGAATGGCACGAGAGGGACCTGACAGACCTTGTGGTGCGTGATCGTAACCACCCCAGCATCATAATGTGGAGCATAGGCAATGAAGTTCTTGAGCAGTGGAGCGATGCAAGTGCAGATACACTCTCGCTTGAGGAGGCAAACCTAATACTCAATTTCGGACATGGCGACGAGATGCTCGCTAAAGATGGCGAGCCACTTAGTGTCAATTCACTGCTGACTATTAAGCTCGCCGACATGACCCGTGAACTCGACCCGACACGCCCGGTGACTTCAGGATGCAACGAGCCCAATCCCGGCAACCACCTTTTCCGTTCTGGAGCTCTCGACATTATTGGCTTCAATTATCACGATGACTGGTTTAAAGATGTTCCCAAGAACTTCCCCGGCAAACCTTTTATAGTGACAGAAAGCGTCTCTGCACTGCAGACACGAGGATACTATTTAATGCCTTCTGACAGCATCCGTCTTTGGCCTGAGCGATGGGACAAGCCTTTCTACGATGAGTCTTTCTCCTGCTCTTCTTATGATAATTGCCACGCCCCATGGGGAAATACACACGAAGGCACGATGCGACATGTGGAAGACAATGACTTCATCATGGGGCAGTTCGTATGGACAGGATTTGACTACATAGGAGAGCCAACACCCTACGGATGGCCTGCGAGAAGTTCATATTTTGGATTGGTGGATCTTGC
>CAYNEZ010000273.1:0-2938 GCA_964396365.1 uncultured Sangeribacter sp. | reverse complement strand
CTTAAATCCTGATACAGAGATGTATTTAGAGCCTATCAAATTCTTATATCGCGCATATGTAAGGAAAATCTACCTGAACGAATACCCAAACCCAAGCATAAGATTATTCTGTTTCTGAAAATTCAGAAGCTGATAGCCGACGTTGAGGAAGAATCGTTCCGTAAAACGAACCTTCAAGTTGGCAAGCTGATAAGAGGCTCTTGTCTCTACCGGACCAATGAAATTATATCCAATGCCGACATTGACAGAGAATATCGGCATTACAAGCTCAGCCCTTCCTGACACTCCTACACATACTTGACTCATGACCGGAGGCCGATAAAAACGTATATCATCCGATGTGGAGCCATATGCATGATATTTCTTTAAATTGGTGCTCTGATCCCATTGGAAATCGACAGAACCTCCTGCCCTGAAGATCTTTCTTATCTGCCACATGGGAGAGATATCAATCCCCACCACCGGGTAATGCCCGTTGAGAAGCACTGGCGTGTCGCCACCTCTATAGACGCGTTTCCTCCATGCTCCATATGCCGTGACATCAAACTGCAGTTTATGCCTTTTCGTAAGGCTATCTTCCTCAAACGCCATGCAATCACTTCCCTTTCCCTGCGCCTTCCCAATAGATCTGGTGACCCCAATCCGTATGCCAGCCATATTTACTCCCGGATTTGGAAACGATGTGTTCCCATTTGAGAAATGAGTGAAGTCCAAGCCTGCAGTCATTGCATATCGCTTGCCAAACGTCCAGCGTAATCCTCCCCCTAAGTTGATGTAGGCATTCACATTTGAGCCTACTATCAGATTGGAATATGACGTTGTTCCGTCACATTTATGCCAACCAAAAGAAGCCCCGAAATTCCATTCATAATACAATGAAAGCTTATCGCTGAAACGATACACCGGCGCTCCCTGAAAGACATATACCGAAACCGGATTTCCTATCCCCTTGGGATTCCCAAGGAAGTTGACCGATGTGCCGACACCCTGCCATGCGCCCGGATAGAATCGCCCTTGCGGGGTAGACGGGCTAAATGTGAAGCTATATTTAAGATGAAGCGATGTGGCAAGTTTTGTGGCTCGGGCATTCTCAATATCCAACATGCTCATCAGTATATCATCCTTATAGGAGGGAAAGGCATACGATGGCCTCACATCCACTCCCATATTACTGAGTATATTGCTAAATGTACCGGCATTTTCACCAAATGCATTAATAGAGAATACAAAAAGCAAAACTATCATTAACTTAACTTTAAATCCACTCATCATCTTTGCGTGGGGCTATAGCGGTTAGGACCCATCTCAAATTTTATGAGAAGGGCTCTTAATCTTTTCTATTATCCAGCATTCAATATTATTTATGGAAGAAGAGTAGTTGGCGCCAATCTTAATTATCTCTTTCCCTGATTTGATGTAAGGAAGGCAATATCCTTTTTCATCAATCTGGTTCAGGGCCTCTACTGCGCTGCCATCTGTTTTTAATTCGAAGATATAAATAAAGCGGCTCGTCTTTAGCATCATATCCATTCGTGCATTGCAAGTCTGGAGTTCAGCATTTGGCTCAAATCCTATCGCTCTTAGCATCAAATATAGGCAACTCTGAAAGTATTTCTCCCGCTTGTCTAATTCTGTTAATCCATACGGGTTCCCATGAAGAAATGACTTGAGCTCTTCCATAAAAAGTTGGGCTTTTCCATTGATGACGTATCGATTCATCTTGATGCAAACATCGTTGGTGGTTTCTTTGTCGTGATAGGAATAGATTGGGAGCAAAGCATCTGTGAAACTTTTGGCTACTTCAAGATTGGGAAATCCAAGAGTAAAGATTTTACTCTCTTTTTCATATTCTTTAATGGTGACATAACCGCTTTCAAAAAGCAACGCCACAGGATTTTGAAGATATGACTCTTTGGTGGTCAACTTGCTTTCCAAAATCTCAATACAATCGAGAGATGGCAAGAAGAAATTGTCTTTTTTCAAAATCTCAATGAGATATGATGGTGTGCCTGATTGAAACCAGTAATTGTCAATAGTTTTGTATTTAAGAGCTCTAAAGATACTATAAGGATTAAAGATATTTGGGGATTTCTTTGCAAAATGATATCCATCATAGTTTTCCTTAAGCAAAGCGTAGCAAGTAGCATAATCGATCTCCTCTATTTCTGCAAAACTTGCAATTCCTTCCTTGAATTCCGCATTAAGTTCTTCTTCAGTAATGCCGCAAATAGCTGCATATTCATTTATAATTGAAATGTCTTCAAGATTATTAGCTCCGCTAAAGAGACTTGTATGGCTAAATCTCGAAATCCCTGTGATGAAGGCAAAATAGATATTTGAATCTTCATTCTTGAGAACAGTGAATAGGGATTTTAAGGTTTGGCGATAATATGTATGAATGTCTTGCAACTCTGCCCTTAAAGTATCGAGCAATAATGAATCATATTCATCCACAAGTATAACGGCTTTCTGTCCGGTTTTTTCATTCGCTTTTCGTATTATTGTTGCGAATCTATCGGAATAATCTCCTCTTGGTTCCAATCCATATTCTTCTTCATATTCAGAGAGTGCAGTATTTAGATACTTGTCAAGATTCTCTTTATCAGTTGCGCGGACTGCATTGAAAGCAAACTTAATGATAGGTTTAGGAGTCCAATCTATATCATCTGTATCAATGGCGAGGCCATCAAACAGATTTCGTCTTCCTTCGAAATAAGCTTGGAGAGTAGATAAAAAAAGACTTTTCCCAAAACGCCGGGGACGACTGAGGAAATAATAGCCAGGGGCTGCCAGCATCTTAAGGATATATTGGGTTTTATCAACATAAGCATACCCCATTTCCCTTAATTTCCTGAAGTCTTGGATACCAATTGGATATATTATGTCTTTTGCCATAATTGGGAAATTATCTATTCAATTTCCAAAATTACTAAAATTT
>CAYNEZ010000272.1:0-2970 GCA_964396365.1 uncultured Sangeribacter sp. | reverse complement strand
ATTTCGGTGGAGTTTTTTATGTAGAAATATGTGAAATTATAATTTAAAAAAGAGAGCGGTGAAAGCGATGAATTCGCCTACGAGAGCAATGATAAAGAGGATAGCAAAAACTAAAGCAATCTTTGCAAGAAGCTTGCCGGAATGAGGTATAATCTTCCCAATAAGCAATGACATAAGCCATGTGAAAACCGACATAAATAATGCAAAGCAATCAATAAACGCCCACCATCCGAGTTCCTTTCTGAACCGGAAAGTCACTGCTATATATACAATCGTCACAATCAGTGCCAATAAAGCTAGAAGTATCTTTTTTGTTGTAGACATCATCTATAGAGTTTTACGGCATGTCCTATTCCATCCACGTCAATCACCAAGGCAATATAAAAGCCATTAGGATGAGCTGCCAAGTCGACATGCGCTACGTTTGTATTTCTGTATTTACGGTTTTCTACCATCATACCAGTGACATCATATACAATTACCCTCTCGATATCCATTGGCAAAGACAAGGCAAAATGACCCGCTATGTTGGAAATGACAATAGGAGTTTCCGGAAGGGTTACCGAAATTGTTTCTACCGGAGCAAAAGCAAACTCAACCGGGTCTTCTGTTTCGAAATCAAACTCTGTAGCAACCTTTCGTACCATCCATACCGCCTCTTTTCCATCAAATGAGACAGCATAATAATCATCGTTCTCAGGATTTTTCAGCATATCAAAGACCACTTCCGGATAAGTAGCCCACTGCTCTATTGCATCAGAAGGAATTCGACTGTCGTAGCGAATCATCTCTATATCCTTAGAAAAATCAGTAAGAATCGAGCGCACCATTGGGGTAATCTTATCCTTGTCGAAAGTTTCCTTCAAGGAATAGGCAAGAATCGGGAACGCCTTGTTTTCTGCCGAGACTACGACGAAACCTCCGGAGGGGGAATTGAACACGTAGAAAGGTGTGAAAAGACGTTGAGTGGTGAGATCTTTGCCGTTATAAACGTATGATACAGGAGGAGTCACATAGTTTTTGGTTTCATTAAAGAATTTCTGCGCCATTGACTTAGCTTCTTTCTGGCCAATTGTCTCAGCATAAGAGAGAGGGCCACCCGCGAGCAGCATACTGAAGATAGCTATGACCTGTAATATTTTCTTTAATTTTCCCATATCTATATAACGCTTGAGATTGAAATATAGTGCATGAGATAGAAAAGAATATGTCAAGTTAGCCTATACGTGCGTGGGCGCATGCGGGGCATGCTCTGTTACTAAGTTTGACTATGAAAAAAGACACGAGAGTAAACAAAAAGGACGCACGAGCTGTGCGTCCCTACAAGCTCATTGAATGAGCGAAGATTTGATTATTCTTCAGCTGCAAGAACTTCAGAAGTGTCAACTTCAGCACTATCTGACTGAATGTTGGGGAGTTCGAGTCCGAGATGCTGCTTCTTGTCGATAATCTTCAGCCATATACCGATTAGCAAGGCTGCTACGCCAAGGCATGCGAGCATGACCAGAGGCCAAGTATAATTGTAGCTGACAGCAGCCTCTGCCTCAGTCATCGTGCCATTTGCAAGACCTTCCGCAATTTCGGGGTTGGTATTATCGAGAACCTTACCGATAAGCAGCGGGAAGAGCCAAAGACCGATATTCTGAATCCAGAAAATAAGTGCATAGGCTGAACCAATGATCTTTGCATCAACAAGTTTTGGAACAGAAGGCCAAAGAGATGCAGGAACCAATGAGAATGATGCGCCTAAAACAAGGATCGTCAGATACGCTACCACTACCCCACCAAGATCATTGCCCTTAAACAATGGAAGGATGAAAGCAAACGTGAGATGGCAGATGATAAGGAGCAATGCACCGAACACAAGCATTGTTGCAGCCTTACCCTTATGGTCGACATACTTACCAAGAATCGGGGTAATACCAACTGCAAGAAGTGGGAACACAGCGAAAATCGATGCTGCACTCTGGCACATATAGCCCATCCAGCAATATACAAGGAGAGCTGCCACTGCCAACACAAGCATTCCCGACTTCATGCTTTTCTTAGAAGAGAAATTGCTTACGAATGCCGCGGCTGCCGCGATAAGCATTACGATGTATTGCACCACAGTCTCTGCATCAGAAGCCCAAAAGCTATTTGGGTCAACTTCAGTGAAAGTAAGATTACACTGAAGCATGTTGACTGCATATTTCTGGAACGGGAAGATAGCAGAATAGTAGAGCACGCAAAGGAATGCCACAAGCCAGAAACCGCTGCTGCGGAGGATCTGACCAAGATCGCTGATACGGAATGGATCATCCTTTTCCTCTTCTGCGTGAGTCTGGGAATCAAGTTTACGATCCATAAAGAAATAGACAATAAACATGATGAGAGCAATCATAAGAAGCACAACGCCGAAAGCCACGGCATTGCTCACCTTAGGAGTGCCTCCCATATAAGCAAAGAGGGGCGAGAAGATCATACATGTTGCCACACCAAGACGGGCAAGAGCCATTTCAGAACCCATTGCAAGAGCCATTTCACGCCCCTTGAACCACTTCACGATGCCACGACTGACAGTGATACCTGCCATTTCGACACCACAACCGAAGATCATGAAGCCGATAGCAGAGAATTTAGCCGATGCCGGCATCCCTTCGTAGAATGGAGATACACCCAATTCGTCGAAAATAGGGATATAGTTGAGATGCTCAGTAAACCAAACTTCAAGAGAACTATTGGCAAACATATCCGTGACTGCATACCAGTTGATAGTAGCGCCGATAAGCATCACAACTCCGGAAAGGAGGGCAGTGAAACGAACGCCCATCTTATCTAGGATTATGCCTGCGAAGATGAGGAAGAAGATAAAGACATTGAGGAATGTCTCGGAGCCCTGCATCGTACCGAAGGCAGTGTTGTCCCAACCAAGCTGGCTCTGCACCAGATTCTTGATAGGCGACATCACATCCATGAAGATGTAGCTAC
>CAYNEZ010000271.1:0-2997 GCA_964396365.1 uncultured Sangeribacter sp. | reverse complement strand
TCACCAACAATCCAGAGGAGGTCGCCCGCCTGAAGCACAGTATTTGGATTCGGATTGATAAATTCTCTTTCACCACGCTGCACAGAGATTACCATACAGAAATAATCGTTGCGAAGGTCGGTCTCATAAAGTGGACGATCAATGATCGGAGAGTCTTTTGTGAGCAGAATACTCTTAAGCTCAATATCTGTATGACGAAGAGAATCCTTCTTCTGACTGACATTATCTATTTCATCATTAAGACGCTTTATCTGGCTATCGGTGCCGATAACGCCAAGGGTGTCGCCGGGGAATATGCGGGTATCACCGGTAGGAAGAGGAATGAACTCATCGCCACGACGGATACTTGAGACACTTACCCCAAACTCACTTCTAAGTCCAGAATCTTTCAACTTATCGCCTGCAAAACGACACTGAGGCTTTATGTCAAGAAAAGCCTGATGGAGGTCGCTGACAAGATTGTTGTTGGCACCGCTACGAGCATTTTCGCGATTATTGAGATTGTTCATAAACTTCTTCTCCATTCTCTTGAATCCTCTCATAAGCTTGGAGGAAGCAAAAATCACCATCAGAAGGAAGCAAATTGTGCCTCCAATCCATCCGACCCATGAAGAATAGCATATGGTAAGGAAATAGACCACGAAAAGAAGAGCCAAGATATATCGGATGATACTCATTGCAATCAGAGGCACTTCATAGAACGACGCCGTGGAATGAAGCTTCATCTTATGATCAGACTTGATAGTAGTGAACGAAAGAGCAGTGAGGAAAGGAGACATAATGACGAGAGAGATTGCAGTAGCCACCAAATGCCCCCACTTTGGAATAAGGCCTTCCATCAATGGGAAAAGTATCTGACGGCAAGCAATTATTATAGCGATAAGAATCACGGAATAAAGCACAATTCTCCAGATGTAGCGTCCGAGAATCTCACGCCATAGTCTTTTTGTCTCATTAGTATCAACAACTTGGGAGGAATATCTATTGATAAGAAACTTTAGATTTTCGGGCAGATGCTTCTCCACAAAGTTATAGGCAGGGGTAGACAGTTTAATAAAATATGGGGTCGTGAATATCGTGATCACAGAAACAGCCACAATAATCGGATAAAGAGAAGCATCAAGGACACCAAGCCCCATGCCAAGAGAAGCGATGATGAATGAAAACTCACCGATCTGGGTAAGAGAGAAGCCACTCTTTATCGCAACTTGAAGAGTCTGACCTGTGACAAGCATACCGATAGTGCCAAAAATAATCATGCCAACAATGACCACAACAGCGAGCAGAAGGATCTGAGGATAGTAAGTAGCAATGACCGAAGGCTGCACCATCATACCCACAGAAATAAAGAAGACCGCTCCAAAAAGATCCTTGACAGGAGCAATGACATGCTCCATACGCTCGGCAAATACCGTTCCGGCGAGTATCGAACCCATCACAAACGCACCGAGTTCGAGAGAGAAACCGCACATTACAGAGAATGCTGCCATCGAAAAACAAAGTCCCATCGACACCACAAGAAGAGTCTCTGAATTCAGGAATGTGCTGAATCTTTCAAGGAATGAAGGAAGCACGTATACACCGACCACAAACCATATGATAAGGAAGAAGCAAAGTTTAGCAATACTAAACACCAGTTCGGAACCTTGCACATCACCCATAGCAAACGATGAAAGCAATACAAGCATAAGGACCGCAAAAAGGTCTTCAATAATCAGCACCGCAAGCACCATTGAGGCAAATTTCTGCTGTTTAAGACCTAAATCAGTGAATGCCTTAAGGATGATTGTGGTAGACGACATCGATATCATACCTCCAAGGAAAATGCAATTGATAGTGTTGAGATGGAGCATATATCCTACTCCAAAACCAGCCATCGTCATTCCCACAATGATAATCAAAGCCGTTATTATGGCCGAAGAACCGGAATTCATCAGTTTCTTGAACGAGAACTCCAGACCAAGTGAAAACATCAGGACTACAATACCAAGGTCTGCCCAGATCTCTATGTTTTCAAGATTAGAGATAGAGGGAAGATAGGTAAAATTAGGAGAGGCCAGGAAACCGGCAAGAATGTATCCAAGCACAACGGGCTGCTTGAGTTTCTTGAACACAAGAGTGGCAATAGCCGCAAGCACCAGAATCCAAGCGAGGTCAAGAATCAGTCCATTGGTATTATCTTCCGAACCATGTCCGGAATCCTTACCGGCATCCGGATTAAGCTCGGTGTAGATAGTTTGTTGAATATCGGAGGTTGTCTCCTGAATCATCTGTGGCATCATAGGTCAATCTGATTTGAAAGTGTAATCGAAAGTGTATCGTGAGCCTCCCCAAGACGGTTGATGGCATCCATAAGTTTTTTTGAAGTGCGAACAAGCACCACGAGGTTGACCTCGGTGATATCTTTTTCGAAATTCTGCTCAATGAAGAAATTGGAGATATGTACCCCCTCACGGCTTAGAAGATGCTCGTAGGCATCGATATTCCGAAGAATTCCCTTGCTGCGAATAGAAATAACCTTGGTCTCCTGGCCAATGTGGATCACATGCTCGAAACGGTTGAACCCGACGATGACCAAGAATATCAAGAGAGTGCAAATAATCGAAGCCATATACATACCCACACCTACCGCCATACCAATTATTGCAGTGATCCAAATACCGGCAGCTGTGGTCAGGCCACGGACCACACCACGTTGCTGTATCATGGCGCCACCACCAAGGAAACCGATACCAGTAATAACCTGGGCTGCAATACGCCCCGGATCACCATTTTTCAGTCCCATATACTCTTGTGGGACATAGATGGAAAGAAGCATCGAAAGGCAGGCCCCCATAGAGATGAGTGCAAACGTACGAATGCCAGCCACCTGGCCTTTATGTTTTCTTTCAGTGCCCACTATAGCGCCGAGGAGGAGAGCGAGAATCAGTCGGAAGGTGGCGTTGACGAGGTTGACGTCAAGCGAAAGGAACTGAGATGATATGTATTCGAAAGCAT
>CAYNEZ010000270.1:0-3022 GCA_964396365.1 uncultured Sangeribacter sp. | reverse complement strand
ATGAGGGGCTACAGCTACTATCTGCTGACTTCTCAGTTTGGACACTGCGCCCTTATGACAGAGCCTACAGTCGGTGTGGTGCGATATTTACCAAATACAACTCCAAAGCAGTGCTGGGAGCAGGTGATTTCTGACCTCGATCAGTCATACAATCTTTTCGACGGCGAAACCAATAGTATGGCAGGTCCCGGTGTTAGTTGGACAAAAGCTTCCGCAGCACATTTCCTTGCAAAGGCCTATCTTTTCGCTGCTTCAGAGCGTAACGATGACTGGAACGCAGATGTAAAGGACAAGTATCTGAGAGCAGGTCTTGAAGCAGCCAACTATGCAATTTCGGCCCGTCATCTTGAAGGCAATGTCATCGATGTCTACGGCAACTGGACAGGAGTCAATTGCGAGCTTGAACAGAGCAACGAGCTGCTCCTCGTCTGTGCGCAAGACGGTAACTTTTCCGGACGCACAGCAGCCCGAAACGCGGGTGCATTTTTCAATCCGCAGTTCTCAAACTTCGCCAACACAACCCTTGGTAGCGAGCGTGGATGTATAACCGGAGGAAAGGACTTCCAGCGTTTCCGTCCTACTGAATATACTCTCTCAGCGTTTGATAATGTCAATGACTCACGTCTTTGGAAATCGTTTGCAACTGTTTATGGTACAGCTGTTGAATGGGATGGAAATGATAAAGAAAAGGGGCAAATTCATCAGCCTGTTCATATCGGAGAACCATCAGTGGTGTTTATTATAAATAAGAAAGATGAGCATAAGTATGATAAATTCAATTTTGGTGCACTTCGTTATCAGACAGAATCGAACTTCGTAGATGAGGATGGTCGTCTTCCAATGGGTGGCCGCACTCAGGAGCGCGATGGTGAGTCGACATTCACTGACGTGAAGAATTTCCCAATTGTCAATAGTTGGATTCTTTACAAAGATGGAAAGTATGTGGGTCGCGAGTTTGGTAATATTACCTCTGGTGCAATGGGCACTCCTGGCAACAACATGTTCCCCGGTATCTGCAAGCATACCTGTGGCTACCTGAATGCTTTCGCAGGTGATAATGGATCGCGCGACATCGTTCTTGCTCGTCTTGCTGAGACTTATTTGGTTAGAGCTGAGATCAAGGTCCGTCTCAACGACTATAACGGAGCCAAGGAAGATATTGATGTTCTCAGAAAGCGTGGCGCATGGCATGAAGGTGAGAACCGCAGTTATTATGTAGATGGATGCTATGTATCTGCATCGAAGAGCGCATTTGTCACTGGTGCTAAAGTTGTCGCCAACGAAGGCTGGAACCTTGGCATGAACTCATACTATCTGTCTAACCCCAATCTTGAGGTGTCATACGCATCTACAGAGAATGCCATGACCAACTGGACATGGGAAAATCTTCCTGCTGAAGACGAGGCTATTCTTGAGAGAATCGGTGTGGGTGGCGACCGCCAGGCTCGTGCCATCAACTTCATCATGAATGAGCATACCCGTGAGCTTTGCGGTGAAATGGTACGCTGGGAGAATATGTCACGCTTGAAACTCATCGAAACTCGTGGTAAGAAACTTAATAGCGATATCACTTATTTCGACCCAAGCAAGCACTACGTTCGTCCAATACCTCAGTCATTCATCGACATGCTGCACCACGAAGACGGCACCAACCTTACAGATGCTGAAAAGGCTGCATGGCAGAACCCGGGTTATGTCGGTGCAAGCGATACTGACATAAAGTGATCCTATCTGGATTAAACTAATATGATACTATAAAGCGCGGCTCGAAAGGGTCGCGCTTTTTCTTTTTGAGTTATTTTAACAGTCGGTAACAATTATTTTTGAAAAAAGTTTTAAAAAATATGAGATTTTTTTGTTGGTTTGAAAAAAAAATCCTAACTTTGCTTTCGGAAAAAGCCATAATAAACATATCTATCTTCTACAGGGCCTTTATAGGCTACTATATCTAAACTAACGAATATGAACGGATCTACTTCTTTTCAAGACTCAATATTAGGGATGCAGAGTAATTTGCTTTCCTTTGCTCTCAAACTTACGCTAAACAAGGAGGAAGCGGAAGATCTCGTGCAAGACACCACCCTTAAGGCTCTCAATAATGAGGACAAATACGTTGCCAATGCTAATTTCAAGGGCTGGATGCTCACCATAATGCGAAATATCTTCATCAACAATTATAGGAAAAATACGCGCGAGAACACAGTGATAGATTCATCGGAAGATTGCTATCATCTCAACCTCTCGCAAGATTCAGGGATCGGAACTCCAGAAACTACATATGCAATGCAAGAGATTTATACAATCCTTGCCGGATTTGCGCCTGATTTCCGGAAACCATTTTCAATGCATGTGGCGGGGTATAAGTATGAGGAGATCTCTGATAAGCTAAATATGCCGCTTGGGACAGTAAAATCTCGGATATTCTTTACTCGTAAGAGACTTAGGGAGATATTAAAGGATTACCGTTAATTTAATGCATAATGCATAAATTGCTTCGCGAATAGAAAAGTAAAGGCGTTGACTTCGTAGGTCAGCGCTTTTTTTGTATAGTTATTGGTTATAACGTCAGACGGCGTGGGGAGACTGGGAAACCTCCCTTCCATTGGGCCTAACAAATCTGCGGGGTAATGGTTTAATGTCTTAACAAAATGAAATATATTTTAACATTTGTTGATTTAGTTATGGTACAACATATTAGGAATAAAATATGCCGAAAAACATAAAAATTTTGCAGAATGACTTGCGGAGGGAGAAAAAATGTTGTAATTTTGCATCCGCAATCGGGAAACAACGGGGCACAGCAATGAAAGCCCGACGGAGTGAAGACGGTTGCGCAAAGATTGAGAACAATGACATGATGCCACAAGACAAGCAGCGCCAATCATCAGATTGGGCGCAGCAGAGACAAGGGAACACGAGGTTAATTCTCGGGGTTCACGTCAATGAGATTCCATCCTATAAATAAAGGAGGCCGGGACAAACAAAAATTTCGAAGATATATATAAGAATATATAACTAACAA
>CAYNEZ010000269.1:0-3040 GCA_964396365.1 uncultured Sangeribacter sp. | reverse complement strand
CCATTGAGATAGATCATGAGAGCGTAGAATATCTTGGGAAGTATAAGAAGGGGCTAAAAGTGATCGAAGGAGATTTCCTTCGCCTTGATCTTAACGAGGTCGTGGCCGGAGAGATGGCACTTATAGGCAATTATCCCTACAATATCTCATCTCAGATATTCTTCAAGGCTTTGGATTATCGGGAGAAAATTCCTGTGATAGCCGGAATGCTTCAGAAGGAAGTGGCTGAGCGAATTTGTTCGGGTCCTGGATCGAAGGTATATGGTATTCTTTCCGTGCTTCTTCAGGCGTGGTATGATTGCGAATATCTCTTCACTGTGGAGCCCGATGTGTTTTCTCCTCCACCAAAGGTAAAGAGTGGCGTGCTGAGGCTTACGCGCAATTCCCGCACAGATATTGGAGTAGATGAGAAGAAGTTCAAGACCGTCGTGAAAACAGCCTTCGGACAACGACGTAAGACACTCCGCAACTCGCTTGCAGGTATGATTCCGGCAGGGAGCCCACTTCTTGATGATCCGATTCTAAAAGAACGCCCAGAGCGCCTTTCAGTGGAGCAATTTATATATCTCACCAAGTCCCTTGGATAATAAAAAAACGGAGCGATACCTTTTTGGTATCGCTCCGTTTTTTTTATAATATCTTCAAAGTTTAAGGGTTGGGTAGCCCCATATCATTTCTTTTTCAGTCCTATACTTATTAAAATAGGATTCCAATTTATTTTTTCAGCTATTTTGGAGACAATGACAGGTACGTATAATCCCATTATCAGACATATCAAGAAAAAGGCTACGTACATTAGCGTTGGATTATGTATGGCTATTTCCATGAACGAAACACGCTTATAGATCATTTTAATCAGAATCTGAGCAAAAATACCGATGAGAAATATCTGATATGTATAGTTTCTAAAAGATGAAAATGAGTTAGGCGCATGCTTATCAAGAATAAAAGCCAGGCACACTGAAAATGTGATTCCGCTTATAGCAACCCCTAATTGAAAGTTTACAAGGAGACATCCTATATAGCACAAAGCTGAAATAATAAGTATTCGATATCTGTAGGCCTTATATACATTGTCAGTGCTATATTTGCAAGCGAGCATTCCCAAGTAGAAGTAGAGCCCAAATTTGGCAGTATCATTAAGACATAAGAAAGATCCGAGATGAAGATACTTCGTAAATAAGTTAAATAGTAAGAGAATGAATGATAGAGTGATGATTCGCGAGACTGATTTAAAACTCCATTCCCACACAGGAGTCAGAATAAACATCCACATTATCACAGCAACAAACCACATCTCCATAAGAGGGCCTTCACGAGGATATATGAGAGCATGAAAGAATTCTCCTATTGAAAATGATGTGGACCTGGCCATATTGTCAGGGAATAATACTTTCATTGCCATTGCAAGAATGGTAAATACAATGAATGGAATTCCCAAACGTTTAAGTTTATCAAGTATGATTGATTTATATGACCATTTTTTATTAATTCCAGCATCTTGCGACGCACGAGAGTATAGTCGGGTCAGATAGAACAGATATCCAGAAATTAGAATGAAAAGTGGCATGTGAAAAGAATAGGCAATTGTAAATATCACTTGCGCAAATTGTGGCATTGATTCATCCATGGTCAGCGGTGAATGTCCGAGCACTACCCAAAGCATTGTCCAACCTTGCAGAAGGAGCAACCAATTGATTTTTTTTCTTTCCATATGTTTTTATTCTCCTTTTCGGAGTTTTTTTATCTTGTTTCCAAGTGGATGCTCCTTTAATTCTGAATCATAATGAAATACGAATACCCCAGGCAATTCATTGGTACGGATAAAATCAAATTTAGCTTCAATAGACCGTTCGTCGTCGAATCCCAAAACTAAATTGCCATTTTCATCACTATAATATGGAGCCTGGGCAGCCTCTTCCCATTTTAATTTGGCATCCGATGAATATTTTGAAAAGTCACTCCATTCTACATATGAAGGAAACGGTGCGATTCCTCTTCCAAATAATGGGATTCCAATAAGAATTTTATCTTTTGGTATTCCCAAGTCCATATGTCGTTTGATCACCTTAGATACGCACCAGTCTCCAGTCGTAGATGAAGGATAAAGTGGACATTGGTGTAGCAATGGTTTCCCCTCCTGTGGACCTGCAAGGTTATAACCCGAGACATTGACATATGTCACATATGGAAGCATTCCTTTATGGTCGATCCAATTGCCTGAATTGTTGGAATAATAAGAAATCCATGCCTTTTTGCCAAGTGCCTTTCTTAAATCTTTGACCAGAAGAATATAATTTTTATCATCTTCAGGTGAGGCAGTATGTCCACCCCATTCTATAGTTGGGAATTCCCAATCGAGATCCACTCCATCAAGATTGTAACTTTTCACAATTTCTTTTACACTCTTAACGAAGGATTTTCGTTTTTTCTTGTCCCTGGTCATCTCGCTAAAGCCTTCTCTGCGTACGTCGTTGAAACTCAGAATAATTTTAAGAACGGGATTTTGTTTCTTGAGATCAGACAAAGTTTTCAGTTTTTCCGGATATTTGATCACTGCTTCGTCCAGACTGTCATTGAATACACCAAAGGAATAAATCAAATGTGTAAACATATTGGGATCTGGAATCTCAGGTTGTCTATCTAAGACGTAAGCGGCCGCAATCTTTTCAGAATTGTCAGTATAGTTCTTATTCCCTCTCTTCAAAGCATTTTCGCTATTCTCAGCCCATACGGATATGGAAGCCAATGAAGTTGCTATAATCACCACAATCAATAAACCCAAATATCGATTCTTCATTACATTTCGACTAAATCGTCAATACCAAAACAACTTGCCTCTGCCCTGCCCCTTTTGGGGTAGGGGGCTTTTCGGAGGCTTACCTATTTTTGTACATATCGTCGTAGTAGCGTTCGTAGTCGCCCGAAGTGATGTTGTCCATCCATTCCTGGTTGTCGAGATACCAGCGGACAGTCTTCTCGATACCTTCCTCAAACTGCAGGCTTGGTTCCCAACCGAGCTCTGACTGCAGCTTGCGGC
>CAYNEZ010000268.1:0-3073 GCA_964396365.1 uncultured Sangeribacter sp. | reverse complement strand
TTCCACCAAGCATGGCACAAATCACAGGAGCTGCCGTTGCTGTAGGGATAAAGACGCATATGAAGACTCCTTCTGCAACTGTATGGTTGATCCATGCAAGCGCCAGGTAAGCTACAGCCGCAATCAACATCTGAATGCCCAGAAGCACCCATTGAAACCTACCAAGAGCAATGTGGCGGAAGTCGAGTTTGCAATAAGTAATAAAGAGCATCGTGAAGATGAGATAGGGAGAAAGGAATTGGACGTAGCCCATCCAGGGATAAAACAGAATGCCACCCAGCATAGCGATGGGCAGCATAAAAGGCTTTAACTTATTTAATTTTGCGGAAGACATTACTCTATAGACTCGAGGATGGATTTTAGGCTTTGGAAAGTTTTTTCGGGGGCTTCGTTCCAGAAATTCTTGTATTGGGAGATGTTGTCTGCTTGTCCGGGGGTGTCGCTGACAACTCTTATCACTGCAAAGGGGACGCCGCAATCATGGCAAGCATGAGCTATGGATGCGGATTCCATGTCGCATGCAAGGGCATCCGGATAGTTTTCTTTTATGAATTCAACTTCATCAACTTTGCTGATGAAGCGATCGCCAGAACATATCAATCCGAAGCGTATATCAGAGGAAGCATTGTTTCGACATGTTTCAACTACAGCAGAATCCATTGCGAAGCGTTCCGGCATACCATCCATGTGCCCCCATTTGGTGCCCGGACCACACCACACGTCGTGGTAGGCAGCTTCTGTAGCCACAAGTAGGGAACCAACTTTCATCGAAGCATCTGCACCTCCGGCAACTCCGGAGTTAATGATGAGATCCGGGTAGAATGTCTCGATCATACGGTAGGCATTAAGAGCTGAGCTGACTTTGCCTATTCCGCACTTCATTACGCAGACTTCGTGCTTGCCAACTTTGCCAATATAGGCCTTTTTATTATTTATTACAATTTCCTGCATATCATTTAAGAGAGGAATTAATAATGCCACCTCCTTATCCATCGCTGCAAGTATACCTATTTTCATGTCTTCAAATTGAGAATTGATAATTGAGAATAGAGAAAATCTACAAGAAAAACGGAGAATGTTGTTGGATATTATTGAATTTTTTGTAAATTTGCGAAGGAAGTAATAGGAAGTTAGTTTTATACACGTTATGGCGCATGCGGAGCATGCTTTATTACTAAGTTTGACTCTGCGTAAGTTTTTGAGAAAAATATGAATAGCTTATGAAATCAATTAAGATATGGAATGATGCTCCATCGGATAAGCAAGCGGAGCAGATCGCTGAGAGGCTAAAGGCTGGTGAGATTTGGATTATCCCTACAGATAGCATCTATGGGATAATGTGTGATGCGCTTAATCAGAAGGCAGTGAGAGCAGTGTGTGAATTGAAAGGTATTAATCCGGAGAAGAACAATCTTTCGATAATATGCGATGATATATCAATGGCAGCGGAATATGCTCGTATTGGAGACAAAACATTCAGTCTGATGCGTGATAATACTCCGGGACCGATTACGTTTATATGCAAAGCTCAGTCGAATTTGCCAAAAGAATTCAAGAAGCGTAAGACTGTGGGGATACGAATCCCGAATAATCTTACTGCAAGGATGATCACAGAGAAATTGGGAAATCCTCTCTTGACCACTACAATTGATTTCGAGGATGAAGACTATGCGCGAAATCCTGAGCTCATTATGGAGGCATACGATGGGAAAGTGGATGGAGTAATAATGGGCGAAGATGGAGGGACGGAGATGACTACTGTCATCGATTGCACGGAGGACTCTTTGAGTATTATTCGGGAGGGGATTGTGGATATTGAAGTTTGATAATGTAAGTATTGACGCTTTGGGGCGCATGTGGAGTATGCTTTATTACTAAGTTTGACTTGGCAGGACTTCCGTGCAAGCTTGCGTAGAATGGCAATTTGATATTTTTTTATGCTTGAATTTTGAATTGTCGGGGATTTTTGCTAATTTTGCGTATCTCGTAAAAGAGACATAAAGTAATACAGTTAGGAAGATAAGATATAACCCTATAAATAAAAAATAGATATGTCAAAAGTAACAGTCGTAGGCGCAGGAAACGTAGGTGCAACTGCTGCCAATGTAATGGCCATCCGTGAAGTGGCTGACGAAGTTGTAATGATCGACATCAAGGAAGGAGTATCCGAAGGCAAAGCAATGGATATGATGCAGACAGCCAACCTTCTTGATATGAACACCCGCATATCTGGTGTGACAAACAATTATGAGGCTACTGCAAACTCTGACGTTGTTGTCATCACTTCCGGTATTCCCCGTAAGCCGGGTATGACCCGTGAAGAACTTATCGGTGTTAACGCAGGCATCGTGAAGCAAGTGACCGAAAGCGTTCTTAAGCACAGCCCCAATGCAGTTATCGTATGTGTATCCAACCCAATGGACACCATGACCTACCTCATCCACAAGGTATCCGGTCTTCCCAAAAACCGCATCATCGGTATGGGTGGCGCACTCGACAGCAGCCGTTTCAAATATTATCTGAGCAAAGCACTTGGTGCAAATCCTAATGAAGTAGAAGGATTCGTAATTGGTGGTCACGGTGACACAACTATGATTCCTATGCGTCGCTATGCAACACTTCGTGGCATTCCATGTGAGACACTTCTCGACAAGGAAACTATGGACAAAGTGGTTGCTGACACAATGGTAGGCGGTGCAACTCTGACTAAGCTTCTCGGCACAAGCGCATGGTATGCTCCAGGCGCAGCAACAGCAGAAGTAGTAGAGGCAGTGATCCACGATCAGGATGCTATTATCCCTTGCTCAGCTCTTCTCGACGGCGAATATGGCGAGAAAGATCTTTGCATCGGCGTTCCTTGTGTACTTGGCAAGGGTGGCATCAAGAAGATCATAGAAATCGATCTTAACGAAGAAGAGAAAGAACTCTTTGCGAAGAGCGCTGCTGCAGTGCACAAGACTAACGAAGCTCTCCCCTGCTAATTAATGGATGAGATTGGCTTCGCCAAAGCTAAAGCAAGTCATGATGCAAAATGCATTATTGAAGTCTACGAAAAAACTCCACTGAATTTCGG
>CAYNEZ010000267.1:0-3098 GCA_964396365.1 uncultured Sangeribacter sp. | reverse complement strand
GCTTGCTGAAACGGCTCACCCCGGTGAGGAACACAAGGCGGATATGCTCTGCTGAGCTCTTGAAATTTGAATATATGCCTGCGAGCTTTGTACGGTAATGCTCAAAGTTGTCATCCTTATTCAAGTTGCCGATGAGTGGTTTATCGTATTCGTCCACGAGGATCACAACCTGCTTTCCGGTTTTCTCATGGGCGCCCTTAATTATGTTGCGGAATCGCGACGAAATATTTTCAGCCTTCTCCTCTATCTCGTATTCCTTCTCCCACTCACGGAAAAGGTTGTCGAGCACACTATCAAGCATTCCCTGTTCGGCATACTTGTCAGTGTTGAGATCAAGACGGAGCACAGGATAGGGCTCCCATTTCCAGTCAGTGCCATCAATGTAGAGACCCTTGAAAAGCTCCCGTCTCCCCTCGAAGAAATAACGTAGTGTGGAAAGAAATAGGCTCTTCCCGAAACGCCGGGGCCGAGCCAGAAAGTAGAATTTAGTCTTATTACTAACTATTTTTTCGATATAAGCAGTCTTGTCGATGTAGAGTGCATCGTCTTCTCGCAGTGTCTTGAAATCTTGCTGACCTATAGCGTATCTCTTCTTATCTTCCATAATCTTCCATTTTCTCACAAAGTTAACTTTTTTCCACGTCTTTTGCAAATGGATTTAGCGAATTACCACCGAAATTTTTTATTTTTTAAGGATAGGGCTTATGCGCATTATTCTCCTGTCAAGTGCCCCAAAACGTTAGATTTGCGCAGAATTAGTTCTATTTCAAGCACGCTCCGCATGTTTCAGTTCGCTGTTTTTTCAAGTTCAAATAAAACAACTTTGAGATGCTGATAAATTATAATAAGATCCGGAGAATATGGCATCGGTGCAATGAGGTATTGATGAAATGAGAGTCGGCAAAGGAAGATCTTATTCTATGGAAGAAATAAGGGAACTTTTAGGAGTATGACTTATGAAATAGTTTGCAAGAGAAAGGAGGATGCACTGTGATGCATCCTCCTTTCAATTATGTAATATTCAGTGATTATTTACCGAATGACCACCATGTACATTCGCTCCACGCGCCTGTCTCAGGAGCAGCATATATGAGAATCATTGCATCTGTGCCGAGGTAACCTATCTCGAAGCTTGTAGGCATTGTTCCACCGGTATTGATGGCAAACGGCCATAGAATCGTACCTGCAGAAGTATTTAGGTTACCAATACTGAAATGGTCAGGATTTGGAGTCATATCCAATGAGAATGAACCTGCACGGAGCTGGTTGCCATCCTTACCGAATACAGTGATGGAAGCCTCATCTTCGTTGAATACCATCTTGGAAGCCATGTATTCCTCGCCAGCTACATATGCATCACCAGCATGCTGCATCTGGCCTTCGAAAGTGTCGCCACAAGGCCCGTCATTAGGACCGCAGCCCCACCATGCACCATTGATAGCTCCTGTGCCATCCTGATAACCAGCCAAGTAACCAGCGTTACCCCAAACAGCACCTCCGTTGACATCAGTTGGACGCCAATGCCAATCATGAGAAGCAAGAATGCCACTTGCATCATCGTCGCTCATGAATGACCACCATGTGCATTCGCTCCAGGCACCAGTACCGGGGGCAGCATAGATAAGCACCATGCGTGCCACGTCGAGATATCCGATTTCGAAAGCATTGGGCTGCATACCACCTGTATTGATGGCAAACGGCCAAAGGATAGCACCTTCTGAAGTCTCAAGAGTACCTCTTGAGTTGTTCTCAGTATTGGTGATCTCATTGTTATTGTAGTTCTTGATAGAGAACGAGCCTTCGTTGATCTTGACTCCTTCGTTGCTATAGGCGATCAAACCACCATCCTCATTGAACTCCATATATGAGAGAGTGTAGCATTCACCTTTGATGTCGTTCCAACGATCGCCGGCATGCTGAGTCTGACCTTCGAATGTGTCACCACATTCACCATCAATAGGTCCGCAACCCCACCAAGCACCGTTGATGTTGTCGCTTCCATCTTGCTCGCCTGCAAGATAACCACCATTACCCCAAACGGCACCGCCGTTTGCACTGGTAGGCATCCATTTCCATTTCTTCACACCGGAATTAGATACGAGCACCTTAACAGCTGGGTCGAGAGCCTGAGCTACTTCAAGAGTAAATTGCTTCTCTGCCACAACCTCGGTACCATCTGAATTTATATATGAGAAATAGATGGTCTGTAGTGGGTCACTGCCACGGGATGGCTTATAGAATACAATGCCACCGGAACGTCCATAAGCAAGAGTTTTCTTATCGCCATTCTTCATGTAGTAGACGTTTACAGCTGATACCCCAGGGAAGTTATATTGTATATAGTTACCTGTCTCAGAAGGGACATACTTACCGTCAACCAAGTCAAATTGACCGAAAGAAGCACCGTTCATAAGGCTTTCTGAAGTCATTGTAGCCGATACGAAATCGCCTTCAGCCTTTTGGGGATCGCATGATGTAAGGAATACGCCACCTGTCAAGGCTAATATCAATAATGTCTTTTTCATTTCTTTTCGTAATTAATGATTTAGTAAACCGGTGTGCTTGCCATATTCCAATCTTGTGCATCAGTTCCCCAACCTGGGTTCTGTTTCAGCACATCAGGATCAGCCACTATATTAATTTGGCCTGGAGGAATAGGAAGGAATCCGTTAGTTTCGGCATATCGTTGTGCCCAAGAAGAGGAAGCGTGGTGCATAGTAGTCCAACGGCCAGTGTAGTTGACAGCAGAACCATTCTGCTTTTCAAGAGCAACAGCAGCAAGACAGTTTTGACCGCCATCGATTCCTGACCAACGACGAAGGTCGTTGAAGCGGATACCCTCACCGAAGAGCTCCCATCGGCGTTCGTTCTTGATATTATCCCAAGAGTAACCGGTCTTTGCAACTCCAGCGCGTTCCTGCACACGATTCATCATCGCAGGGTCACCCGTAAGTTCTGTGTGCATGAGCATCACGTCAGAAAGACGAAGCAAAATCACGTCAGCAAAATGGTCACCCTGGAAAGAGTTGCCGTTTGTGTTGGCTGGCTTACTCTCAAGAAGTGAGCGTTCAACACCCCACCATGTGTAGTTGGAGTTG
>CAYNEZ010000266.1:0-3119 GCA_964396365.1 uncultured Sangeribacter sp. | reverse complement strand
GTCGCCGAAAATTGATTTAAGTATGTTGCTGAATCCCATTTTTAATGAGAATTAAGTTTATATTCTGTAATTAAAAGCGCAAAGATAACTAAATTAATGCATAATTCATAATGACTAAAGCATAATTTTTCATTATCGAATGCAAATTTATATTTTTTTATGTGTATTTGGGCATAATGCCATAATTCCATCAGAAGGATATTGGCTTGTCGAAGGCACCGTTGGGACTTCTGATGCGCAACACCGAACTAACGGTGGGCGCAATTGCCGAGGCACTTACTTGGCCAGTCTCGACTTTGGCGGGAACACCCGGCCCCATAATAAACGCCGGGGTGTCAGGATTTCCTTCGCGCACCTGCCACTTAAGCACAGGAAGACGGACGTCATCATTTACAGTCCACCCAGGTGCGAATTCAAGCCGAAGGTCGCCAGCTAATTTAGGATCTAAACCTCTGCCAATCTTACGAAGTTCGGGAGTGGTCTCACCTACAATATCAGTCAGCGACTTCACATCAGCCACCCCGCTCATCATAACAAGAAAATCACGAGCATCCCGACGGACATCGGCAAGTTCAAGTCCATGGCGTTCGAGAGTGGAGTGATCAAGATAGATCATATTCCCGAAGCTGCCATCGACATACTGGTCGTTGCCATGCTTGGCACTCAGATATGAGTTAAGAAGAGAGAGAGCACGCTTCGTAGAAAAATTTCCTGTGGGGATTTTATATCGGCCCTCATCCTCGGCAGCTTCGTCAAAATAACCCGTAGAGACCAGGAATATCAATGTATTGTCAAGCCCTACACTCTCATTCACTGCCTTAAAAAGGCGTTCCAACTGGCTGTCAAGACGCAGATAGCTATCCTGCATTTCAAGACGCATGTCGCTGTCTACACCATGTTTATAGGGGGCAACAGTGTAGCCTACATTAAGCATATCGATGACATCCCCTCTCTGACCAAGCTGAAGGCTCTTGATATAGTCTATGGCAAGGTCGGTGATTTCAGTATTTACCAGTGCTGATTCCTTATAGTTGGAATATCTGTCGCTATTTTTCTTTGGGAAAGTATGCCTGAATGGGAAATACTTTTTTTGAGCCGGCACCCCATCATAGCTATCAAGAGGCCTGCTTGGAGTCCACACCATAGTGTCAAGCCTCTCGGAGAGTGGCTTGCCATAGTTTCGCTGCGTGATGACGTTAGGAACTTCCTTATAATACGTAGTAGTCGCCCACTTACCGTTTTCGTCAGAAATCCAAAAAGCACTACTTCCGGCATGTCCTGCCATAATTATGGCCTGCATAGGATCAGGAGCAATGCTATAGATTGCACCTAATCCTACGCCATCAACTGCCAGTTCGTCGCTGATAGTGGAAATGCGCAACGCTTCCGGGCTGTAGGTCTCATTGGTGAAGTTGCCAAGAGTAGAAGGATTGTGAAGCACCGGCATCGGATATTTGGAAGCCGTATCGAAAACCTTTGCAGCAGGAATTCCGGATGCCGAAGCATAGTTGCCTGTATATACAATCGCGGTGGAGCTTACAATGTCAATATCCCTGACATTGTAATCCACATTTTTTAGGTAGAGACCACGATTCTTCAGGAGGTTGAAGCCTTCCTTGCCAAATCGGTTGGTCAGAAAGTCTATATAGTCGGAGCGAAGCTGGTCGACCATAATACCGACCACAAGCTTGGGTCTGGTAGGATCAGCCATCGCCACCGTCGAAATACCGACGAGACCGCAAAGAACGGATGTCAGCAATTTATTCATAGTTTAGAGTTGTGAGTAGAGAGTTTAGAGTTTTGAGTTAAGGGTTTTGAGTTGAGGGTTGAGTGGAGAGAGTCTTTATGAAAGCGAGAGAGAAGGATCGAGACCGATAGCGGAAGCATGCTCCATAGCATAGGCCACACTGCTGAGTTCACTACCTGCAAAGCAAGATGGAAGCCTAATATTATCGACAAAGCCAAAACTGCCACAATATTATAGACAGCCATAACCATAAGAGGCATTCTCCACTTTTTTATCCATATTCCAATTGCAACTATTAGCTGCAAAGGATTCAGCCAAAAGATCAGCATATTTGGTGACGTCGCTTCATGCTCAGAGAAAAAGACAAGGAAAGCGATGACACATCCTGCGATTCCAGCCACCAGGAAATAGATAAAAATCCACCATTTCCAAAGTTTCCCTTTCAATATATAAGCAAACATCGTGCCAAGACTGAGAAGCAGCATCACTACGCCTACAGTCATGGGAGTCATATACCACGGTGTAGGTGGAAGAGTGGCATCGAAGTATCCAGGAAAAATTATATTGGTCTCTTTCACAAGGGGGCGTCCGCCGATCGTGGCATCAGCAAGCTTTGCCGCAAGCACCGGAGGAGCAAAAGTGTCTTCATCCTTGGCAAGAGGATAATCAAGGCCACTGCCAAGAGCGAGGTCAATGCCAAACTGATACCAAGGATATTTACGGTGGAAATGTCTCATTTCCGAACGGAAAGTAGGGAAATAAAGAGTGTCGGGGATAACTATCTCCCTGTCGGCAGCCTGGGTGATCCTCTTCCATGGACGAGTGGCACAGTTGTCGCGCACATAGTTATAGCGATAGACGCGATTCTCAGGTCGCGACTCTATCTGAAGAATCTGGCGAAGCTTTCGGGCTTCTTCCTGAGTCAATGCCAACACCTGTTCCTTAACCTTAGAACCACGCATCACATATGCCGGCATAAAGCGATTGAACCCGTAACCATAGACCATGTAGTCGGTCTCCCCTTTACAAAAACGATAGATGAAGTTGGGAGAAGTAAAGTCGAAAATTCCGTAGTTCCATACAGAATCCATCTTCTCACTCCTGATCCTGATAGCGGCATGGCCACAGAGTTCATATACGTCAGGACCCGGATCACAGGTCACAATACTGACAATAAGGTCTTCCTCATCGTCGATGGGGAAGACAGAATCGGTCCTCTCCTGAGCTATCACGCTGCAGGAGAGGTAGAAAATCATTATAAATATCGATATAAGGCGGCTCATCAGAACTCGCAGTTATTCGGATATCTTGGGAAAGGAATTACGTCGCGGATATTCTGCATTCCTGTCACAAAGAGGATAAGACGTTCGAA
>CAYNEZ010000265.1:0-3121 GCA_964396365.1 uncultured Sangeribacter sp. | reverse complement strand
TGCGCCGCATCTCATCGAGGTCGGCAATATCAGCCTTTACAAAGGTATAGTTGGGCTTGTCCTCGATATCCTTGAGGTTGGCAAGGTTGCCTGCATAAGTGAGTTTGTCAAGATTAACAATTCGGTAGTCAGGATATTTATTGACAAATAGACGCACCACATGGCTTCCGATGAAGCCTGCACCACCTGTTATGAGGATATTTTTCATAATGATAAATGATAAATTAGTTAGAGAGATTTTGGATGCATTTTTTTAGGGATTCAGTCCAGTAGGGCACCTTGATGCCGAATGTGTCCTTGACTTTGGTCTTGTCGAGGACAGAATATGATGGGCGGGTGACTGGAGATGGGAACTCGTCGCTGTGGCATGGCTGTATGTCGCAATTCTTGTTGTCCGCCATCTCAGCGATCATCTTCGTAAAGTCATACCATGAGCAGACTCCCTCATTTGAGAAATGGTAGATGCCCTCGTTGCCTTTCATCTTGTCGCTTTCGATGATATCGAAGATCGTGTCTGCAAGATCCTGGGCATAAGTGGGTGTGCCTACCTGATCAAACACAACTTTCAGCTCCGGTTTCGTAGACGTCAGATTGAGCATTGTCTTGACGAAGTTCTTTCCATATTCTGAGTACAGCCACGCTGTACGGAAGATAAGAGCCTTGACTCCTGAATCAGCAATCTGCTGCTCGCCATGGAGTTTTGTCACTCCATATACTCCTGTTGGATTTGTTGGTTCTTCCTCATTGCGGGGTGTATTGCCGAGGGATCCACCAAATACATAATCGGTGGAGATATGTATAAGGGTGCCGTTATTGTCTTTTACTGCCTCAGCAAGATTCCGGACTGCTTTTGCATTAAGAACTTCTGCACAATCTGCATCCGATTCAGCCTTGTCAACATTGGTGTATGCGGCAGAGTTGACAATCACGTCTATACGATTGTCTTTTACAAATTGTTTTACTGCATCTGCATCTGTGATATCAAGTTCCTCTACATCAGTGAAGATATAATTGTCCTTGGAATTCTTAGATGCATTGCGCATACAGTTGCCAAGCTGTCCGTTGGCTCCAGTCACAAGGATATTCATTTCGTATAGAGGTCTATGTTGAAGTCAAACGGAGAATCAAAGTCTTTGAGGAGTGGATGCTTCATATCTTTTTCAGAAAGAATAGCATCAGCAGAATCTATCATCCAATCTATTCCCAATGAATCATCTGCAATTGAAACACCTCCATCTGCTTCTGGATGGTAGTAATTGTCACACTTATATTGGAATATAGCGATATCACTCAGTACTGCAAAACCATGGGCAAACCCGCGTGGGACAAAAAACTGTCGATGGTTATCCTCCGACAATTCCACTGCCACATGCTTTCCATATGTAGGAGAACCTTTGCGGATGTCGACAGCTACGTCGAGCACACGACCCTTCACACAGCGCACAAGTTTGCTTTGGGTAAACGGAGGCCGTTGGAAATGAAGGCCACGCATCACTCCTTTTGTTGACATGGACTCGTTGTCCTGCACAAAATCGATAGGCCTCACCTTCTCATCAAACTCCTTTTTCGAGTAGCTTTCGAAGAAATAGCCTCGGGCATCCTTAAAAATCCTCGGTTCCAATATCACAACCCCGTCTATATCTGTCTTTATAACCTCCATGCTTATGGTATTATTTTTTTAGTTTAGAATCTGTTTGTTTTAGTGGATGAACCTTAGGTTCAGCATTGCAGCTATCATCCGAATTTCTGCAAATTCTCTTCGTCGGCGATGCTCATCAAATACTGACCATACTGATTCTTGAGCATAGGCTTTGCCAATTCTCGCAATTTTTCAGCAGAAATCCAACCATTCAGATATGCGATACCTTCTAAGCAAGCAATCTTAAGACCTTGCCGCTTTTCGAGAACTTCCACATAGATACTTGCTTCCGCCAGAGAATCATGAGTACCTGTGTCAAGCCATGCAAAGCCCCGAGGCAGTGTCTGCACCTTCAATTCCCCATCTTTCAGGAATTCCTGATTGACAGTGGTGATTTCCAATTCTCCCCTTGCAGAAGGCTTGATATTATGAGCAACTTCTACTACTTTATTAGGATAGAAGTAGAGTCCGACTACTGCGTAGTTGCTTTTTGGATTCTGAGGCTTTTCCTCTATTGAAAGACAGTTACCCTCTTTATCAAATTCGGCTACACCGTATCGTTCTGGATCATTCACCCAATACCCGAATACTGTGGCTTTCTTCTCTTGTTCTGCTGTCTTTACGGCTTCTTTAAGGACTTCTGAGAAGCCGGCTCCATGGAAGATATTATCGCCTAATACGAGGCAAGCCGAGTCATCTCTTATGAAGTCTTTGCCGATGATGAAGGCTTGAGCTAATCCATCAGGGGATGGCTGCTCAGCGTAGGAGAGATTGATGCCGTAGTCGGAACCGTCTCCGAGAAGTCGCTTAAAGCCTGGGAGATCTTGTGGGGTGGAGATGATAAGAATATCCCTTATTCCAGCAAGCATCAGAGTGGAAATAGGATAATACACCATCGGCTTGTCGAAGATTGGAAGCAATTGCTTACTTACGCCCTTCGTAATGGGATATAATCTTGTGCCGGAGCCACCGGCTAATACTATGCCTTTCATTTTATTTAGAGATAAAAGATTAAATATTGGAGCTTAAGAAGCGATGGCAGTCCGGAGGTTTGTTGTGGTTGTAGTGGATATGAAAATGCCTCCGGGCTTGCCAGTCGCTGTATAGTTAATTTAGAGTTTAGAATATTATTGTTGTAAGCATTTACGCTTGTTTTCGACTATCGGCTCTCGAATCCTTAAGTCATGCTTTATTAGTTTGATGGGTTGTCGCTGCAAAGTTGCAAAATGTCAGCGAAGCTGTGTTTGGACGCTTACCTTATTTCGCTGAGACGGAAACCGCAGCTTCACCTGACATCGGGTTTGTTACCGCTTCGCCGCTTGTGGCGCTCTGCTCCTCTGTTGCCTCTGCGGGAGCCCCCAATTCAAAATTCAAAATTCAAAATTCTAAATTAATTATGCCGATAAGGGGTTTCACCCCAAAATCCTCACTAACTTTGCCCTCGGAAACGAAACCCAGACGGTTGCCGACGCTCGCGGCGAT
>CAYNEZ010000264.1:0-3162 GCA_964396365.1 uncultured Sangeribacter sp. | reverse complement strand
AGATTGGTTCTGTTGAATGTGTTCATATATCGTTTAATTTTTATTAGCTACTTATATCAAACAATATTGGTGAAAAAGTTACCGAAGACACGCGGTGATGCAAGCTAAGACATGCGATCACTCGTATTTGTTGGCTTTCTGGAGGTAGTAGTCGCGGAGGTCTGCCCAGCGGTAGTAGGGACCGGAGACGGGTGTGGCGGGGAGGCTTACTTCCTCCTCGTTTAAAAGTGCTTTTACCAACACATCATTGTCCTTATTGCGGTAGAATATCAGTTGGATGTTGCCAGCCATCGGGATAAGGTCATAGCTGCGTACGCCGGCTGCCTCAGCTTCCTCAATTGATGCGAATTCCTTGCCAAAGTCGTTGATCTCCATTAGCGTGATGAAGTTGATGAGGATGCCGTCATGCCCATAACGGAGGTTTACACTTGGTCGGTTAGAGAGCACGGCTGTGTCTGTGCTTTCAATTATGTTTTTAAGTAGCTTACGCTGAGTGTAAGGCATGCGACGCTCTGTCAATGGGGTGTCTATGCTATGGAGCACCCATCCTGCATTGTCGCCTCTCCACGCCTCACGCACTTCATCAGCGGTAAATACCTGGTCAAGCAGCCATGGTTGCCCGCTATGCCCTTGTGTGTTGGCAAGAATCCAGTATAGTTGCGGCATAAGTCCGGGAGCTACGCTGTCAAGGGCAAATTGCTTTTCTGTGACGAGGCGAGAAAGATACCCGTCAGGCACTGAATGATTTTTCCAATATTCCCAAAGTATCGGATTTGCTTTGTCTTTAACCTCCCAAGCCGGTTTGTCGTCATAGTTCATGAAATACATGTCGGCATACGATGCGTCACTTCTCACAGACACATCAGGTGCTATTTCGCGTATTCCCTGCAGCCCGTTGAGCATAGATAATATGCACCGGATTACGACAGTGGCCTTAGCATCCACTTGCGAAGAGTCAGAGAAGAGCTCAGGATAATTGCGAGCCATACGTCGCCCGATAGCCTGATGTTGTAGGGCTCCCTTGTCAGAGAGTTCGCCAAGACGTCCACGCGAAGCAAGCTCTATTTTCCTTAATTCGTCAAGTGTCAGCTGCCCAAGAGGGGTTAATTTCCCGGCACGTTCAGCTTTTTCGAGATTCCAGACCGGAGTCTTGTAGTCATTTTCTCCGATCAGCCAACGTGAACCGTGGCGTCCGTAATGTTCAAGATGAAATGGTTCGTAACCGGTTGGGGGAGGGGTCTGGGCTGGTGGTTCGCTTTCTGCATAGGGATAAGCCCGGAGATTCCCCGACAGTTTATGCAAATCTGTCTCAAGATCAGCAGAAGGAGGAGTGGCAAACATCGGGGATGATGTCATTCCTATAAAGCAAAATGCTATGCCTGTTAATAATTTAGCCATTTTCATGATGGTTGGTTTTTTAATGTTAATTATGAATTGTTGTATATATGATAAGGGACGCACGGGCTGTGCGTCCCTTTAATATTAAGTCTGATTCAGAAAGGATTAGAAAGCAACCTTGCTTACCTTATTGCCTTTCTTGATGATGTAGATGCTTCCTTCAGTAGGATTAGCTACCTTGACACCTTGTAGATTGTAGTAGACTGCAGTTCCTTCGTTGCTGTCGATAGCTTCAACTCCTGTGCTTGTGCTCACCTTAAGGGTCTTGTCTGTGAGGTTGAATTCTACAGTTGCATTCTCTACTGACTGAGAAAGCTTAATATTGCCTGCATTATATACAAGAGGAACAGTTGTATTGACATCTATTGCAGCACCTAAACCATAGTTGATTGTGCCCCAATTTGCGTCAGCAATTTTAAATTCTACTCCTGCGTCAATGCTTGCATTGGCGAGTGTGTAGAGGTTGCCGTCGGTTGATGTGAGTTTCCAAGCATCTACAGCCTCCCAGCCATTCATTCCGCCACGAACATAGATGTCTACCTGTGGTCTTGGATCGTTGGTGGCAAACTTGATTGACTGCAGTTCAGGATTGATGGTGACGGTCCAAGTTGCTTCGTAAGCCATCACGAACTCATAATCAGGAGTAACTACAAATGGCACAGAACCATCTTCGAATATCTGAGCTGCATCGCTCGGTGCGATAGTTGCGGAGTTGAAAGAATCCCAATCGCCTGCAAGAGTTGATATCTTCATAGTAGAGGCCTTCTCAGCTACGAGGGTATATACTCCGTCAGCAAAAGTGAATTGAGCCGGTTCTTCTACGTTCCAACCCTGGAATCCGCCTACTGCATAGTAGTTGACTGCCGGTTCTTCACCTGCCGGTACGTAAAGCACTTGATTGACGAGGCAAGGACCTTGCATTACAACGCCACCTTCCTTGAGCAACTTGAAGGCATCATAATTCTTCATTTCTCCTTCTACTTCTTTGTCAAAGTTAGCAAGCGCTTCTACGAGTTCGAGGGTAATCCAACCGGTCTCTTCGTTAATGGTCATGAAGTCGTAATTCCAAGCTTCATATGTGGCAAGATTAAGACCGCTCCATCCTCCAAGAATAATCTGGAGGGTGTGTTCAGGAGCAGCAGTATCGTATTGTACCATTATCTTGTCGCCAACCTTCACATCAGCAAACACTTCATTGGAAACTGAAACTGGATCTCCCCAATTGCATTGCTTCGGACCAAACCAAACAGTGTTAGGACCAACTTCTATCGAAGATTTTTCATAAGCAATTTCGGATATATACACACTTTCTCCTTTGAATGTAGCACCATTCTGATGGATCTTTTCAGCCATATCATAAGTTATGGCCAAGCTTACGGTGTTGGGGACATCTCCGGCACCTGAGCTTGCCATCGGTGGCCAACCTACATTCCCTTCAAAGATGCCTACCTGTGGCCAGCCTGTAGTTCCCTTGCTTGTGATAGTCATTGACACTACGTCGCCGGCGTTAAGCACAACTGCGTCTTCCGGAGCAAGCACTAAAAAGTCATGCCATCCTTCGAATGGATCCCCTGTGGGAGCATCTGCTGTCCAAAGCACTGTGGGGGCAGCCTGAGCGCTGAATGCCATTGCAGCTACAGCTACTGATGCAAGTAATTGTTTGATCATTACGTTTGATTTTAAGGTTAATAAAAAAGGTTTTTCTATCAGGTTGCAAAAGTACATAAAAATCCTGGGATTTTTACACCGGCAGGATAAAAAAAT
>CAYNEZ010000263.1:0-3168 GCA_964396365.1 uncultured Sangeribacter sp. | reverse complement strand
ATGTTCGCCCCTCGCTTTGACAAATGGCTATAGTCTTAAAGCTTATGAAAATCGCTTACCGCAACTATCTCATTTGCGCTATCTCTGGCTCAGTTCAAAGATCAATCTGATAAAGGACATGTGTTCGCAATGGAGAGTTTTCAGGCAAGTTGGGATGCTCGAACTCTCCGACTTTTGTCATCCCTATCTTTTGCATTACTCTCTCAGACGGAACATTCTTTTTGGCAGTGAATGAGTATAATCTTGTTAGTCCTTTTGATCTTGCTAAATTCAAAACGGCCTTAGCTGCCTCTGTCGCTAATCCTTGATTGTGATAGTCTGCGTCTAATCGCCATCCTATTTCTACTCCTGGAGTAAAATCAGCATCAAAACCAATCTCATGCAGTCCGACATATCCAATAAATCTTCCAGTGGATTTCAATTCTACTGCATATAAACCCCAGTTGTTCCGATCAAACTCTGATTGTATTCTGGAAAAAAATGATTCTGTTTCCTTTTCTGTCAAGACAGATGGGAAGTAACGCATGACGCGCTCATCCTTGTTCATATCTTTAAACAAGGGCAAGTCGTCTGATTCCCAATCACGTAGCACCAATCTGTCAGTCTCTAAATATTTCATATTCTCTTGTTTTAATTGTTTTATCACTTCAGTAATTATTACCACGGTGATGAAGTCAAGCAACCGAAGTGTTAAAGGAGAGTGTGTATCACAATGTGATTTAAATTTTGGCTCTATATATTTGCCAGCTATTGAATAGATTTTGCCAAATGGAATAGAACGCCAAACCTACAGATGCTATAGGATTCAAAAATGTATTGAGCATCCATATTCCCATTGCAGTGTTTTTTTGCGCTAACATCTGGCCGCCGGCAATCTTATCTGCATATCTTTTTCCAATCATCTTTCCAAACGAAAATTGACATATACATATCACCAGTGAGATAACTCCTAACCATATTACATTGGCTAAATTACTGTCTAAACGTATTACAACAAAATCAATTGTCTGCCCAATAGTGACAAATAGGGCAAAAGCCCATAAATAAAAAGACCACTGTTTATATTTTGATATTTTCGCATTTAAATTGGGTAAGAATTTCTGCAAACACAATACCAATATAAAAGGCAATGCTATCACTACCGCAATCTTTGCAAATATCAGCATGAACATCTGTACAAAACTGGAGTTGGGAGTTGTGTCCATAATGATAGAAATATATATGGGCGCAACAATAGAAACCAATAGATTTCCTACAATGGTATATGTAGTAGTGCGAACAGGGTTCGCTCCCAACATTGCTGCCACAACCGTTACGGAAGAAGCAACCGGGCATAATACACACATCAAAGCGCCCTGAGCCAATACATCATCAGAGGTTAAGGAATATACCAGCCAATATAGACATATGCTCACTATGGCTTGAAAAGAAGCTATCCAGAAATCAAGCTTTGAAGGACGCAATGACGAAAGACGAACACCCGAGAAAGTCAAGACAAGAATAGAGAATATTACGTATGGCACAACGACTGACAAAGACGAGCATAACTGCCGAAGGAAATATCCTAATATCAATGCGATTGGAAGGACAAGACTTTTATATTTTTGCATTTCTCTACTCAATATGATTTATTGCTAAGGACAAAATTACAATAATTCTTCTAAATTTCCAAATATGTTTGACTCTCTATTGGACACTCTCTAATCTGTAACGAAAGCAATTTCCCTATTAATGTCTTGATGATGGAAAGAAATCGTGACTTTCCACATTATATGGTATCACTACATACAAAAAAAGAGTCGCATTAAGCGGCTCTTTTGGTATTGCTGATATTTTGATATTTGACTCTTTATCACTTTCACTGTTTCTGAATAGGAATAGGGAATTTTGAGAAAAGTACCTGAACGGCTTTTGCTATTCCTGAAAGGGTCTGGAGCTGGCTGTCGCCGTTGTCAAGTATAGTTGCTACCGAGGCTGTATATACAGGTTTCTCATCAGATATGTCTACAAGATCCATTGTCAGTACACCTTCCTTATAAATGGATGGTACCCATTGAGTATAGGTGGTGGTCTGTGGCCAGTAGTAGGGACGAGGGTACATGAATACTGGTACTACGCCATTGTGTGCCGGACCAGGTCCAGGAGCTACACCGGGACGTGGCAACGGTGGTGCCGGAACTGGAGGTGGTGGAGGAACTGAGGGACCAGTCTGTATGGTCTGTGTGATTGGTGTCTCGACTAATCCTTTCTTGACAGTCAGTCCGATATTGACCAGAAGTTTGGAGTTGGGATCTTCAGAGAACCCTCGTTCTACCATCTGCTCCCTAATAGCGGCTGCGATATTGTAGTAAGATACCATTGACATCCCGGGTGGCAGGTCTCCATCGTTTGGAGTCACTAGTCGGAATGTATGGAAGGAGCTGAGGTTTGCCCCAACATAAGATTCGCTATTGATAAGGGAATAGGAGGAACATCCCGTCAAGGTAGCCAAAATAGCTACAACAGCGAAGAATAGGCCAAGTGTCTTTTTCATAGTAGTTGCTTTTTAATATTTGATAACATAACAAAAAGAAATAATTGATAGTTCAAAGCAATAATCATACGGACATGATTGCTACTATCGACACAGGTATGAGTGTTATCTCTGGCCATAATGCTTCCGAAGCAGTCAACCCTATTCCAATTCTCCGATTGAGCGGAGGTAGTCAATGTAGTTGATTTTGAATTGTGTTCTGGCTTCGATGATATTTGAATAAGAAGAATGCCATTGTGACTGAGCTTCAAGAAGATCTGTTAGGGTAGTAAGTCCTACCTCATACTGCTCTTTCATGATCCGAAGGTTTTCCTCTGCCTCATGCATCGCATCTTCTGCATATTTTACCAGGTCGTAACCAGTCACGACATTGCTATAGTTCTGGTTAACCTCCAGCTCCATCAGCCTCTTGTTTCGGGCCAAAGTCAGGGATGCATTTTCAACTTCAATCTTCGCTCGACGCACCTTCTTTATGCCCTCACCCCAATGGAAAAGAGGCACCTGGACCGAAAGAATCCCCATAAAACCGTTGGCCTTAGTGTTGGAAGTAAACGGCACATAGTTTCCCGTTTCATCTTGAGTCCAACCTTTCGTCTTTATGTTGCCATAAGCATTCCAACCCAGTTGAACACCTA
>CAYNEZ010000262.1:0-3179 GCA_964396365.1 uncultured Sangeribacter sp. | reverse complement strand
CCATTGACTGGGCGAGCGACATAAGACCGGCGTTTACGAAGCTGACCACCATTACGGTCGAGGCACTGGAACTCTGGATCAATGCAGTGATCAAGATACCGGTGATTACACCCATGACCCGGTTTTTAGTCATGATGCCGAGGATGTTTCGGAGACGGTCGCCTGCTACTTTCTGGAGGCCTTCGCTCATGACTTTCATGCCGTAGAGGAACAGGCAGACTGAGCCGAGGAGCGAGATGAAGTCGATAATCGTGTAGTTCATATCCGAGGGGTATGTATAGATTCTTGATTCAGATGCAAAATTAATAAAAAAATGGTTAAATCCCATTATTTCCTCCAAAAATCTACAAATGATATTCTATCGACATGATGAGTTCGCGTCTTCGCAAATGATAGTTGTAGGTGAAGCGGTCAATGCCGCTGAAGATTGAATAAGAGTAATTTTTGCGATTGAGTATATTGCAAAGATCGCAACTAAGTCTCATCTGTTTTAATTTATATGCCATCCTTATATCAAATAGAGACACTGTCTTATGGCGATTTTCTTCAATCTCCTTGCGGATGATTTCTGAGTTCAATTTTATCTGAAATCCACCAAAAGGATAGAATGATACCCCTATGTTATGATTTTGGGAATCAAAAGATTGCTTTTTACTAAGATAACGGGAATAATTAGAAGATATATTCCCATCATAGTTCAACCCAAACCAGCTAAGAGGTTGGCTTGTTAGGGTAGGACTGAAAGAAATATTCCCGCCCTGATAGCCGATAAGTTGCCCATTTTGTTCTATTTTATTATCTGTAACTCCTATGCTTCCTTTCAGAGAAATTTTGGTTTTGATAGATCGTATGTTTTTGGAAATTCCAATACTGGCGCTTATCATTTCATTATTATGTGGCATAACGAAATCTGAGGTCTCGATTAAGCCTTCCCCAACATTTTGCCTGGATATGAGATTTTCTCTTACGTTGCTGTAGACTGCTTCTGCATTGAAATACCAGAAACTCAATGGCAGCTTGAAGTCGTAATGTAGAAAAGCATTGAAGCTGTTCCGTTTTGAAAGAAGTCCTGAATGAAAGCTTGCTGAAAGATAATCGCGCATTATTGGGGCTGTCAGAAGATCAAGTATATCACCGATACTGTTTTTATATGATGCCTGAATTCTGAATGATGACTTTGCCGTAGGCTGATATGTCAGATAGATCGAAGGAGACAAGAGTAGGTGAGTGCCAATTTTTTCAGCGGGTCGGGAGCCGGAGTTGTTCCAATTGATATGTTGCAAGGTGATGGGCAGGGAGACCCTCGCAAAAAACTTATCGTAGGGAGCAGTGTACTGATATGTAGGAGATGTCGAAATATTCATCGTATATCCATCCAGATGATTGCTGATTATCTTGGATGTCCCAGTCGCTTGTTGATAAGTGGTAGTCATATTGGAAAGGACAGTCCGGATTTTATAATTAGTGTAAGAGAAATCTATTGGTATTGATATGTGCGAACGTTTGAATTCCCTCATGGCATACGCTTCCTCCTTGATATTCAACGTGTAGCTGCGAGCTTGTTGGAGAAGGTCGCGAGAGGATTCATTTCCTGAAGATGACACTGTGCTATTTCCAGATATGTCAATGTATCCCTGCGGTGTGGAGTTCAATTCTAACGCGGAACTGAAATTCAGACGCCATTTATTCTTTTTCCAACTCCAATGCAATTGATCGCTTAAGTCGAAATTCTGTAGATTTTCTTTTTCCCTTATTTCATTTCCTGCAGTAGTTAAGTTGGTGACATCTGTTGAGAATACTCCGGTCCCGGTAAAGTAATTTGTGAAAAATATATTGTCTTTATCCACTTTGTATTCCACTGAAAGCGATGGATTGTGGCTCCAAGTCTGTGGCTGTGAAAACTGGTCGATTACTATGTCGTGGTTCCCATCGAAATAAATACGCGAGTCGGAATAGCCATATTTGGTTTTAAGAAATGAATATCCTACATCCGTACGAAGGGTCACGTCGTCGCTTATCTTGTTTATTAAGTTGGTCGTGGCTGACGCATCTATCGGTTTTATCCAACGGCTGCGAGATAACGGTGGACTCGATGCAGATAATCTCCCCAAAATACTTCCAGCATAGTCTTCGCACTCTCCCCGCCCTGCATCAAAGAAGCGGTGGGATTCTCTTCGTGAGAATTCCTTTATATCGCTTCCTTTGAGAGTGAGGATTGATTGGAATTTGTCGCGAAACATCATTCCTGCTCCCGACGCTGCCAGTGGAATAGGTGTTTCTCCAATGCCGGCAGAAGCACTATAGGTGCCTGTAGGACGGAATTTGGCTTTTGGCTTAAGGCGCACGTTCAACGCCACTTTATCCGAGAATAGGTCTCGGTCTATTTTCTTGTCCTTATGATTGTTGAGAATCTCGATTGCATTCACGTAGGAGGCAGGTATGTTGGTGGTGGCTATGTCATATTTTCCTCCCATAAGATCCATCCCTTCGATATAGAAGTTGGAAATCTTTTTCCCGTTGTAGCTGATTTCTCCGGAAGAGGATACCTCAACCCCAGGCATTTTCTTTAGGGCATCTTTAAGCGACACATCATCTTTCCCTGCATACGCGGAAAGTAGGAAAATGAGGGTGTCGCCACGCAGACGCACTTCCGGAGAGCTGACCGTCACCTCCGGAAGCGCCTCCGCGCTTTTTGACAATATGATGTCAATGCGTTGCGACTTATTTTCTACAGTCACTTTTTCCTGTTCATAACCCAGCTTACTGAAACTCAAGTTAAGGGAGCTCTCGTCAGATTCGATACGGAGAGTATATGCTCCATTTGCGTCGGTCATGACGAATGGCCCGGTCTTTCCGTTAAAAGTCGCACGGACCATTACAGAGTTAAGTGCCTTCCCGCCTCCATCTTTGACAGTGCCGGATATAACGGATACACCCTCCCCTCTGACATTGAATGTCAGCAGGATAGTCATACAAAATATCGCAACCAGTCTCGACATATTAATATTCTTAATTATTATCTTGGAATAGACTCCGCTCCGATCACTTCAATATTCTCGAAAGCATCATTCAGATTTTTTTTCATAGTCTTAGAAGATTTTTCCTTTTTCTTCCCGTTCAATTCTGAGGCAGTATACTCTAATGGAATTGCTTTGTTTTTGTTCAATCTGCTTCTAACG
>CAYNEZ010000261.1:0-3186 GCA_964396365.1 uncultured Sangeribacter sp. | reverse complement strand
TGCCCGCATCGTTCCTTCTTCATGAAGAAAAATCTGCTCGGAAACCTGACGAAATATTAATAAAAAAATAAGTCGAAACAACTTCATATATAGAACAAATAATTTTGTAATTTTGCACTTGGAAATTCACCGGGGAGTCTCATGTTAAGAGTGCAGGGATGGTGAGGGAGCCGGGAACACAGCAAAAGCTGTGGACGGAATCGGCTTCGCGAGTATGGGAGAAGGAATATAATGTAGGAACTTCGGGCGGCGGTTAGAAAACCTCCGTTCCAAAAATTTAGGTTATGACGAATAATAGTAAGGCGGTGATGCTGGGAGGGGTGGCGGTGCTGAGCTGGGCCACTGTGGCTACAGCTTTTAAGATTGCCCTGATGCATCTGACGGTGTTCAATATGCTGCTTGTGGCTACTGTCACCGCTATGCTGGTGTATGCCTGCATGATGACGATAGAGCGGAAGTGGGGTGTATTGAAGACTATGCCACGGGGAGTGGTGTTGAAGACGGCATTGCTTGGGATAGTGAATCCGGTGGCGTATTACTTAGTGCTATTTCGTGCATACGACTTGCTGCCGGCTCAGATGGCTCAACCGCTTAACTATGCATGGCCGATATTCTTGCTTGTTCTTCTTGCCGTATTCAATCATGAGAAAATACCGGGACGGAAATACATCGGGATGCTGATTTCGGTGTCGGGAGTGGTGTGCATTTCTCTTGGAGGAGGAGGTGTGGAAGGGAAAGTCTCAGTGTTTGGGATATTCCTTGCGCTGTTCAGTGCTGTGTTTTGGGCCGCATATTGGATGTTTAACAACAGACTAAGCGGAAAGGTCGATGCTACGGTAGCTTTGTTTTTAGAGTTTTTTGCCGGGAGTGTAATACTTGGGGTCATCGGATGCTTTGTAGGCGTTGAGATCGATTCGCTCGAAGGTTTGCTGTCGGGATTATATATAGGACTATTTGAGATGGGGATTCCATTCTTGACTTTCGGGATGGCACTTCGGATTACGAAGAATCCTGCTCTTATCAACCAGATGTGTTATCTGTCGCCTTTTTTGTCGCTTTTCTTGATAGCGATAGTGCTTGGAGAAAAGATAGCGCCAGCCACATATGTGGGGCTGGCGTTGATAGTGGCAGGTCTGGTATATAATCAATATTTTGTCAAGAATCAAGTGTCTTCCCAGGAGTAAATGGGGAATGTATGGGGAAGACGGCGTGCGGCGGTTAGGAAACCGCCGTGTCATAGATTTCTTTAGCGAGTGCGTCAAGGGGGGCGCGATCGGCTTCTTTGAATGCTCCTCGGATAGTGACAGTGTCGGGGAGGATTTCGATGCCTTTCATGCTTTCAAGCATGGTGCGCATGGCTTTTCCTGCTGAGGGTGCCCATGAGCCATTCTCCACAATGGCTGCTTTGCGGTTGCAGTAGCCTTTGATAGACAGGAGATGGAGGAAGGTGTACATTGGGGTAAAGAGACCGGCGTCGTAGCTTGATGCGCAGAACACAGCGGTAGGATATTTGAAAGCTTCCGCTACTGCTGCAGATAGGTCGTAGCGGGTGAGATCTGCTACAAACACATCTTTTACACCGAGTTGACGGAGCTTCTCTGCAAGATACTCTGCAGCTTCAAGAGTGTTGCCGTGTATGGAGGCAGATGCTATGAAGATGCCATCCGATTCCGGACGGTAGGTGCTCCAGGTGTCGTAGAGATTTATGTAATGACCAATATTTTCTGTGAGTACAGGTCCATGGAGCGGGCAAATTGTCTCAATGTCGAGGTTTGCGAGTTTTTTGAGTGCATTCTGCACCTGCTGGCCATATTTACCTACTATATTAAAATAGTATCTGCGAGCTTCTTCGGCCCAATCATCAGATAAGGAGTCGAGGGCTCCAAATGTGCCGAAAGCGTCGGCGCTGAACAGCAACTTGCGTTCGGGGCAATATGCCATCATCACTTCAGGCCAGTGCACCATAGGGGCAAGGTAGAATTGGAGTGTAAGGCCGCCAAGATCCAGAGAGTCGCCTTCCTTAACGGTTTCGATCTTGCAATCTGCAGGAATAGGGTCGAAGTAATTGGGAAGCATACGGGCTGCAGTAGCTGACATAACGAGAGTTGCCTCCGGGTATATTTCGACGAATGTAGAGATGAGAGATGAATGATCGGGCTCAAGATGCTCGATAATAAGATAGTCAGGTTTTGCCCCGTCAAGTGCCTTATTGAGATTGGCAAGCCATTCGGTACCGGTCTGGTCGTCGGTTGTATCCACCACTGCGATTTTCTCTCCCTTGATGAGATAGGAGTTGTAGCTGACCCCGTTGGGCACTATGTATTGGTTTTCGAATTTTTCTATAGCGTGGTCGTTGACACCGATGTATGTGATGTCTGGTGCGACCTCGAAAATATCTCCAGTCATAATATTAGTTTTTTTTATTTTATAACAAATGGGGAGAGAAAAATTTAACATTCTAATTACAAAATTTTGACTTTATGGGGCTCATGGGGAGTATGCTCTGTTGTGTCTAAATTAACATAAATTCACAATTTATAAAGAATGTGTATTATTATTAATATAAATTAACAAAATATGAAATAATTAAGTTTATTTAACTTTTAAGAAAAGGAAATAGATGGGAAAAAGCTTGGTGGAATGGAATTTTAGTCCTAACTTTGCCGACGTTTTTCGGATTCGCGTTTTGCGTTTTATGAAAAAATAAAATTTAGACAATAACAATTTTTATAAATATGCGGATTCTTGTAAGTGGAGCCGCTACAAAAACAGAAATTATGGCAAATAAAGCAGCAAAGCCCAACGGAAAATTGGGTGTGATGGTGGTCGGCAACGGTGCCGTAGCCACAACATTTATGACCGGTGTCCTTATGACACGCAAGGGTCTGACCAAACCCGTTGGCAGCATGTGCATGTATGACAAAATCCGCGTCGGTAAAGGCGAAGATAAGAAATATCTCCACTATAAGGATATAGTGCCATTGGCAGACCTCAATGACATTGAATTCGCAACATGGGATGTATATCCAGCAAATGCATATGAATCGGCCATCAATGCTGAAGTTCTGAAAGAAAAAGACATCAATCCTGTGAAGGAAGAGCTCGAGGCCATTGTGCCGATGAAGGCAGCTTTCGACAAGAACTATGCAAAGCGTCTTGACGGCGACAACGTGATGGAAGGCAAGA
>CAYNEZ010000260.1:0-3186 GCA_964396365.1 uncultured Sangeribacter sp. | reverse complement strand
TTCATCGTTGATCGTTCATCGTTGATCATTGACTAGAGTATCGACCCTGACGGCCGCGACATGATCTACAGTTTCGAATACAGTATTCGCCGCCCTATACTCTCCCTGGCAAAGGTGCCAGGGCTAATTATTGAGTCTTGGTTTTTACCTTTGACTCTTATTTAAATGAAATCATCCACTTCCCTACATAATAAAAGGCAGGCTCTCAGATGTCCACGACATCCGGAGCCTGCCTTTTCTCTTAACCTAATCCCCGAAAAAGCAAAGTAAAATATTGAGGCTAGGATAATGCAACTTGTATTATTAACACAACGCAAGCTGAATCATGATCAATAATTCAATACGGTTTTTAAATGACCCTGTTTAAAGATAAGTGACGGTTTCGTCAAGAGACTTACGGTTGAAATGATTTGGCAGTGGCTTAGCTCCTTCGGCAGGGAATCCAAGCGCAAGACAAGTCAGAATCTCTTCGTTTTCAGGCAAATTGAATGCTTCAGCCATTTTGTCAGGATCGAAACAATTCACCCAGCAACTATCGACATCAACGCTTTTGGCGCAAAGCATCATGTGGGTAGTTACAATTGAGGCATCCTCAATACCCGAATCATACTTCTGCCCCGGATAAGTATAGGTATTATTCTTGTCGAAGGCCACAATGAGCATTGTCGGTGCTCCGTAGCGGCAAGGAGTATGCTGATCTACTATGGCGAGCCCTTCCGGAGACTGCACTACGTAGACATGCTGCTCCTGAAGATTTTTTGCTGTAGGTGCCAAACGTCCTGCCTCGAGAATAGTGTCAAGTTGTTCTTTACTTATCTGACGCGAGTCAAATTTCTTACAAGAATATCTGTTTTTAGCTAATTCTATAAAATCCATAACCAATTCAATTTAATTAATAATGCATAATTATTTGTCGCTGATATTCCATCAGCAGCCTCTACCATCAATACTGCACGAAGCACCATCAGCATCAGGATTGGGCACAAGTCCTACATCTTTGGAATAGAGAGTCACTGTTCCATCTTCCAGTACATAACATGGGATTCCGATGTCTTCAACCTCCTTGGCTTCATCAAAAGCCGGATTCGTGTCACGTAGTTTTAGAAATTCCTTAAGGTTACTGACATGCCTTCCAATGTCAATTATTTCAAAGTCTTGATTACCTTCTACCTGCTTTTTAACGTATTCGCAGTCCGGGCAACCCTGCATTACATACATTCTTATCATACCTCGCGATTATTTTAATTGTCTAACGCAAAGTTATAAAAAAATATTGACCTATACAAATCATTGAATCAGCAACATAATGTATAATTAACTTCACGACTGTTCTTGAAGCACTCGGAGAGTGACGACTACTTTCTTGACTGCTGTTGGTTTCGAGCGAAGACTAAACTTTATGAGCTCTTAGCTGGTTTTATAGTTATAGCTTTAAAAGAAATGAGATTATGAAGAATTTTAAACCTAAGGCGTGGCTTCTGCCTCAGCCTGTTGTAATAATCGGTACTTATGATGCCGATGGTACCCCCAATGCTATGAACGCGGCTTGGGCAGCACAATGGGATATGAACGAGATAATGATTTCTTTAGGAAGTCACGCTACAACCGAAAACCTCAACCGTTGCCCTGATTTCACTGTTTCTTTTGCTACAGTAGACACAATGGTAGCAGCCGATTATGTAGGTATAGTCAGTGGCAAAAAAGTGCATGACAAAGTAGAGAAAGCAGGATGGGAATCAGCTAAAGGTGAGAATGTAAACGCTCCGGTATTCTCTTGCTTCCCAATGACAATGGAATGCCGAATTAAAGAAAAACTCTTTGAGTCCGAAACCGGTTTTTACTTGATCGGAGAAATCCTCAATATTGTTTGCGATGATGCATACCTCGCAGAAGATGGCAAACCGGATGTAGAGAAGATGCAACTCATCACTTTCGACCCCATCCATAATGGCTACATCGCTCTTGGAAAACGCGTTGGAAATGCATTTCACGATGGCACGGCATTAAAATAAAATGGAAGAGAATATATTTGAGAAAGAATGGGCAAAGATGCTCAATGGCGAGATATATGATGCAGTCCATCCGGAATTTATACGTCGCCTTGAAGAAACTCGAGAACGGCTTTGGGAGTTTAATAACTTGCATCCATCCCAAAAGGATGAACGCATTGCTCTGTTTCGGAGCATCATAGGGGATTGTGGCGAGACTTTTCATATTAATCGCCCATTCCGTTGCGACTATGGATGCAATATTCATATCGGCAATAATTTCTTTGCCAATTTCAACCTTACCATTCTTGATGAAGCACCGGTGACAATTGGAGATAATGTGTTTATAGGTCCGAACGTCAGCATTTATACAGCCTGCCATCCAATCGAAGCAGAAGCGCGCAATACGGGTGTAGAATGGGCTGAACCTGTCACTATCGGCAACAGTGTCTGGATTGGCGGAAGCGCTACAATACTCCCCGGCGTAACAATCGGCGACAACTGCGTAATCGGCGCAGGAAGCGTTGTCACAAAAAACGTTGAATCAAACACTGTAGTTGCCGGCAATCCGGCAAGAGTCATCAAACGTATATGACCGACAAGATGACTCCGGAGCAGCGGCATAGGTGTATGGCTGCTATCAAGGGAAAAGATACTAAACCGGAAATAATAGTACGGAAGTATCTTTTCTCTCGTGGTCTGCGATATCGTGTAAATGTCAAAAAGCTCCCCGGGTCACCGGATATTGTTCTCAGGAAATATGGGGTTGCCATATTCATTGATGGATGCTTTTGGCATGGGCATAAAGACTGCAAATATTATCAGCTGCCGTCAACAAATGTGGATTTCTGGAAGGCAAAGATCTCACGCAACATTGCTCGTGATTACGTCAACAACGTTGATCTTGAGCTCGCTGGATGGAGAGTGATAAGAATATGGGAATGCGAGATCAAGACAAAAGCACAAAGGGAGAAAGCGTTTGAGAGATTATATGATGAAATAATCACCGGAACGCCCATAAAGAAGCCTAAACGGATAAGGAAAAAAATTACACGATATTATGATGACTTTCCTGACGATTTTAATGTAGCTGCCGAACCGGATTGGGACTCCTATGACAAAAATGACAATAATTAGCTCACAAAAATTAATTAAGTAGCTCGCAAAAATTAATGATATGATAAATGCGAGATAATCT
>CAYNEZ010000259.1:0-3284 GCA_964396365.1 uncultured Sangeribacter sp. | reverse complement strand
TTTTACCTTCTTTTACCTTAAAACTAAGAAAATTTGTTAATTTTCTCTAAACTCGATGCAAAAGTAGTAAAAATCTACCACACCAGCAAATTTTTCATCTTTTTTCTTTCACCTATCTTTTTATAACCTCTTTTTTTGCTTCTCTCCTCTAATTTCACTACCTTTGCATCCTATTAATTTATCATTCTAATTTTTATTCGCCCAATGATACATCAATCAGAATTCCGCCTTAAACCGCTCTCAAGAGGTTGCCATTTGATCACTGGAGAGATCATCCGCAATCTCCCGACTCCCCTTCCGGAAGCGGGGCTACTCAACATATTCGTTAAGCACACATCGTGCGGCTTGACAATAAACGAAAATGCCGATCCCGACGTACGCCATGACCTCGACAAGATCCTCGACCATATTGTTCCGGAAAACCAGCCCCACTATTATCACACAATGGAGGGACTTGACGATATGCCGGCTCACGCCAAAGCCACCATAACCGACGTTTCTCTCACCATTCCAATCACCAACGGCCGTCTCAATCTCGGAACATGGCAAGGCATCTACCTCTGCGAATTCCGCGACTACGGAGGCTCCCGCTCCATAGTCCTCACCATATATTCTTAACCATATATTCTTATTGGAACGGCGGTTTCCCAACCGCCGCACACATTTATGAAATAGACGCTTAATCTATTCTGCTCCTTAAAGCGTTATCTCTCTATGAAAGACACACAAAACATATTATCCGATAAAATCACGTCCGAAGGCATTGAGCGTTTCCTCTCAAGCGACTTCGTAGAAGGCATAGGTCCAGCCTACGCCCATCGGCTCGTAGACGCTTTCGGGAAAGATACCCTACAGATACTCGAAGACAATCCCGAAAAATGCAGCGATATTAAAGGCCTTGGTGAAGCTCGCGCCCTTAAAGCTTCAGAAAGCCTCCACAATATTAAATACCCCCTTCCCCTTCTCGCTTTTCTATTCTCTTGTGGCATCAGCGAAATGCATATTGAAAGAATCTTAGGAAAGTATAGAAAACGAACAGAAACGGTAGTCACCAAAGACCCGTATTATATGGTGGAAGATGTTTGGCAACTACATTTCCATACAGCCGACAAGATTGGAAAGGCTCTCGGCTTTGCAGCTGATGACCCTCATCGTTTGCAAGCGGCAATCGTCGGTGCCGTAAAACACTTTGCTGACGATGGCCACCTGTTTGCAACCGTACCTGAAGCTCTATCTTATGCTTCAAATATCACTGGCGTTCCTCAAGAAGAAATCGAAAAACAAATTGATGCCACCATTGATGACGGCAGAATAATACGCAGCCGTGGTGTATTGTATCTACCGGTATTTTACAACGCTGAAAAGGAGGGTGCCGAAAAACTTCTTGCTCTAGCCAAAGAAGCTCCTGAAAAAATCAATGTATCCGAAATTCCTACCACTGACGGCAATGGCATTGCTTATTCTCCTATGCAAATGGAAGCAATAGAGACCCTACTTAAAGCACCCGTTTCTGTACTCACCGGAGGCCCTGGATCTGGTAAAACAACAGTGCTACGTGCTGTAATCGACGTTCTTGAAAAAGAAGGAAAACATGTCATTCTTTGCGCTCCAACAGGAAGGGCAGCTAAACGAATGACCGCTCTGACAGGTCGTGAAGCCTCCACCATTCATCGTCTTCTTGGCTACCGTCAAGGAGAAGGATATCACAAGAAGCAAATTGAAACAGATGTCCTGATTATCGACGAGGGGTCGATGATGGAACAAGTTCTCTTCAATCATCTTCTTGATGCAGTAGGTCCAGGCACACAAGTGATAATGGTTGGAGATGTCGACCAACTTCCGGCCATCGGTGCTGGCGACGTGATGCGTGATATGATAGAAGCGCCAACCATACCTGTAGCGCGTCTTAACGAAAACTTCCGTCAGGAGGAAGGTAGCTGGATTGCAGAAAGCGCTAAGGCTATTAATGCAGGGGAAGTTCCGGAATCACACCCGGAAAGTGACTTTATGATAATTCCAGAATCAACTACCGGACGGATTCATGATCGTATCTTATCACTCGTTGCGGAAGAACTGCCACGCGATAAAGGTGTCCCTTCTACTGAAATCCTCATTGTGACCCCTCAGCAAATCGGACCATTAGGAGCCAAACAACTGAATATGGATCTCCAGGCTCGCTTGAATCCGGAAGGTCCGGCTCTTAAGCGTGGTGAAACAACTTTTCGCCTCGGTGACCCTGTGATGCAGACGTCCAATTCAAAAGATCGTGGAGTATATAATGGCGAGACTGGCAGAATCATCGAGGTAAACCCTGATGATCAGACTTTGGTAGTGGAATATTCCGACGGGAATCGCAGCACTTATCTCCGCTCAGAACTAAGCGAACTGACTCTCGGCTACGCTACTACCGTCCACAAACTTCAAGGCTCAGAAGTAAAAAACATCGTCTTCCCGGTCACAATGGCACATCGCCCCATGCTCTACCGCAATCTCCTCTACACCGGAGTGAGTCGTGCCAGCCGCCTCTGCGTCCTCGTAGGCGAAGAAGAAGCCCTCCGCTACGCCATCGAAAACGCCACCCCCACCATCCGCCATTCCAACTTCCGCCACCGTCTATCCCCCCTTTAGTAACTCTAATTAGCCAAATCTCCCCATACATGTAAAGAAATCAGTACATATACCTAAATGATTTAATTTTTACCTTCAATATTTTGCAAATTCAAATATTTTCCTTACATTTGTATCCATTAAACGAAACAACGTATGGGAGCAATATTTATTCTTAGAGGCCTTTTAATTTATATATATGGCTTTGACCATAATCCTCCACATATTCATGTTCTCCAAGCCGGAACTGAATTTACCATTACGCTTAATGAAAGAATTGTAGAAGGGAAGGCTAAATCTAAGGATATAAAACTCATCAATGAATTCATTGATCTTCATTTTGAAGAATTGATGATTCTTTGGGAAAAAGCTCAAAGAGGAGAAAAAATTGATAAAATTAAATATTAAAAGTTATGCTACACGTAATAAATGCAGATTATTTAGGTAATTACACTTTGCTATGCACATTTAACAACGGTGAAAGCAGAGAAGTTGATCTTTCACCACTTCTTAAATTCCCGGCATTTGAGGAATTGAACGATAAGCAAAAGTTTCAAGAATTTGGAGTCTTAAATACCATTTTCTGGTCAAACGGTGCAGACATAGCTCCAGAATGGCTTCTCCACCACGGCAAAGCAGTATAATTTAGTCTCTCCAATATTAATATCATCTCAAAC
>CAYNEZ010000258.1:0-3289 GCA_964396365.1 uncultured Sangeribacter sp. | reverse complement strand
ATGGAATGCCATAGTTCATGCAGGAGTTGATTTCGGCACGGTAGACTCCTCTGGTCTTTCCATAGGCGCCTTCGAATATATCTACAGAATTACTATAACGGGGATTGAAAATCAAATCACTCCAATGTACATCTGACATTTTTCCTGTCAATGAGATGTTTTGAAACCAACCCCTCCACTGGTATTCATATATCTTATTCTTTTCCTCGTTAGAAACATATGCATTTTTCACAATTCGCTCTTCTGCAAGTTTACCGAATGCATGCCCACAAGCTTCATGTTGGATTATACCTCTCGTATCCATGGGATAATTGTCCGGGCTTGGAGAACATATTGCTACCGAACTTCCCTTCTCAGTAATTGTTGTGGCACTTCCATATTCATCACTGTTCAATGTCATTATGACAAGAGACTGTGGGATATGTTCGTACTTCAATGGAGAATGTGTTACGGCATAATCGAACACATTGTCAGCATTATCTAATTGCAATGATCCATTGCCGTCGCAGTCATGAGCATAGAATGTCGAAAAACGTGTATTGCGCCATGAAGAAGTGGTATTGATTCCTGTTTCTTGTGAAAGCGATATACATGCATAAACATTGAATCTATCTCTATAGGAAAGATATGGCTCCAATCCGAAGAAAGCCTCCATTTGCTCGTTTACAAGATTCAAGTAGCTTCCGTCTGCTATGGAAGCTGCATCCCAGCCGTCACCTACGAACAGAATGTCAATTCCATTACCTTTAGATGCATTTTGAAGGGTCACACATTCATCTTCCGCATATTGATAGTCAAACTGACTTACAGTACATTCTGTCGTGATGTCGGTACCCTTAAGCTTGAATACAATCTTCCCGCAACGATCGGCAGAGCCTTTTGAAAGTTCATTTATAGTTAAGAGAACTTCAGCCTTAAGATTTCCAGAAGACTTTGAAAGAGCACACCAATCAGGCTTTTCAACTACCTCCCATTCTCCGTCGCTATTAATTGTAAGGGACTCAACATGTCGTGAATTAAGCGAACATGCAGTTGCAGGACGACATACAAAATTAGAATATTCAGCAATTCGACCGAATTCTTTCCAACCATCTGCAACCCGATATAAATCTATTGATTCTTTTGGGACTTCCAGAGTAAAATTGTTTTTGGCAATTCCATCAAAAGGCCCGACATATGTATCAGTCCATTCAAAACCCGCATATCTGTCTTCGGAAAGATAGCTTACCATTGGAGGCTCAATGCTATTGCAAACAATTTTATTTATTGAACTACAACCATATAAAGCTCCGGCACCAACCAATATGACATTTTTAGGAATTGTAATCTCAGTCAAAAGATTACACCCACAAAACAGATATTCATTGACTCGTTGCATCTTCTCCGGCAATTCAATAGCCCCCCTAAGATTTTTACAATTCATGAAAGCACCATCACCAAGATATCGTAAATTCTTAGGGAAAACAACACTACTAATTTTTGTATTAGAAAATGCTCGATTAGAAACCCTTTGCAATGTGGAAGGAAGAACAAGTTCTCCTTTGAAGTTACATCCGTCAAAAGCATATTTTTCAATATCAGTCAATCCCTCTGGAAGAGTCAGAACTCCGCCAAACCCACTGTTTTGAAAGGCTGCCGATAAAATACATTTTATATTATTAGGAAGTACCAGCTTACCAGAAAAATTATTCATAGCGAATGCTGCAACTCCAATTTTTTCCAATTCATCAGGTAAAATCAAATCACCCGTAAAACTATTTTGTTCGAACGCATGATTTCCAATTATCTTAACAGATTCCGGGATCTGAAGTTGACCTGAAAATTGATTATGTCCAAATGCATATTCTTCAATAAATACTACTGTAGATGGTAGATGTAATTCTCCGTAAAGATTTGTGCAATGATCAAACACTCCGAATCCAGGTGGAGCGGTATTTGATCCTCCAGAATTATCATCATAAGAGTATTCACCAATTTTTTCAACACCTTCTGGAATTATCAAAGAACCCATCAACCCAGATTCTACAAAAGCACTGGTCCCGATGACCTTTAGATTTTTAGGAAAAACGATATGGGATAAGGTTGACTTATTTGCCATTGCTCTTTCAGGAATTACATATTTCCGATCACCAAACCAAGAAGTTACATCTGCAAGATTGAGAGATTTAAGGGCCGAACATTTTTCCCTTAAGAACTCAAAATCAACTTCATCAACTTCTCCTGTGAGTTTTATATGAACAAGTTTACTGAAACTCAATCCCTTTTCTTCTACAATGTCTTTTAATGTCCCTCGTTTCTCAACATCAATTAAAAGGTAGTTTCTAACAATTCCATCCCGAAACTCAACGTCATCTATCCAATTTGTTACAGCCTCATCCACAATATTGAAATTATAGCCTTTGCCATCTGTACGCTTATCGACAGATATAGTAAAGGAGTTGAGTTTACCTCCTGAATAAGTCATAGCTTCACTCTTAGTTAAGTGATAACTTACGCCGTCAACTGTGACATCAATGACATTGGAGCCAGCTGCCACAGTCTGAGGAACAACCACAGCACGCCAGTCATCTCCATTCTGATATGAATGGACAGAAATCAAATCACCTGCGGCTTGACCAAGTGAACCGGATTCAACATCAATATCTACAGTAGGTCTGATATTTGGAATCAAGACTAATTTTTCAAGGGAGGCCCATTCTCCGCTTGCAAATCCTTTTCCTTCAGTAAGAGTCACACGCACTCCTGCCATCATATGACGGAATGTAAGGTCTACGCGGGTATCAGTAGGCATTGCCTTCTGAGCCTTTGCCCATAGGAAATCACTTGCCTCATATCCACCCATCTCTACATCAGATCCATTTATGTCCTGCCTGCGTTGAATGGAAAAAGTGTATGATTTTGCATCATTCATATCTGAGACATATGGATAGTAACCAATAATATCGGCTGGGGTGTCTTTTGAAGTCCAGTATATGTTCGACACACTTTTCCAAGTATTGTCTGCCTCATTGAAATTAAAACGAACATTAGAAGCATGCACATCTCCCTCTGCTTCACTCTGAGGTTTGTCTCCGACATAGTCAAGAACAAACACACCCATAATATCACCATCTTCAAAGCCCGCATCGCTGGCTCTTGTTGCAGTAGGATAAGCTGCAAAAAGAGTAATCGGAAGCTGTGGACCATCCCCTTCTATGCCAGAAAGCAATCTTTCTTCTGAGCAGGCCCCAAGCAAACATAGCCCATAGGCAGCCAAAATATATTTTTTATAGGTAGTTTTCATTTTTTG
>CAYNEZ010000257.1:0-3354 GCA_964396365.1 uncultured Sangeribacter sp. | reverse complement strand
ATTTGTTTATACGGTCGATTTTCATCGACAACATGATATTCGCCTACTTCTTGGGAATGTGTAGTTTCCTGGCAGTGTCGAAAAATGTTAAGACAGCGTTTGGACTTGGAATAGCCGTGACATTCGTGCTCACGATAGCGCTTCCTGTCTGTTGGTGTATCAATGAATTCATCCTCAAACCCGGCTCTCTCTCTTGGCTCGGACAGGAATACGCCGACACCGACTTGAGTTTCCTCGGTCTGATAATGTTTATTGCCGTGATCGCTGCCCTTGTGCAGATACTTGAGATGGTGATCGAAAAATATTCTCCATCGCTTTATGCAAGCCTCGGCATCTTCCTCCCGCTGATTGCCGTAAACTGTGCAATCCTCGGTGGTGTGCTATTTATGCAGCAGCGTGAATTCTCCAATGCTTGGACTGCTACTGTATATGGAGTAGGCTCCGGCATTGGTTGGCTTTTGGCTATCACAGCGCTTGCAGCAATTAGAGAGAGACTCAACGAGCAGGTGATTCCCGCACCATTGCGTGGCACCGGCATCACATTCATCATTACCGGACTCATGGGCATCGCCTTCATGAGTTTCCTCGGTATTAAACTTTAAAATTCTGAAATCATGATTGTTTGGCATAGTGTAATAGCAGCCGCTTTGATATTCTTAGTGATGGTGCTTGTGCTTGTAGGCATCCTGCTTCTCGCCAAGAGCCGTCTTGTGAAGAGCGGAGATGTGACGATCAGCATCAACAATGGCCAGAAAGCCTTAGTTACCAAAAGCGGCAAGTCTCTGCTTATGACTCTTAACGATGCAGGTGTCCACCTTTCCTCTGCATGCGGCGGTAAAGGATCTTGCGGACAGTGCAAATGTCAGGTAGAAAGCGGAGGAGGAGAAATGCTCCCGACAGAAGCAGTGCATTTCACAAGAAAAGAGATAAAAGATCATTGGAGACTTGGTTGCCAGGTAAAGGTGAAAAGTGATATGGAGATTCGCGTAAGTGAAGCTGCTCTCGATGTCAAGGAATGGGAATGCACCGTGATCAGCAACCGAAATGTTGCGACCTTCATCAAGGAATTCATTGTAGCACTCCCTCCGGGGGAGCATATGAACTTCATCCCTGGTAGTTATGCCCAGATTCGTATTCCTAAATTCTCTATGGATTATGACAAGGATATCGACAAAGACCTGATCGGTCCGGAATATCTCCCGGCTTGGGAACAATTTGGACTTTTCACACTGAAATGCACCAATGATGAAGAAACTGTCCGCGCATACTCAATGGCGAACTATCCTGAAGAGGGCGATCGCATTATGCTTACTGTGCGAATTGCCACTCCCCCATTCAAGCCAAAACCTCAGGTTGGCTTCATGGATGTGCCCCCAGGTATTGCTTCAAGCTATATCTTCACCCTAAAACCGGGTGACAAGGTGATGATGTCAGGTCCTTATGGAGATTTCCATCCTATTATAGATTCCGATAAGGAAATGATTTGGGTAGGTGGTGGAGCAGGTATGGCACCTCTCCGTGCACAGATAATGTGGCTCACAAAGACATTGAAGACCACCAACCGCCGAATGGACTATTTCTATGGAGCACGTGCACTCAATGAGGTGTTCTATCTGAAAGATTTCCTCGAGCTTGAGAAAGAGTTCCCCAATTTCCACTTCCATCTTGCACTTGACCGTCCTGATCCGGCAGCAGATAAGGCTGGAGTAAAATACACTCCGGGATTCGTACATCAAGTGATGTATGACACTTACTTGAAGGATCATGATTCCCCTGAGGAGATCGAATACTATATGTGTGGTCCCGGCCCAATGAGCAACTCTGTCAACAAGATGCTCTACGACCTCGGTGTCGAACCGGAATCCATACATTATGATAACTTTGGCGGATAGAGTTATAAGTTATAAGTTATAAGTTATAAGTTGTAAGTTTTTAGTTGTAAGATGTAAGTTGTAAAAATTAAAATATTCGATGAAAAGAGATAACGAAATATTTGATATCATAGACCGCGAGCACCTTCGCCAGCGCCGTGGCATAGAACTTATTGCAAGTGAAAACTTCGTAAGCGACGAAGTGATGCGTGCAATGGGCAGCTGTTTGACCAATAAGTATGCTGAAGGATATCCAGGTAAACGCTATTACGGTGGTTGCCAGATAGTAGATGAGGCAGAGAACGTGGCTATCGAACGCGCTAAGAAACTATTCGATGCCGAATGGGTAAACGTTCAACCCCATTCCGGAGCTCAGGCAAATATGGCAGTCTTTATGGCATGCCTTCAACCTGGCGATAAGTTTATGGGAATGGACCTCAGCCACGGTGGCCATCTTAGCCATGGCAGCCCTGTCAATTTCTCGGGACTCGTGTTCGAACCAATCAGCTACACAGTAAAGGAAGAAGATGGTCGTGTGAACTATGAGGAAATGGAGGAGAAAGCACGTGCAGAGCGTCCGAAACTCATTATTGCCGGAGCAAGCGCATATAGTCGCGAGTGGGATTATGCCCGCATTCGCAAGCTTGCCGATGAGATCGGAGCCATTTTCATGGTGGATATGGCGCATCCAGCCGGTCTTATAGCTGCCGGACTTCTCGAGAATCCCGTAAAGCATGCTCATATCGTAACCACTACCACCCACAAGACCCTTCGCGGTCCACGTGGCGGCATGATTCTTATGGGTAAAGACTTTGACAATCCTTGGGGCAAAAAGACTCCTAAGGGTGAAATAAAGAAGATGTCGGCACTTCTTGACAGTGCAGTATTCCCGGGAGTGCAGGGTGGTCCGCTTGAACACGTGATAGCAGCCAAGGCAGTTGCATTCGGAGAGGCACTGCAGCCTGAATGGAAAGAGTATGCACTCCAAGTGCAAAAGAATGCCAAAGTCCTTGCAGAGGAGCTTTCAAAGCGTGGCTATAAGATAATCTCAGATGGTACGGACAACCACTGCATGCTCGTAGACCTTCGCACAAAATTCCCAGATATGAGCGGCAAGAAGGCTGAACGTGTACTTGTAGAGGCTGACATCACAGCCAACAAGAATATGGTGCCTTATGATAGCCGTAGTCCATTCCTCACATCCGGTCTTCGCTTCGGCACAGCTGCAATCACAACACGCGGCGCGAAAGAAGATCTGATGGTGAAGATAGCAGAGTATATCGACCGAGTTCTCACTAATGCAGACAATGAGGAGGAGATAGCCAAGGTACGTCAGGAAGTCAACGAAATGATGAATGACTATCCGATGTTTGCTTATTAAGAATGCATAATTTTTGACGATATATGACAACAAGCCACGGTTCAAAAAGCCGTGGCTTGATTATAAATATAAAGAATTCACGAGTATGAAATATTTTGTGAC
>CAYNEZ010000256.1:0-3354 GCA_964396365.1 uncultured Sangeribacter sp. | reverse complement strand
ACGGCTACGCCAAGGAAGTGATGAACAAACTCCCGATGGAATTTGCCGTCGAGGCTCAAAAACTCCTCCAGATCACCCTCGAAGGCTCCGTCGGCTAATTTCAAAATTACAACAACGTGAACGAAAGAACTGTAATAATCGACCAGATTGACCCTCATACCTTCTATGGGGTCAACAATAATAATATAAGCCTCATCCGCAATCTTTTCCCGAAATTGCGCATTGCCGCCCGCGGCAACGTGATAAAGGTGATCGGTGAGGAATCTGAGACTCTCGATTTCGAACAAAAGATACATGAAATCGAAGAATATGCCGTGAAATATAATAAACTCACGGAAGACGTGATCATCGACATCATCAAAGGAGATGCCCCGAAAGCAATCAACGCGGAAGGGGTGATTATCTTCGGGCAAAACGGCCGCCCTATATCCCCACGAAATGCCAATCAGGCTAAGATGGTGAAATCCTTTGCTGAAAACGACCTCACCTTCGCCCTTGGCCCTGCCGGTACCGGAAAGACCTATATTGCCATTGCGCTCGCAGTGGCTGCCCTGAAAAACCGCCAATGCCGACGCATACTCCTATCGCGCCCGGCGGTGGAAGCGGGAGAAAAACTCGGGTTCCTTCCGGGCGACATGAAAGACAAGATCGACCCTTATTTAAGGCCTCTCTATGACGCTCTCGAAGACATGATTCCGCAGGTGAAACTGAAGGAATACATGGAGACCGACACCATCCAGATCGCTCCTCTCGCATTCATGCGCGGACGCACCCTCAACGATGCCATTATCATCCTCGATGAGGCGCAGAATACTACCAAGCACCAGATGAAGATGTTTCTCACGCGTCTCGGCCACAACGCAAAGATGATTGTGACCGGCGACACAACGCAGATCGACCTTCCCCGCACCGTCCAAAGCGGACTCATTCAGGCCCTTCGCATCCTCCGTGGAGTGAAAGGAATAGGCATCATTGAATATGAGAAGAAGGATATCGTGCGCCATCCCCTCGTGCAACGCATCGTCGATGCCTACGAAAAGCGTGAGAAAGACGATGAAATGGCTGAAATGTCCGACCAGTCTGAAATGTCCGACAGGTCCTAAATGTCTGATCTTGTAAAATGCAAAACGCTATGAAATGGTGGAGCTACCCTGCCGAAGGCGATGACGGAAAGACAATCATCATCACAGGCAGAGACGACATAGAAAAATGGCAAAAGCCGGGAAAATTCCCGGTCCGTGTCACTGTAAGCTGGGATTATGATCCCAAACCCGACGGGATGCCCGGTGACTCAGACGCCGAGATTATGGAGCAAGCTACGGATGCTCTCCTGAATGAGTTTAATAAAGACAAATGCGCCGTGATGACAGGTATATACACAGGCTGCGGACGACGCGACTGGGTTTTCTACACCCACAGTCTCAATATCTTCGGGAAGGTATTCAATCGAGCTCTCGAGCCCCTTCCTCAACTCCCGCTCTCTTTCGACGCTGCAGAAGATCCCGACTGGGAGGAATATCGCGATATGCGTGAAGCCACCTACGTCCCTGACGAAGACGAGTGAATGACAGCAAGGAGCCAAGATCGTAATAACGCAAAATGCAAAACGCAATGAAAAGAATTCTCATAATTGGAGCCGGTGGATTCCTCGGATCGCATCTACTCGAAAAAGCAGTATCGGTTCCTGACCTGGAGGTCTACGCCGGGGTCAGGGCAACTACGTCCGACAAGTGGTTTCCCAAATCAGGAGTCAAACGCATCGACTTCGATTTTGAGGATGCGTCAGATGTGGAGCAAAAGCTTACGACGATTCTTCCTGAAGGAGAAAAATGGGACTGGATAATTTATAATCTCGGTGCCACAAAATGTCTGCGCTACAAAGACTTCGATCATATCAACCATGATCTGCTCCGTACATTTGTAGAAACGCTCGAACGCACTGGCATGATGCCGGAAAAATTCCTCTACATAAGTTCCCTTTCTGCCATGGGACCCGGACAACCACGTTCATATACTCCATTCAACGAGTCTATGATCCCTCAGCCCAACACTCGCTACGGAGCATCAAAACTTAAAGCGGAGATGCTCTTGCAGATGCACTCTGTGCCTTACATCATCTTCCGATGTACAGGCATATACGGGCCGCGTGACCATGATTATTTCATGATGTTCGATGCAATGCGAAAGGGGTTCGATTTCTCGGTCGGATTTCGTAAGCAACTGCTCACTTTCATCTATGCCCCGGATCTCGCTGAAGCAGCATTCTTAGCTCTTGAGAAGGCTCCCGTGAAAGAGATTTTCAACATAGCTGAGCCTCAAGCCTATTCCCAAGCAGACTTCCGCAAGATAGTGGCGAAAAAGCTCGGGAAGAAACTGATAATTCCTGTCAGGGTTCCTCTCTGGGGCACAAAAGCCGTCAGCTGGGTTGCCGAAAAAATTGGCGTGATAAAGGGAAAGCCCTCTACCCTCAACACAGATAAATATAACATTATGAAGCAACGCAACTGGAGTGCCGATACAAGAAAGGCTCGTGAGGCTTTCGGCTTCACTGCCCAGACTCGGCTTGCCGAAGGAGTTGCCCAAAGTATTGACTGGTATAGAAAAGAAGGATGGATGAAATGACAATGCCGGATTTGCTCGAATACAACGCTACGAGCTGGATCTATGTGATTCTTTTCACAATGTTTTTCCTTGTATGCATCCGCGTGCGAGGCAATTTCAAGTTTATCGGTGCCTTTTTCCGCGATCTTGCCGTAGTGCGCGAGCGTGAAAATCTGTTCGACACCACCATGAAGGAATCTTCATTTATCTTTCTGGTGCTTCTGCTCTCCGGATGCAGCATCGGGGTTCTTCTTAGCAATGCTGTGCCTTTGGTTGGTGCAGATGTGCCAATAAGGACTGATTTTCCTTCATCAGGTATCCAATTTAGTGGACCGCTCCTTTCTTCCCTGGTGTGCATGGCAATAGCCTGCGGATATATCGGAGCCATGTGGGTGTGCTACACTGTCGTGGGAAAAGTATTCAGCGATTCTCTACATACATGGCTATGGGTACGCGGATACACTGCAGGAATGGGGCTTGGCGCGGCAGTGTTCTTTCCTCTCGCTCTCCTCGTTCTGACTTATCCTGCATATACAATGCAAATCGTCATTGTAGGCTTCGCGATGTTAATTTTAGTGAAATTTCTATTTATTATTAAGGGTTTTCGCATTTTTTTCACCGAAAGTTCGCTCTGGGTCGTTTTTTTGTATTATCTTTGCAGTCTGGAAATAGTCCCCTTGGTGATTACTTTCGGCCTTGCATGCTCATTGCTTGGCTAAAACAATGAAAAACAAGATGATAAAGAAGATATTG
>CAYNEZ010000255.1:0-3422 GCA_964396365.1 uncultured Sangeribacter sp. | reverse complement strand
TTTCTGAGGTAAAGGGTCAGGATAGTGTAAAGCGGGCTTTCGAGGTGGCATGTGCAGGGGGGCACAATATCCTTATGGTTGGTCCTCCTGGGGCAGGCAAGTCTATGATGGCAAAGCGTTTGCCCTCAATCTTGCCGCCGCTTAGTCTTGCCGAGGCATTGGAGACTACGAAAATACATTCCGTGGCGGGGAAATTGCATCGTGGGTCGATGCTGATGACCAAGCGACCGTTCCGCACTCCGCATCACACAGTGTCGCCTGTGGCCCTCGTCGGAGGAGGTACAAATCCAATGCCGGGAGAGATTTCTCTTGCGCATAATGGAGTATTGTTTTTGGATGAGTTTCCGGAATTTAGCCGCAGTGTATTGGAGGTGTTGAGGCAGCCGATTGAAGATCGCACCATTACTGTGTCGAGGGCTAAATATACGGTAGATTATCCTGCATCTTTTATGCTGGTGGCTTCTATGAATCCATGTCCGTGTGGATATTATGGGCATCCGACAAAGAAGTGTACTTGTCAGGCTGGAGCTGTCGCTAAGTATATGAACCGTATCAGCGGTCCGCTGCTCGACCGAATTGATATTCAGTGTGAGATAGAGCCGGTTGCTTTTGATGATATGGCTAATCGGGCTCCAGCAGAGTCGAGTGCTTCGATACGCGATCGTGTTATCAAAGCCAGGGGTGTGCAGAATCTTCGTTTTAAAGCAGAGAAGGGCATCTATTGCAATGCCCAGATGAATTCGCGTCTTCTGCATCAATACGCTTGGCCCGACGAGCAAGGCCTCACTAAGCTTAAGGAGCGTATGACAAAGCTGAATATGTCAGCCCGAGCTTTCGACCGCATCCTGCGGGTAGCCCGCACGATAGCCGACCTCGAATACGCCGGCACAATGACTGCAGAGGAAGCCGTCACAGCCCCCGTCCTGAGCCGCCACATCTCCGAAGCCATCGGCTACCGCGCCCTGGACCGCGCCTCCTACGGCAAAATCTTCTGAACCGCCGCTTGCTGCATCTTGGTCCGAAGCCATCGGCTATCGTGCCCTGGACCGCGCCTCCTATGGCCAGATATTCTAAGCCACTCTTTCCTTCATATTGAGATAAAATTTTTTTAGCTTCTGCCGTGAAATGGCAGAAGCTTTTTGTAATTTTGCAGGCGTGATTCCAAAAGATGAAGAAGACTTTTGGATTTACACTGCTTCTTATAGCTTTTTATCAAAAATAATCTTAACATGGAAACAGAGACAATTACACAAAAATCCGAGACATTGACATGCAAGACTCCCCTTAAGCCCCGCAGTAAACAGAGGATATGGATGGTTTGGCATCTATATTTGGTGCCAGTGGGTGTGTTCTCTTTGGTGGGGGCTTTCAGCCTGATGGGTGTGTTGATACCAGCGTTGCCCCATTTTCTTTTCTTTATTGTTGCTATTGCCGTCACTTGCGGTATTCTGTTTTGGAGTGGGGGGATGGTTTTTCGTGCTTATAGGGATCAGTCCAATGGGGCGGTAGTTGCTTCGACAGGTCCTTCGATTATCAAAAGACTTATCACCTATTATGGTATTATCCTTCTTACAGTCTCTGTGATATTCTTTTCAGGGTGCTTCCTGACCTCCCAATTCCCAGATAAGGACAAGCTATCTGAGAGGGCAAAAAATATGGAGAAGATTTTCATACATGAATTAACCGATTAAACGCTATCAAAAATGACACAGACAGTACTATTCTGGACTGCAATAGTCCTCATTATTGAACCATCCTTAGCTAAAGCATGGCCGAGGTTTAGGGCGTCTCTACTATTGTCTTATCCTTATACCGATGGACAAGCTTCAAGGATAAGCGATTACTATAATCACCTGGACAGGCGATTCGGCGTCATGTGTCCATTCCGCGTAAAGGTGAGACGGTGGATGCAAACAATCGGAGTGATGATTCTTATCATTCTGCTGTCATATCAGCTATATGAGAATATATGAATTCCGCTGTAAAAGTCATATATAGCTTAAGTTAAATGGTAATATTTTAAAAGTCAGTTTGAAAATGAAAAATTTAAAACAGTCGGTGGTAGACTATAATGCCATGTATGGGACTTCCTTTTCAGTCGTGGGTACTTTTTCTTTAGCTAAAGATTCAGAATTTCCTCAACTGAACGATTTGGATACGTTTGCTGGGAAAGGAGGAGTTTTTCTTTTTTATGATGCACAGCATGAGCTTGTCGCGGTATATTCTACGAAGGATTTTAGTAACGGTCTAAGAAGTCATATAAAAAGCGAGAAAGATAGTTTCGGAAATTGGACTTTTAAGGGGGTGTGGGCACATATTCCAGCCTATGTTGCGTTTATAATAGGGGACCAGAACCGGATGTATGAGAAAGATTCCTTGAGAACATATCTCATAAGTGTTCTAAATCCCTATTATGATGAATATGGCGTCGTAAGTAGATAACTAAATAATACATGGCTACTTCTGTTAGACTCATACAACGTTATGTCTGGCTCGTCGATGTGATTCGGCGAGCTGGCAGTATTTCCTTAGAGGACATCAACCATCTTTGGAGGAATAATCCGTCTCTCAACGATATGCATGAGTGTGAAATCCCTGAGCGGACTTTTCACAGGCATAAGGATGCAATATTTGATATTTTCGGGCTGGAAATAGTCTGTGACCGGTCTTCAAATACTTATTCGATAAAGAATCCCGAGATACTTGACCGCCCAACATTTACCAGTTGGCTGTTCAATGGGTTGGCCCTCAATAATATCCTGATTAATAATGAGGATGTGCAGAATCAAGTTATTTTTGAGGATATTCCTAATGGGAATGAATACTTGCCGATTATAATAGAGGGGATTGGAAAAAAGAAGAAGTTGTCGATGACTCATAGGAGCTATAACAATTCGGAGGATACTCATTGGGATATCGAGCCTATGGGTCTGAAACAATACCGCCGCCGATGGTATTTGATTTGTCGGACTCCACAACGAAGTAAATTTTTGACCTTTTCTCTTGATCGGATAAAGAGTCTCGATCTGACGGATCTTGCATTTGATTCAACAGGAAGTGAGGACATAAATGACATATTCGGTGAAGTCTTAGGTGTAAACTTAGACGATGACTATGATGCAGAAAAGATTGTAGTGAGAGTGTATGGAAAGCAACGCCGATATTTCGAGAGTGTTCCGCTCCATAGTTCGCAAAAACTAATCGATCACACTCAAGAATACTCCGACTATCAATTCCATCTTCGCCCAGAATACGAATTCCAACATGAAATCCTTCGCCTTGGAGATGACGCAGAAGTGCTATTCCCCGCTTGGCTCCGCGACGAGATGCGCTCTTACGCGGAAGCCATGCTCCAACGCTACTCCACCCACTAACTTATATTTTATCACCTCTTAAATTTGCACCATTAGAGGATAAACGCT
>CAYNEZ010000254.1:0-3503 GCA_964396365.1 uncultured Sangeribacter sp. | reverse complement strand
GATATTTTTCTTTGTGGTGCGTATACAGGACAGCGTATCTCGGACTATAATAATCTTAGCCCTGACAATTTCAAGAAAACTCCAAAGGGATATGATATTGTATGTCTGACGCAGGAAAAAACGAATGCGACAGTGGTAATCCCTGTCCTTAATATGAACTTGTTGGAGATAGCCAAGAAGTATAACTATCGGTTTCCTCGCGTAGTAGAACAGGTTTTGAACCGATATATTAAGACCATCCTTAAGGAGCTTTCTGAAAAAGTGCCTTCCTTGAAAGAGAAGTATACTACGGTTCTTACGATGAAGGAGCGTCAACTTGAACAGGAAGGGAAGGTAGAATTTGAGCGTAACGACCGGGGTGTGCCGTTGCGCCCTAAATATGATCTCATAACAAGCCACACCGCTCGACGTAGCTGTATAACCAATCTCTATCTGCAAGGACGCTTTACCAATGAGCAAATCATGAGCATATCCGGCCATAAAGATGAAAAGGCGTTCAAGGCATATATAGTTTGCTCAGGCGTAATCATAGCAGAACGCATTGCTGAAATCAATCGTGGTAAAACCAACGCTACCTTATTCATGTAGCGACACATTACAGTGGAAGCATTTATTGCTCTCGATGACTATCGTTATCGGGGGCTTTTTTTATGTATGGGTATAAAGGGGTATAATGAAGTAGTATAATCTCATATAATTTGGCATAATGTGGTATAATAAATTTAAAATAAGTAAATTATAATTTGATTGCGTCTAAAATCTTTCCTAATTTTGTCGTGTCAAAACAAGATTATTAACCTCTAATAATATAAAATAATGAGAAGACAATTAAAATTTTCCACCCTTGACGTCCAGCCTCTCCCTCCTCATATAAAGGGCGAGCAAGATGCGCCAGTGAAGCAGTTAGATCTTCGAAAGATGATCACACGTGACAAGGTTGCCGAGTATCTGAATGTGTCGATTCAAACCGTAATCAACTACACTAATAGAGGATGGCTGGTTGCACACAAGATCGGTCGTCGCGTCCTTTACAACGAGACTGAGGTGCTTGAAGCCATTCAAAGCAATGGCGTAAAGCGCTATCAGCATGAGTCTACCAGAACCTATATTTTTAACAAATAAAAATATACAGCCGATGAAATCAACATTCTCAATTCTCGAATGGATCGAAGGAATAGCCTTTGCTTTCCTGCTTGGCTACATCTTCAGAAAAAAATCTAAAAGGAGGGGCGGAAAGCATTCACCTTCCCCAAGACTTCGTGCGACTTCTTCAAGCAAGCCTCTCCAAATTGAAGTAAACGTAGAAAATAGTATAACTAAACATCAAAAATAAGATGAATAAACAACAGAAACTATCTCCTCAGATTAGGGATGTCAAAGTGGACCAAGTATCGTTGCAGGCTACTGGTTCTACAAGCAAAAAAAAGAATTGGGGAAGCACTGCTAATAAAAAATGGAGTATAAAACACTACATTGGTCTTGCGGCTATTGTTGTGCCAGCAGGAGTTAGTATCTTTAAGGTTTGGTATAATGGGAAAATTAAGAAGATGGAGCAAAAACGACAGTATGAGTATACTTTGACTGAGATTGCTCAGACTGGTAAGACTCGTATTGATGCAATCGATAGAACTCATTCTCACAAAATGGATGAGAAAAAGATGGATCTTGAGAATGCTTCTGAAAAAATGGAGCTGGAATATGAAATATGGGAAAGGAAAGAGACGTTCCGAGAAAGACAGGCTCAAAAAAAAAGGGATGAAATCGATTATGATCATCCTATAGAGAGCATGAACGATACTATTCACCAACCCAATAGAATCAAGAAATTCGATTATATATCCGATACTCCATTAACCACCAGTGATCTCGCTTGTATCTACAGTATGCCTGCAATTGGGAAGTCTATTCTTGCCAACCAGATTCTCATAGGGGCTGCATCAGGAACACCAACAGGAATAGGATGCTTTATACCGGATAATCTTAAGCCTATGTACGCACTCCTATATGATGCTGAACAGACTGATGAAGACATACAAGTGCGTTATGGGAACCATGATCTAACCTTACCTCATATTGATAGGGTGCAGGACTGCAACTTTGATGACGATCCTATGCTTCTTGTCAATGATATCAAGAGAAAAGTATGGGAGAAGAAAATTGACTCAATAGTTTGTATAGACAACACATCGAAAATGTTCCCGACTATCAAGGCTCGATTAGTCACTCAGACAATAAGAACTTTAGAAAAGCTTCAGGAGCAAGCCAAGAAAGATGGATTTAATCTTGCAATCATACTTGTCACGCATTCAGTAAAGGTTCCGGGGAAATCCAAGGAGGTGCACAATATGAGTGGCTCTGCAAACTGGAGTAGATTTGCCAAAACCGTAATCTCACTTTCTCCAACCGAGGATGATAAGTTTAAGGTGATGAAGATTGAGAAAAACCGTCGTGGCAAGCAGGGAGAAGAATTCATTTTAAGGATTGAAGCAAATCCCTATGTCCATTTTGTGAATGATGCTTCCGCAACTGAAAATTATCTTCTGAAGAAACCTACAAAGGAAGAACTCAAAGGATGGCCCTCAAAGATATGCGGTGTCTCACGGATACTTGCACTTGAAATAGAGTCGGCATATATTCCGGGAAAATATGGAGCAGGAAGTCTTTACCGACAGTTCCAAAATCGACCTGGGATAACTAACGAGAAGAAGATTCAGAGGATAATAAAAAAGGTTCAGGAATTGCGTCGCAGTCAAGTCTGATAGGGCAAATTTAAAGTTGGGAGCATTGAGCTATTCCCAACTTTTTTTGCATTATTATATATTTATGTTTTTGTCTAGGTTGTCTCTAAATATTCAATTACTACGGATATACACTCTATTTCCCTGGACACCAATGTCTAGACATAACCAGGACAAATAGTATATACAATCCTCTGCGGCGTAGTTAATGTATTAGATTGCCAAAACAATAGCGGAAGACCGACTCAAACTTTGACTGATTCGTTTACAATCTCTGCCTCTTGTATTCCGAATATGACTTGTAGTTTCCGCGCTCAGAACCGTAAACGGCTGCATTTGCGCGGTAGGATTTGAACACTTCATCCGATAGCTCGGCAGCAGGAAAGCCAGTTGGTATGAATTGTGATATCAAATATTCCGAAGCCTTCTGTTGATCAATTCCGGCGCGACATAGAACTCCAGCTTGCTTAAAAATAGAATCACGGCGATGTCCTACCATATAATTCTTGGGATAACGATGAAATCTCCGGTCCAGAATCTCTAAGATCTGCTCATCGGTCAATCCTTGGCATTGGGCATTGAGCATGTTAAGGAAGGCGTTCTGCGGAGTAGATGGAGTTATTACATAAGTTCCGTTAGATCCTATTTGACCATTAGTATAGGTTGGCATTCCGTCATATTGTGGATTATAAAAATAGGAATAAAACTCAGGATCCGGATTAACATATATGTCAGGATCGTAGCTTGCATAACACGCCCTTGAAT
>CAYNEZ010000253.1:0-3552 GCA_964396365.1 uncultured Sangeribacter sp. | reverse complement strand
TTTACGGTTTTCACTGGGAGAAATTCCCTTATGCTTTGTGAAGAATTTGCAGAAACTTGCAGGATTTGCGAAGTTAAGCTTCTCAGCTATAATTGCTATTGGAATGTCGGTGGTCAATAGAAGATGCGATGCTTCCATAAGAAGCAACCTATCGATGTGATTTTTTACGGTTCTTCCTGAAATTTTCTTGACGACGCGCGAGAGATAGATTGTAGTGACTGACAACTCCGAGGCGTAGAAAGAAATCTCATGTTGAGTTGCAAAATGTGAGTTCAACAATTTGAGGAATTTTAGATATAAATCTACTACATGGCCGCTGACTTCTGAACTCTTCTTAAATCGTCTTTCTACATAAAGAAGGTCAAGCATAAAAAGAGAATACAAAGAAAAAAGGTATTCATTCTTAAACTGATGATCGCTCTCTATGTAAACCATTATCTCACGTAACCTTCTTTCGATCCATCTTGCCTCTTCGTCTGAGAGAGAAAGTTTGTTTTCTGCACATATTAGATCAGGTAAATAGGAGGCACAAATCACATTGCGTGCAAATGGAATCTCATAAGTGGCAGATTCGTCACCTATAAGACTGAGCGCTAAGTAGTCGTCTGCAACCGACATGGTTCGCACTATCATCCCCGGAGTGGTGATGAAAAGATCATTCTTTGTTAAAATCGTCGTTTTGCCATTGTATGAGAGTGTGCGACTACCAGATAAAATAAGGGTATATGAAAAACTTGATACTCTTTCTGTGAGTCTACTGTTAATTAAAACTCCTTGCACATCAAACAGTTCACAGGCCATACCGCAGTCTGTTGGGAATGGCTTATGCAGATATTTTATATAATAATCAGAAAGTTTCAGCATATGGTGGTCAAAAGTGTTTTATCTTTAACAAATCTGAAAGTAGTTTTGTTTTGGACAAGTTTTGGGTTGTTATTAACAAAACCCATTTCTGCTTGATTGCGTTTTAATAGCGAAAACAAAAGGAAAATATATCTAAAACTAAATATTATGAATAAAGAAAAGTCAATTGAGGCTTTACAGTTCCTCACTACGGCACTTTCAAATGGAGCCTATGTGCACAAGGTACAGGGCCAGATCCTTAAATCAGAAGGATTCAACAAATTGGGTGACAAATATATCAGTCACTATGATGAAGAGATGGAATGGGTCACTAAATTCATTGACCGTCTCCTTGATCTCGGTGGAGAAGTGAAAGTGGAAGATCGTCCTGCAGAGACTTTGGTTTCTGATCCGGTGGAATACGTAAAATGTGATCTTAAGCGTCAGAGTGATGGTCTCGAACTGCTCCGCAAGTGCGTGGCAGGAGTTCATGACGACCCCACAACATATGATCTTCTCAAGGCATATCTCAAAGATGAGGAGGATGATCTCTACTGGAGTGAGAATACCGTAGAACTGATCAACAAACTCGGCGAACAGAACTGGCTCCTCACACAACTCTGAAAATCCACAAACTGAGAATAATGCACTGCAATTTCATTTTCGAATGAAGTTGCAGTTTTTTGTTATAGAGAGGTTATCGATTTATAGTGATAGTAGTGATAATTCGATAATTCGACTAAAAATTTGCATATCTCATTATTTTACCCTAATTTTGCACTGTTACTCTGTTAAGGTAAACCACGGTTCTTTTTTACAAGGGTTCTGGGCTTTGAATGTGACAGAAAAGGTGACAGGCTATTTATCGCGTGTAGTTGCAGGTCTAATAGAAAAAAGATACATATAAATGAAGAGAATATTTATGATGATGTTTGCAGTTGTAGCTACTGCTGCCTCGGTTTACGCTCAAGACATAGAGCTTCCTTCGCCACAAAAGAGCGGAGGGCTTCCTATTAACCAGACTTTGGCAGAACGCCATTCGGAACGTGAGTTCAATCCCGGAAAAACGATTTCATTGCAGACTATTTCAGATCTGTTGTGGGCAGCCTGCGGAATAAACCGCGATGATAATGGCATGAGAACCAATCCCACGGCTCGTAATTTCCAAGAGGTTGACGCCTATTGGTTTGATTCGAATGGGGTTTATCTTTATGATTTCAAAGAGAATGCCTTGATACAGAAGGTAAACGGTGACTATCGCGGTCTGGTTGCCGGTACATCACAATTCAAACAGGATTTTGTGCTCGATGCACCCGCGTCAATAGTCTTGGTTGCAGATACCACGAAAGGAGGTCTTACTTGTGCTTTGATTGACGCTGGCATAGCCTGTGAAAACATTAATCTGTTCTGTGCGGGCAATGGTCTTGCAACAGTGCCCAGAATGACAATGGATGTCAACGGAATACAGCAGCTGCTCTCGCTTCCCGACACTTCATTGCCCGTGATGAATAATCCTGTGGGGTATTCTAAATGAAAAATTATCAAATAACCATGCGTAAACTTTTCCAATGGTGTCATCCCAAAATAACGTTTCACCGCCTTTGAGAAAAGTTAATCCATAAGGAGTATGAATGAACGCAAAAAATGAAACATCTGAGTATTACCCTACAAACAAATGAATCTATACGCGAGCTTCAGGAGAAGTACAATGGTTGTTTTCCAGCATGGCAAATGAATAAATCTCATTGGATAGGTGTCATACTTTGAATCTTCACAGATGCCAGATCCTGTTTCGATATTTTTTGAGTTCCTGTTCTGGAAACTCTGCAATCGCTTTGTCAAGTTCACGGAGAATCACCGCCTTGTCGTAGGGTAGAGCTCCGGTTATCGGCACTGTATTGGATACATGGTGGCCCAATAGATTGACCTTGATTTTCAATCGGTCTATGAGAGAACGCATTTCTATCAGTCTTTCAATTTCAGGTTCTTCCTCATACGAACCGTTTTGTACCTCCTGATACAATTCTGATTCCGGAAAGACTGTCAGCGATACTATATTAATAATGCAAGGGTGTAGCTTATTCAATACTTCTGCCGTGGCTATTGCACTTTCTACGCCGTTTCCCTTTCCTCCAAGTCCATTAAGATAGAAAACGTTGTAGCGAATGCCAGCATCATCAAGTTTTGACAACTGTTCGAGAATGTCTGAAGCATGATAACCCTTGTTCACTCTTTCAAGTGTCGGATCGTGGGCTGTCTCTATGCCAATGTTGATACTATCCAACTTCATGTGACGTAAGTTTTTCAGTTCCTCGATAGATTTCGGAGCTATGTCTGTCACACGGGCAAACATACCGAAGGAGACCATCTCCGGCAGATACTTTCTCAGAAGAATGGCAATGTCCATAAGTTTATTGTATGACAATGCGAATGGATTGGCTCCCGTGAGATAGACACGGCGTGCGCGCGGTTGCCATTCTTGGATAACTTTCAAGTCAGACTCGACCTCTGATAGAGGTGACATACGGAAGGGTGTGCCATGATAAAGGCTACAGAATTTGCACTTGTGCCAAGTGCAGCCGGACGTTACTTGAAGCAACTGGGAGTTTGCCTCGTATGGCGGACGCCATATCTGCCCGGTGAAATGTAACTCAGGATATACCATATCTCAATTATTTTTTGTAATTTTGTATTGCAAAATTAGGTGAT
>CAYNEZ010000252.1:0-3632 GCA_964396365.1 uncultured Sangeribacter sp. | reverse complement strand
GAGCTGTTTTGAAAGCCCATTCCGACTTCAAGAAGATGCGAAAAAACTATGTGACGTTCCCAAAGCGCGACATCCTCTCCACCCTTCCCGGAGCCGACCGTTGCATAGTCCTTGACCGCTACCTCCCCCTCTGCCTCCAATAATACTCCGCTGTCCGTCCTCCCCATCAGTTTACATAGATATCATGTTGCCCTGTTGGATCAGATTCCTTTGTCCGTGTGCCATCCCAAAGGTATTCGCCGAGATGTTTTCCCTTCTTGTTGTATAACTCAAAGTGTATCTCTTGCTTTTCAAAATCAATACTTAGATATCCTTTCCCTTTGGTGAATTTTGAAGAGCGGAATATGCGTCTGTAACTATTGCTGTTTTTGTTTTTTCTTGTCAATCCCTCATCTAACTCCCATCCGTTAAGTTCAGCTATGCATCTGCTGTGCCTTTCAAGTATGGCGATTTTTATATTCGGATTCAGTGCAATTGATTTCAGTTCATTCTTTACAGTATCATGATATGCTTTAGTTGCATCTGTATTCCATAAAGGGGTTGTTGTTGGATCAAATTGCTTGCAATCATTTATGGAAATGAAAATAGATGGCTTGACCTCCTGTGTTTTATCATATAGATTTCTAATGGATACTGTGTGTCCTCTGACATTGCCATTTATTTCATCACTTGAAAACTCATCTTCAAATGTGAAGCTTATGACAGGTAGGCAATGTTTATGGGCATTCCCCAGAAGTATTGAAGTTTTCCCGGTTGTGTGATGGGAGAAAACATGTTCCTTATCAAGATTGGAATCGCAATGGAAATAGTTGATAAGCTGCTTGATGAGATTCCTTTGATCTATATTGAAATCCTTCTTGTAGCCACATTCTGATATTTGTGTGTCACACAGGCGCAGTCCATAGATGTTCTCTGATGTGGCTATCAGAGAGATTCCTATGGTCCTGTTTAAGTGTCCGATAAGCTCTGAGAAGCTAAACACTTTATCGAAGTTATCGGCCAGCTTGCTTTCCTGACGTCCGATCGAAAGGTCGTTGAAGAATACTCTCATTGTCATGGCCTTGTTATCTCGCGAAGAGCGTTTTCCCACTCATCGAAAAAGCCTGCCGGCCATTTGTCAAGTGACCCATCTTCCATAAGTTCTATCTCTGTCACGGTATGCTCTCCTTTTTCCTCCTCAATAAAATGGATTGCGACGTTCAATGGATCGATGATTTTCTTTTTTGCAGCTACTCTTATTCCATTGAGAAGATGGTCACTGTGGGTTTCGATAAATATCTGGACCCCGCCCTGAGCGGCTATAGCAAGGAATTCTCCCATGCGTAGCTGTGCTTTTGGATGAAGGTGAGCTTCCGGATTTTCCACTATTATTAGAGATCCTGTTTTGGCAGTAAGTACTCCAACTATAATTGGTAAGATATATGTATTTCCAAACGCCATATTGAGTGCCGACACACGTCCTGTAGACGGAGTGTGAAATATTAGTGTAGATCTTCCGTCGTGAGGATTCCCGTCAGCACTTACTGACGCTTCCGTCCCCATGATGTAGCTCATCCATTCATTCACATTGGCGGCTATGCTGTTTTTCCCCTTCCTCTTTAGACTGTCGATCGCTACATCCTCCATATTGTCGAAAGCTTCCTGCAGTCGGAACACAGTGCGGTGACCTGTCCGGTCTCCCAGGCGGCTGTCAAATCGTTCATCATTTCCTTTGAGATACTCTGTTTGCGGCGAAAGCCTGTTTGCATATAGATAGAGGAAATCATCAGAAAAGAGAGCTGAGTTCAAAATCGCGGTAGGCAGATTGGCAGAGGTTTTGCATTTAGGCTGTCTGTCAGCAAGAGTCGCATCCGGGATAGTCACTTCTATGTCATCTTCTAAAGAGTCATGGTCATCGTAAATGGCAATCTTTATTTCAGGAGAGTCACTTTTGGTATAGCGTAGTCGGTCTGCGCTTATAAGTTTCACCAGTTTGTCGTCCAGACGAAGTCTTCCGATGGCATTGATGTCATATTTACTCTGAGATAGCAATAACAATGATTGGATTACACTCGATTTCCCTGCAGCGTTGCCGCCGGCAATTATAGTCAAAGGGCGGGTGCGGATGGAAACTTGGTCAAAACATTTGAAATTGGTCAGTTCGATATTGCGTATCATCTTAGAATATTGTAAATTATGTTTGATTTAGTGGCGTAGTCCTCATTTAGATATCCTTTCCCGAATCCCTTACTTTCTTTCCAGGCTGCCTTGAACTGGTGTATTATTTTTGAACTGTCGATCCCTTTAGACTCGAGGGCAAGAAGCGTTGTGGTTATTATGAAAATTCTTGATTTCTTTCCTGTTTTAGTCGCTAATTCCTTCCCGTGTTTTTTGGAGAGTTCTAACACAATTCTTACTTCAGCTTGATTTTTTTTAAGTATTTTCTTGACATATTCATATATGCTGTCAAAGTCTTTAAGTGCCAGGCATTCAAACATGTCAAAACGTATTTCTGAAATATCAAGTTCACTTTTAAAGGAGCCTTTCTTAAAACTGTCAGCGTAAACGATTGCGAGAATTATTTGCAATAATGTCTGAGGATTGTCGGCATTCAGTTTGTGTGCCAGTTCGTTTAGTTTGTTGAATGTACTTTTGTATATTTCCTGAGCACAATTCCATAAACCCTTCTCTTTCCCTATTTTCAGCAAAGCTGAACTGTATACACTGAGTCTGTAAATGGTGGTTGCTTCTGAAGTTATTATTGTGGCATTGATTTTGAGGTTTAGCAGTCTGCTCCGAAGCATCAGGGGCAGCTTGCTGAATGGCTCGCCATAATACTCTTGTAAATTGAAGTTGACAGAGTCAAGTTTGAATCCATCACATAGGTATTCATGTATGGTTGAGAGAAGTTCAGCCCCATCAGCAACAAACCATGGGGTATCATAGCCATCAATGATGATTGGATCTGGAGGAAGTCCTAATAGAAGACTTTCGATGACAAGCGATTTATGCGATTTGCTCCATGTTTTAAATGGAGCTCCTCCGATAAAATGTAGCTTTTTAGATTCGAGCATGTCCGAGAGTTCCGATACCGTGAAGATTCTGGTACGGAATACTCCCATATTGATATCGATCTCTTTAGATCTATCGGAAGCTATTATTCTAAGATTTTCCTTATCCATGCAGTAGCGCAATCCCTTTTTTGCTATATGCCGTGTCCAAAATATGATTTTTTTCCCCGGTGCCATTTATACTTAAATCAACTCCTGATCTTAAACTTTCGTTTGCGTAAGAGGAGAAGTCTTTCATTGTGATGAAAGTACTGTCGGAATATGCGGGTCTTAAATCAGTCTGAACATCTTCATAATGCAAATTTATATAAAAAAAACGACATTTCCAACTTTGTTTGGTTGATCGTTGGAATAAATCACGTCACTTTTTTGTTTCGTTCACATCTCTTTGGGGTTCAGTATGATACTTTTCGGGGCATGAGAAATATGAATTTCTTTGCAAAAGAGTAAAGATTGTTAGATTTTTTTACTAATTTTGCGAATAAAACTCTCCGCTCTCAACTCTCCGCCCTCCCCCCTCAACTTTCCGCTTTCAACTTGTAAATGTTATGAAAAAACTGATTCTTGTAAGCAATGACGATG
>CAYNEZ010000251.1:0-3652 GCA_964396365.1 uncultured Sangeribacter sp. | reverse complement strand
TTGAAGCAGAAGCGATCGCCACAAGATAATCTTCCGGAGGTTGCATCATCCACTCTGGAGCATTTCTTGAACTGCGTTCCACTACTTTCATCTCTGCATATGTATACATTGACGATATAAGCAATAAAAGCAATAATAAACACCTGAACAGATTTTTCAAACAATATCTAACGATCATCGCTCATTGTCATTGAAGTTGTTTCGACTTATTTTTTTATTAAGATTTCGTTAGGTTTCCGAGCAGATTTTTCTTCATTATTCGAAAGCACTGAAGCCTCGGCTATTTTCTTTCTTGCCACTCTCACAAACCTCACAAAACGAGAATCAGACACTTGTATCTGTTTTGCCAGCGCTTCTTCAGGATTTGCATCCGGACCAGTAATGGAGGCTTTCAAAGGTATCGTAATGCTATGCCAGACCATATCAGGATTACCGGCACTTACAGCCTCCAGAGTCAATGTACCTTTGGCTACCGTAACATTACGCAAAGTCCCTACAGTGCTTTTAGTCTCATCTACCACCAAAGAAGGAACTATTACGTAGGCTGCATCCTCTGCTCCGCAACCTATTCTGCCGATTATAGATCTCGTCTTCTGACGAAGCGTTTCAGCAACCGCTGCACATCCTTTAGGTTCCCCCACACTAAAACTTGCCTCCGGGTTAGCAATGGAAGACAAAGAATCTGCCGAAGCCGCAGCTTTCAGCATAAATGCAAACAAAAAGCAAACCAAAAATGAAATAACACGCATAAAATATTGTATATTTTACATAAATTTCAGAACAGAAGACCCACTGAGACAAAATAGCCATCACGCTTTGCCCCAATTGATTTAAGAGCATACTTCACTTCGCTTGTATGTCCTATCCCATCGAGTCCATAATGGAACGCATATCCAGCTTCGAGCATCAGACGGCAGGGATAGACAATATTTATATTTAGCCTGACTCCTATAGGAACCCTTATAAAATGTCCCTTTAGCTTTTCTACGTTTTCTTCATCTTCTTGATAGCTGGCATTTGCATCGCGCATTTCAGCTAAATCATATTGTGCCTTCACATAGGGCATGATGTCAAAAAATCCCAACAAAGTCTTACCTATGCCATATCCTAAACCTACATTGAAAAAAGATGGCGACTTGTATGTGTCATATCCGTAATCAAAACGGCGTGCGGGATGCAAACTTTGGCAATAACCGAGATTGATTAGCACATGGCTATAAATACCTGATCTCGTAAATCCAAATGCGTAATCACCTACAATTCCGGCATACCATGTTTTCTCTCCAAATTCCACCTGTCCACCGAAATTAAAATTTGATGAATGACTTACTGTGGCGAGATCTCCATTTTTCCAGCTTCCGGCATTTCCTGAGACACGAAAGAAATGTGCATATCTGCCGTTATTGTCAAACCCATTGACCTTTCCTCTTGCTATGCGTTTGCTATATAGATTGCCATTGCGATCTTCCATCTGCCGATATATAGTGACGTTATCTCCTCGCTTTACACCAGCATGATCTCCAAGATCGAACGAACTGCGTCTGATAAGCTGACCATAATTTTTAAAATCAATATTATCTTTTTCCAAAGCAGAAGTTATTGACCCCAGGGTCGAATCTTCCGACTTAGGAGTTTCTATATACTGAATAGGTATGTTTATTTTCTTGTAAGCTTCAGGATTGTCCCAAGCATCATATATACTCTCTATAATATTCTGGTCTACTAATACTTTATAAACATAATCCCGATAGACGGTACGCTCTTTTTTCTCTCCTTTGTCATTGATATAAGGTTTTTTATATTGCAATCTGACAAAGAGATAATTATTGGTTATAATCGGATTGACATCGTCTCTGAGCACATCCTCTGCTCCCAGAATATCCATCGAAGCTCTTTCACGGTCACTCCTGATATTATTGAGTTCTGTCCTGCGCCGTAGTTCCGTCTCATCAAAGCTCTTTCCATCGAAGAGGAGCAAGTCGTCGATGACTATTCTTCCGGCATTAATCCCTTTCAAATATGATGTCATTTCATACTCTGACGGGAAGATAGTATCGCGCGGAGCCAGAGTCATATTTAGACGCTTATCGATGGGGTTCGATACAAATTTTTCGTACAAGTCTCCAACTACGTAGTTGCCGACAGTAGCTATACCTATCACCTGGCTTTTTTCGTCAAGAAAAAAATTTTCTTTCTTGGCCTGAACGCCCAATGACATAGTTATAATTGTAATAGCAAGGGCTATAGAATTAATTATTCTTTTCATATGGTTTAGGTTTGTTAATATCATTCAGCACTTCCGAGCGTGACGAGAACTTTCCCGATTCCTATCGGGGTGGTAGACATTGACACTCCAAAAGAAGCCAGATCTTTTTCCATTCCTTTTATAAACGAGTTAGCATCAAGTGCCTTTGGTTTTGCACCAAATTTTCCTTTTCCGAATAGAGGCATCTTCATTTGATTGAAGGCAAGTCGTGTACGTGATTTCTGAGGTTGTGAATGAACACCCTTGATGCAGTTCTCATCAAGCCAATATTCAATATATTCAGCAAGTTCACCTTCATCACCATCCTTACATACTATAGATTCCATATGCAATGGACAATCATCAGCAATCATGAAGACAACAGAGCCCTCTCGTCCTTCTGCTGCCATAGTCTCAAAATGATGATTGATCCGCTCATAGAAAGTAGGCATGAGATCGTGCATAGATTCCTTGACAAGCATCCCCGTAGAAGCACAAGAGCTACGGCTTCTTCCTACATCTCCATGTAAAATCTTGCCTGAAGCGGCATCGGTAGAGGTAACACGAAACTCAATAGATTTGTTGGGTCCCCTCTTTACTTCGTCAAGACTCATTGAAAGCATTATGTCTGCACCACCATAGCGTGACAACCGGTCTGTTTCGCTCTCAACTATCATTCCGTCGCCTTTTGAGGTCACCAACATGGAAAATACTTCCTCCGTATCAGCATTCGCAAGAGCCTGTTCAAGGGAAAGCATCGGATAATTCTCCGCTGCCATGAGATCTCCCATTGAGGCTATAGCACTCAACATATCCGTGTTGGAAAGAGCCTTGCTATAGTCGCAATTGCCCGAACTGTCAGTGTAGCCGTTTCGCTGACACCAATCGACTGCCGGAACAATCATTATAGTAGGCTTTTTTGCCACTTGTGCTGATCCCTCAAGACAAGGAAACAACATAACAAAAAAAGCTGTAAATATATAAAAAAATTTTTTCATGTCAATTCCCTTTATATTCAAAATGGTCATTTAGACTCTTTATCCAGCCTCGGTCTTGAAGTGCAGAACGAAGTCCTGCATAGTCAAGCACAACCGAGAGTCCAATCTTGCGGCCATTTGGAGTTTTCACGTTATCTGCTCCTTTTGGATAAGTAGAACTAACGTCTTTCACGAAATTAAGATAATCACCATCTGCCATGAATCTCGCCACATCCATATAATGCTTTTCAAACTGTTCGAGAGTCATCAAGGCCGGAAGATTTGCCACTCCTGCCCCTTCTGCAGCTGAATCGGCTTCTATTCCGGTTTTAAGTGCTGCTATCACAGCATCCTTACGAGCTTGCTCGATGGCCCTATCGGCATTTTTTGCCACTGCCCAAGCTTTCACAAAATATCCCCCTGACGAAAC
>CAYNEZ010000250.1:0-3655 GCA_964396365.1 uncultured Sangeribacter sp. | reverse complement strand
TAAAGTCAAGGCATGGAAGTCCCGATCTCCGAGCGGGACCAGGCCGAAGGCCTTCCTCCTTGGGTCAAAGTTTAGTAACAAAGCATGCTCCGCATGCGCCCCCACGCGACACTAAGCCAATTTTGCATTCTGACTTGCTTTAGCTTGAGCGTAGCTAATTAAGAATTAAATCCAGGCCCTTAGACCGGCAAAGTGGTGACACGTCTAAGTGCCCTTTTTTCTACCCGTGCGTCCTCCAATCGTTCAGTAGCAGTCTTTTTCCCTTTGCTCCTTTGCGATATGCTTCAACAGTAAATTTTATTTGTTTATATCGAAATAATATGTTAAATTTGCAGAAAGGAATAGGAGAAAAGCTACAATCTCAATCAAGACTGTAAATAATGGCAAGGATAAAATACCCAATAGGAATACAGACATTCAAGGATATCATTACAGAAAGATACCTTTATGTAGATAAAACAAAAGATGTATATGATATCACTGAAAAATATCGTTATGTCTTTCTGAGCCGACCGAGACGGTTTGGGAAAAGTCTTCTTATGTCGACCATCGAGTCCTATTTCAGGGGAGACAAGGACTTGTTTAAAGGGCTTGCAATAGAAAACCTTGAGAAGAACTGGATACGCTACCCGGTGTTTCGTTTTGATTTCAGTCCTGCCAATTATGTCGATGTCTCACGCCTAATGGATAGGATTGAGGGTGCTCTGAATAGTATAGCCAAAGACTATTCCTTGTCAATAGAAGTAATGAATAACTCCGAGAGATTTGCAAGTTTAATAAAACAGGCGTACATAAAATACGGGCAGAAAGTAGTGATTCTGATCGATGAGTACGACAAGCCACTCCTTGACTGCCTGCATTATCAAGACTTGCATGAAAAGATGAAGGGGGAGCTACGGAGTTTCTTTTCAGTAATCAAGGCTTCCGACCAATATATAAGGTTTGCGATGCTGACGGGAATCACGAAGTTTGGCAAGATATCTGTATTCAGCGGACTCAACAATCTGAAGGACATATCCATGATGCCCCGCTACAATGGGATATGCGGCATCTCTGAGACTGAGTTTCACCAGTATTTTCAAGAACCTATAGTCGGCTTTGCAGAGGAGCATGACATTACGGAGGATGAAGCATGGGCGCAGTTCAAGACGATGTACGACGGCTAGGAAGAAGCCATTGCTCAAATTCATGAAAAAGGTTATGCTGTGCCATTTGAAGCTGACTCAAGAACAGTTTTCCTCATAGGTGCCAATTTCTCTACTAATACCCGTACCCTTGATGGCTGGATTATAGAGAAACTAAAATAACCTACATTTCAACACACATATTGAAGGACTCACTTTTGTGTACAATTGCCCCCGAAAACTCATTTGCACACTTTTGAGTGCTTAATATAAAAAAAAGACACATTAACTTTGCAATCAAAATAACGAAACAATATAATATCATACGAAAATTCTTGAAAATGAAAAAGAAATTTTATACCATCTTATTGCTGGTCATAATTTCAGGCATAACGTTCCTTTCTACAAGAGGTGCAGATATAAAAATGCAGAAAGTAGTATTTGAAGACTATGTTCCTCTTTTAGAAGCGGCTGGCTATTATGCTTATAGCTTTGACATAAAGTCACTCAACGACAAGCAATATGATTTGATTTTCACATGTAGGGAATATCATGGCGACTCGCTTGTGCGTAAAAGCATCTCTCCTTACAAAAGAAGTTATGAAAATATGACCTTGGTCAGCGAATTTCCTGAGGAATCAAGGAAGAATATTACTGATGAAGAAATGTATGATCCAACACGTGGAATTTATACCTGTGCTGAGAAAATAGTAATTGGAACTTATCCAAAGAATGAGTCAACAACTATTTTGATGGTTGATTTAAACAACATATCAACTTTTTCCTTACCTCTTGAATTAAAGCCATTGACTTCTCCACTTGATGGAGAAGTGACCTACATTTATGTTCCCAGACCCTTCAAAGTCGGAGAGATTAAACTTGATACCTTTATACCTCTTGTATTTTATGGCTCAGCATGGATTGACAAAGAATATGGATTCATTCGTTCCTGTGGTGAAGATGAACTATCGCCGGATATGTCAGATGATATAATGAAGAATGTTCCACATAGCTATGTTTTAGGAGTGACTGTCAAAGCCACAGAGTAATCCATGTTAATTGTCGATTCAGCTTTCTTTTCAAAAGTGGCTCTATACACCCCTGACTGCATATTCAGAATTCAGTCATGCATTCTGCATTGTGTTTAGTAACAGAGCATGATCCGCATGCCCCCAGTGTAGTCAAGGTATGGAAGTCCCGATCTCCGAGCGGGACCAGGCCGAAGGCCTTCTTCCTTGCGTCAAAGTTTAGTATCAGAGCATGCTCCGCATACGCCCTCAAGCGACACTAAGCCAATTATACATTCAATTATGGGCTTACCGATAATTTTATGCATTCACCGAATCCTTTGCCAATGCCACTTATAAGAAAATATACTACCCGTCTTTTTGTTTTTATGTGTTGCCAACTCTATATATTTATATGGTGTCTGTTACTGCTTACCAGTTGTAATAACAGTTCATTTCATAAAGAGCAACTGACTAAGGCAGAAGAAATTTTGGATAGTTATCCAGATTCAGCATTGCTTATTCTTGACGACATCCGCAGTCGGTCTGGTTTGTCAGACGAGATAAAAGCATCTGCAACAGTATTGACGGCTAAGGCAAAGCTACGCAAAGGAGAGTCTTTTTTGAAGGTTGATGGTTTTGACAATGCGTTGAATTATTTTAAGGCTGCTCAAGACACGTCTGCATTGATGGATGTGTATCAACTGGCTGTGATCAAGATGCGGTGGCTCAATCACCAAGACTCCGCTGCTGTTTATCTCACTAAGGCAATAGATATTTCATCCTCTACAACCAATCCTTCAAAGTCAGAACTTCTTATTGAATTATCAAACCTATATGCGATGCCGTCTCTGAAGAAAGATTATCCGAAAGCTTTATATTATGCCAATGAAGCCATGAAAGTTGCTAAAATAAAAGAGGATAAAGCGCGGGCACTCCATGACATCGGGCTATTCCATTCATTCATTGGCCATAATGATTCGGCTTCCATTTATATGGAAAAAGCTTTGACGGAAGCGGATGTAGACGATCCTCAGTTTACCGCATATGCTCTCAATTACTCCGGCCTACCTTCAGCCGATTTTAAATTAAGTATAGCTAACCTCAACCGTATAAAAACTCAAAGCCTCGGAAAACTTATAAGCTTAGGATTTATATATCTGAATAATTCCCAAGTGGATTCGGCAAGATACTATATGGAGGCTTCAAAAAGTATGTATAACGAAAATCCTGGACGATACTCAATTAATACATACAATAATCTCAGGTTGTTAGAACAGAGTATAGAATTGCGTCACAAAGGAACCGTTTATCCTTACGAAGGCACTGTCACCAATGATTCAATCAGTGAGTTGAATGCTGTTCAAAGTAAAATTTCAGAAGAACGGCGGGATTACAACAATCAACTTCAGATTCAGTTGCTCCAGGCAAAAACGCGCAGACAGTCTTTAATAAGTATCGGATTATGGATAATCCTATGTTTAACCATTGGATTCGCAGTTTATGTATGGATTTCTAAACGAA
>CAYNEZ010000249.1:0-3659 GCA_964396365.1 uncultured Sangeribacter sp. | reverse complement strand
GGAGCGTTTTAACAATGTGAATATAATTAAATATTAATATTGAAACTATAAACTTTATGCTCGGTTATATATCTATCGGAGTGTTTATTGATGGTGGCTACTATGCCAAGGTCAACAGGGCACTTAAGAAATCGGAGAATTCTATCATACGTGTGAAGTCTCTTTTCGACTTCATCACTTTCCGTCTTGCCATGGAGGAAGACGTAGACCAATCAGACTGCCAGATCACGGAAGCTCATTATTTTCGTGGACGCTACCGTGTGAAAGAAGCATATGATAAGAAACTTCTCTATAATGAGAGGAAGTTTGAAGACACTCTGATTGAGAATGACGTTGTGTTCCACTATAAGCATCTTCGCGAGGTGGAGAAAGATGGAGTGGTTCAAGTAGTGGAGAAGGGGGTCGATGTATGGTTTGCCCTGGAAGCTTATGAACTTGCCACATTCCGTAAGTTTGACTATGTAGTGCTCATCACAGGCGATGCCGACCATGAGATGCTTGTCAGGAAACTGAAGGCGTTAAAGATAAAAACGGTGCTTCTGACATGGAATCTTACCGATGTAGATGCCACATCTCCCTTGCTTAAAGAGGAAGCAGGTCACCACTGGGAGCTTTCCCATATCGTTTATGATCATCCTGAACTTCAGCATGAGCTTCTCTATAAGCTTAAGGAACCGGCAGGGAGTCTCGGTGCTGAATTCTGACATAATGAAAAAAATTGGGCTTCCCATCGGGAAGCCCTTCTCATATTCAGATTAGTAAAAAATTGAATTATTTCTATCTTATATGTTTTGGGATTGCGGCGGAGCTCTTTAGGTCTCAAATCTCGATTTTACTGTCAAATCGTAAAAGGTTAGCAAAAGATTGTTTCAGGCGTTTCAGGTATAATGTTTAGGTATTTGTATTATGGCCTCCGCCGCATACTTGGCCTTCCCAGGTCAATCCCATAATTTCATGTATTAGGTTCGAATGTATTACGATATATTTTTCCAATCCATCTGGCCTCCGAGGAGGCATCTAAGAAATCTCTCTTGATTTCGATTACAAAGTTAATACATATTTCTTAACTTTCCAAATGCCTTTTTTACAATCAAATTAAGAAACTATTTCAAAAAGCTACAAAAATATTAAATATTTTCAATATTTTGGCAAATTGATACATTTTGTTCTGATTTTTATGATATTTCATAAATGTTACAGATTATTGCATTGGTGTTTCATGTTAAGAAACATATTTTTAATATGCATTTTTTTTTAATTTTTTTAGAGAAGAAAAAAATTAGGAAATAATTCGTCGGTTTTCTGGTAGATTTCACATGATGATCATCTGATAGACTCTCGTGATTCAGAGAAGCGCACGGAGTGCGCTTCCTCCAGTTAGATTCCGAAACTTTGAGGGTTTCAGAATTAGAAGGTAAGCGCACTCCGTGCGTATCAGTCGGTAGATGGATTGACTATGGTTGGTAGAGGAATCGTTTGATGCTTCTTTTTGGAGTCTTTTCAAATTCCTTGTCAAAGATGCGGATTTCCGAAATCTTTGAGTAGCCGGGGAGTTGAGGATTGAGCAGCTTCAGATCTTCATCCATCACAGCATCGGCATCTTTTCCATCTTTTTTCAGGGCATCGAAATCCGGATATATGAGTGCTACGAGTTTGCCATGATCGTCGATTACAACAGATTCCACAACATAGGGAAGATTATTTATCTTCTGTTCTATTTCCTCGGGATATATGTTCTGACCGGAGGGGCCAAGAATCATTGTCTTGGAGCGTCCCATTATTCGAATGTTGCCATCTTTGTCGCATGTCACAAGATCGCCGGTATTCATCCAACCATCCCGCATCACTTCTTTTGTGGCATCTTCGTTTTTGTAATATCCTTTCATCACGTTGTCGCCTCTCACCCAAAGGTTGCCCGGTACAGTTTCCGGATCAGGAGAATCAATTTTTGCCTCCATGCGCTCCACAATTTTCCCAACAGTGCCAGGCTTTTCTTTATCCGGGGTCTCATATGTGATAAGAGGTCCGCATTCTGTCATGCCGTATCCTACAGTGACCGGGAACTTAATTCGCATCAGGAATTCTCCGACTTCAGCATTGAGTGCTGCTCCACCGATGATGACTTGCTTCACTTGGCCGCCAAGAGCCTTGATAAGCTGATCTTTTATTTTGCCAAGGATAAATCCCTTAATTATGGGAAGCTTTAGCAAGAATCGCATCTTGGGTTGCTCTATGACAGGAAACACTTTGGTCTTTACAATCTTTTCAAGTACCAATGGCACGGTGATGATGAGTTTTGGCTTTACTTCTGCAAAGGCTGCAAGCAGAATAGCCGGTGATGGGGTGCGACCGAGGAATGTACAGTGGCATCCTTTGGCGAATGGGTGGAGCATCTCAATCACCATACCGTAGAGGTGGGCGAGTGGCAGCATATTGAGGACTCCATCGCCGGGACGAAGAAACGTCAAAAACTCCATGCAGAATTTGATGTTGCTCCAAATTGAGCGGAATGAAAGCATTACCCCCTTACTCATGCCGGTAGATCCCGATGTATAGTTTATTACAGCAAGATCGTCAGGTTTGTCTTGAAACCAGTGAATGTCTTTTGGTGAGAATCCGTGAGGATACTTATCGCTGAAAAACTTTTCGATATTGTCGTGAGCAATGGTAAGGTTTTCCGATTTCGAGTAAGGGATTCCGAATTCGCTGATATAGATCACTCCTTCCAACGATGGAAATTCAAGTCTGTCAAGATGTTTCCATATAGCTTCGTCTACAAAGAGGAGTTTTGCATCAGAATGATTGACAAGATGGTGGATTGTCTCCGGCTTGAATTCGTGAAGGATTGGCACAGCCACAACTCCAGCCGTGATGCACGCTATAAAAGCTGTAGCCCATTTAGCGGAGTTTTTACCGCATATGGCCACTTTATCGCCTTCGTTCACTCCGGCTGCCTCAAAGAGGATATGAAGCTTTTCTATCATTTCAGCTACGTGGCTGAATGTACTTGTAGATCCTTTATAATCGGAAAGAGAAGGACGATCCCAGTTGCGGCATACAGATGCCTCAAGAATTGCATTGAGCGATTCCGGGATGTTTGAGAAATATTGATCTGTATCAGTTATTTCCACAGTGAAAGTGGAAGCTTTGTCCTTTTTCATAGTCAATAGATTATAGTGGGTGTTAAATTTTACAGAAAAGAATGCACAGAATGGAATTTTTTGTGCATTCTATATATAGAACAAAAAAATGGCCCGCTTGTTTGCGGGCCATTTCATATAAAGCAAAATAATTTACTGAATTAGTCTTGGTTGAGGTTTACACGCTTGAAGTCTACGACTACACAGCCTTTGACTTCACCGTTGAGATACTGCCCTACAGTGAGCTTTGCATCGCGATGGTATTCCTGCTCCATAAGGCAAGATTCCTTGAAGAACTTGTTCAGACGACCGTTTGCGATGTTCTGGATCATAGCTTCAGGAAGGTTTACAGCTTTTTCTGCGCCTACCTTAGCGGCGATCTCAGCAGCCTTGTCAGCCTCTTCACGAGTGAGCCATCCCTTAGCGATGTTGCTCTCCACGTGGTCAGCGCTGTCTACGAGGTTGGGGTTGATGCCTGCTTTGCGGATAGCTGCTTCTACAGCTTTCTTCACCTGCTCT
>CAYNEZ010000248.1:0-3667 GCA_964396365.1 uncultured Sangeribacter sp. | reverse complement strand
GGCGTACACACGCTTTCCAGGCGTGCCTCTTCAGCCACTCGAGCATCACTCCAAACTAACTTGCAGTCGCAAGTTTCTCGTTTGCGACTGCAAAGTTAGTAAAAAAAGTTAAACCTGCCAAATAAAATTTGAATTTTTTATCAAAAAAACTTTTATTTTCCAGATTTTACGATGCTGCATCCGATGAATGACACTGATTTACCGTCAATTACATATTTTATGTCAATATCCGTAAAACTTTCAGACAGCATTGTAAGAGAGAACTCTGTCACTTTTATGGAAGGATCTTCTGAGAATTCTGTCTTCCCATCTTTTGTGGTAAGCACTTTAGTCTTGGGAGCTGAGTCTTCAAAGTAGAATCGATCATGAGTATATTTTATTGGCATGTTTTCCAATAATATGATCTTAGGGAAGTTCTGGGGTTGGTTAGTGGAGTATTCCGGATTATAAATCATGACAGATGCGATGTTTTTCTGGAAATCCATTCCAACCAGATAGTCGGTATTCTTTGTGCTGAAGCTTCCAGATTCATCGGTTGAATAAGAATTCCCCCTAAAGAAGACATCAGAACTAAATGTTTGAACCAAATTATTGAATGTTAGTACTTTGTATCGATCTGAGAGCGTATAGGTCAAAGAAAGACCTTGGCGTATTCCGATTTCATAAGTAGCATTTGTCAATGCTACCTCCGGAGAGTATTGATTGCCGGAATATCGGAAATAGTGCCAGGTATAAACTCCATTTATGTCAGATGCTGCTGATCCAATAGCAGTCAAACCTTTTTTCGAGAAACTTTCTTCTATGAAGCTTTGGCCATCCAATGTCTTGAATGTCGAATAGTGGAGTGCCATTGTGTCGGTCTCGAAAGAATACTTTTGGTTGTTGACGATGATATCGGAAGATTTTATGTCTACAACACCTTTGGAGAGGTTTGTTTTTGCCTTATAGATGCTTGAAGACACAATTGCCGGTTGCTGCAGATCATACGTGTCTATGATAAGATTTAATCCTCCATAGGGAATTTCGGAATATGAGTCTTTGGTGTCAGTGTCGCAGGAGGCAAGAAGAAGTGCCAAGGCTGCTATGGAAAAGATTGCTTTTTTCATTCTTGTTGTATGATTAAAAATGTAATGGTTGCTTTTAGATCGCAAAATTAATAAAAAAATACCTATTATATATGCGTATCGTGAAAATAAGGACTGAAATATTCATAAAAAATCAAAATAAAGAGTTAAATTTGCAGTTCAGAAGATCAATTTATTCACAAAACATTAATATTAAATCTATCAACGAGCATTTAAGATATGAAATCACTAAAGGAATTATTCAGGATCGGGACAGGTCCATCTTCATCCCACACTATGGGTCCGAGAAAGGCTGCTCAGACCTTTCGTGACCAGCATCCTGAGGCCGCTCGCTTTGAAGTGACACTTTACGGTTCCCTCGCTGCTACGGGGAAAGGCCATATGACTGATGTTGCAATTCTTGATGAACTTTCTAAATCGGGCAAGGAGACGGAGATAATCTGGCAGCCCGATATTTTCCTTGATTTTCATCCAAATGGCATGAAGTATCGCAGTCTTGATGCGGAAGGGAAGGAGACTGGCGAATGGATAGTGTTTAGTGTCGGAGGCGGTGCGCTGGAAGAGCCCGGAAAACCTCATACTGAGTCAGGCGAAATATATCCTCTCAATACCATAAGCGACATAATGGCATATTGTGAACGCACCGGACATACATATTGGGAATATGTAGAGCAATGCGAAGGTCCGGAGATATGGGACTATCTGTTAGAGGTGTGGAATGTCATGAAAGCTGCCGTTGAGCGTGGCCTCAATAAGGAGGGACGTCTTCCGGGTCCACTCAATCTTCAGCGAAAGGCGTGTGCATATTACGTCAAGGCCGGCGGATATAAGGATAATCTTAAGAGTCGTGGCCGTGTATTTGCCTATGCCTTGGCTGTAAGCGAGGAAAATGCATCCGGCGGAGAGATCGTGACAGCTCCTACCTGCGGGTCGAGTGGTGTGATACCAGGAGTGCTCTATCATTTATGGGATAGCCGCCATTTTGCAGATGCTCAGATGGTGCATGCTCTTGCTACTGCAGGACTTTTCGGAAATGTAGTAAAGCATAATGCTTCTATTTCCGGGGCTGATGTCGGTTGTCAAGGTGAGGTTGGAGTGGCTTGTGCAATGGCAGCCGCGGCTGCCACCCAGCTTTTCGGTGGAAGTCCGGCACAAATAGAGTATGCTGCAGAGATGGGCCTTGAACATCACCTTGGGATGACATGCGATCCGGTCTGTGGCCTTGTGCAGATACCATGCATCGAGCGTAATGCATATGCTGCAGCGCGTGCTTTGGACGCAAATATTTATTCATCTTTCACTGACGGTAGCCATCGTGTGTCTTTTGACAAACTTGTCACCGTAATGAAGGAGACAGGTCATGACCTCCCATCTCTTTACAAAGAAACGGGCACAGGTGGCCTTGCAAAAGATTACGAACAGATGTTCAGAAAATAATTGTTTTGGGTTAGGATCTTTTATGCGTGACAGGATGTGCATTCAGTAAAAATCCTGTATACGTCTAAACTTGTTAATCCTTTCAACTGATAATTACAAAAGCAATTGGAAAAGTTTGAAGTTAATATATTAGGATGTGGAAGTGCTAAGCCTTCACCGCTGCATAATCCTTCATGTACTGTAATTAATTTCCGGGAAAACCTGTTTATGGTGGATTGTGGAGAGGGTGCACAGAAGGAATTGCAACGGCAACGACTTAAGCTTCCACGTCTTAACCATATCTTTCTGACGCATTTGCATGGCGACCATGTGTTTGGCCTTCCAGGTCTGATAGGTACCATGGCGTTGTCGGGGCTCGAAGGAGATATCACTATACATACATTTGAAGACGGCAAGAAGATTCTATCGTCAATATTCGAATATTTCAATCGAGGGTTGCCAATTGATGTCAAATTTAATGTTATTCGTCCGGAGGAAGCAGTGGTTTTTGAGAATGCTTCTTTGCGAGTGCGTACAGTGCCGTTGAAGCATAAGATTCCGGCTGTCGGCTATGTGTTTGAGGAAAAACCTCGTCTTCGGCACATCAACCGGGCTATGTGTGACTTCCATAATGTCCCCATGTGGGCATACAATGCCATAAAAGGAGGGGAGGACTTCATCAAGCCAGATGGTACTATTGTAGCAAACTCCATATTGACCAAAGATCCTGTATCTCCGCGCAGTTACGCACATATAAGCGACACTTCGTATATTCCCGGTCTTGCAGAAAAAATCAAGGGTGTGGATTTACTCTTTCATGAGACAACATATCTGACGCAAGACATTGACAAAGCAAAGGAAAGAGGGCATTCTACGGCTGCACAGGCTGCCCAAGTAGCACATGATGCGGGTGTAAAATGCTTGTTGACCGGTCATTATTCTTCAAAATATAAAAATGATTATCTATTCGAAGAAGAAGCTAAAAAGATTTTTGCCAATGTGATACTCGGGAGAGAGGGCCTGAAGGTTGAGATATAAATAAAAAGTCCAATGGTCAGAATGACCATCGGACTTTGCGGTGAGGACGAGATTCGAACTCGTGGTAGGATTGCTCCTACGTCAGTTTAGCAAACTGGTGGTTTCAGCCACTCACCCACCTCACCATA
>CAYNEZ010000247.1:0-3678 GCA_964396365.1 uncultured Sangeribacter sp. | reverse complement strand
GATTGGTTCTGTTGAATGTGTACATATATCGTTTAATTTTTATTAGCTACTTATTATTTAGTCTTTAATATTTTTCTCCTTTTTCATCCGCGCTGCAATCATCCAGCTCGCTACGATCTGGATCACTGCTCCCGCCATGGTAAATGCCACAGTCTGACGCATGACGGCGAGTGGGCCGGCAAAGAATCCGTCATAATACTGTAATTTATAAAACCAGAATGCAGCTCCCACAATAAAGCACATCCCGGCCCAGAACTCAAGGCGACGAAGACGACGAAGACGCAAGGAATCATCGGGCGCATTGACATTCACAACTCTGGCACATGTATATATCAAAGCCCCGGCTGCGTACACCCACTTAGCCCAAAATATACTGTGTCCTGACAACGTTCCAAAAAATGGAATCATCATGGCAGCAAGCACCAGGAGCAATCCTGCCGATGCTCCGATCTCTACGTATTTTCGTCTTGCTTCAAGTTTTGCCAAACTTCCGGCATCTTGAGCGGATTCTTTTTTACTTTTCATCTATCGGTCATTTAGATGCTGGCACAAGCAAGAAGACATCTTCCGTAGGCCGTTTCATATGATATTGCTCGCGGGCTATATACTCCAATGCATCATCACCGCGCTCTATCGCAATCCTTCGGCTCCGATAAAAGGCCGCGGAATCTGTGTTCTCTTTGATTTCCTTCTTCAGCCTTACGATCTCCTTCTCATACTCCATGCTTTGTGTAAACGACGCATCCTCATTGAGAAGTAATATCCCAACGAAAAAAACTCCTATGATCAGAAGTGGTATGTTAGCGCATCTTTTAAACCAATACGCTGCCTTTTTCGAAAAACTGCTCACTTAGATTTAGATATATTTGAGTATCTGTTCGGCTGATAATCTCTGTAGCTTCAATCCACAACCCTTTTTCCGATTGCAGCAGATAAGCTACGAAATTGAACCGAATTGCAAAATTAATCAAATATATGCGAAAAAACCAAAGAAGAGTCTAAAAAAATGTGAACAAACCCATTTTTTTAGACTCTTCTTCACTATTTGTCTCTAATATTTATTATACAGTCTTTAATCCTTAGTCATGCTCTCCCAGAAAGCTCTCCGCGTGCAAGCGATCGCGGGTATTATCCACATCAAACGCTATCGAGAATTCAAATGGTTTCACGATTATAGGGGTCTTCACTGCCAAAAGCCTCTGAAAATCGCTCAGAGACTCCGGTTCCAGACCCAATTCAGGTATGACACTCATTATCTTACCGGAAAGTCCGTAAAGTCCGGCAGATACTATTGTTCCTTCCTCAAATGGATCCCCGCCATAGCGATAATCAATCACTTCCCCTTCTGCATTCACTCTCGCATAGAGCGGGCTCTCATCCTCCACAAAGCGCGTCAATCCCATCAAGACTACGTTTTCCGGTGCATCATCCACACTCTTCACATACTCTCTGAACTCATCAGTCGGGAAAATGGCATCACAGGTCATCGCCACAAACTTTCCATCAATTCCTTCCGATGCGGCCTTTAGCGTGCAGTATGAATTGTCGGTTATGATCGGCCGGGTTACCACCGGCAGTCCTTCACCTCGAAGTTCTTCAAGATAGTCAAGCAGCGACTGCATGCGCGCGTTGGCACCAACATATATATGTTCCGCACCACATTTCATCAATGTGTTGATCAGGACCCCGATCATAGGTTTTCCAAAAAGAGGCACGAGAGGCTTAGGCACCTCATATCCTTCCTTCACAAATCTCGATCCCAATCCTCCAGCCAATATCACAAAATCCATATCGTCAATAATTGATCGTTTATAATTTATCGTTAATCGTTAAGTAAGTCCGGCCTAAGTCTCCTCGTCCGTTCCATAGCCTGGTCCATACGCCACTGGGCTATCTTTGCCTCATGGCCGCTCAGAAGTACGTCCGGCACCTTCCATCCATTATATTCTGCCGGACGCGTATACACAGGAGGGGCAAGAAGATTATCCTGAAAAGAATCTGAAAGTGCAGACTGCTCATCTCCTATCGCTCCCGGAATCAGTCTGACCACGGCATCAACCACGCAGGCGGCGGGTAGTTCACCACCCGTCAGAACATAGTCGCCAATTGATATTTCCATTGTGACAAAATGCTCCCTTATACGGTAGTCGATTCCTTTATAGTGCCCACACAATATGATGATATTGTTTAGAAGCGATAGTCTGTTGGCCATCGGTTGGTCAAAAGTTTTCCCGTCTGGAGTCATAAATATCACTTCATCATAATTCCGTTCAGACTTAAGCTTAGATATGCATGCATCCACAGGCTGAATCTTCATTACCATCCCCGCCTCTCCTCCGAAAGGATAGTCATCCACCTTCCGGTGTTTGTCAGTCGTGTAGTCTCGCAGATTATGCACGTATATCTCTGCAAGCCCCTTATCCTGGGCCCGCTTCACAATCGAGCAATTCAGCGGAGACTCAAGCATCTCCGGCATCACGGTCAATATATCTATTCTCATCTAAAATAATTTTCAAATTTACATATTTCCAACCACCTCAATACTGCGAAGCCGATACTGAGCGCAGCTCCGATACTGCGAAGCCAATACTTCCTACTTATATTAACGCATATACGCAACCCATCTATCATAAAAAACGGGGGCATCCTTTCACAAGGGTGCCCCTTCTATCAGGAGGATGTCTGGCTCCTCCATTGGAAAAAGCTATCAATCGATTTCTTCGTCTGCCTCGTAACCGCCCATCTCGCGTACGGCATTCTTCAGCATCACATACTGCTGGAAGAGATGGTTGACGGGCACTTCTCCCTTGGTGTAATCGTGCATCGGACTCTTCAGGAAGAAGCTGAGGAAACGTTGGATTCCACTGCGTCCTGCACGCGCGGCAAGGTCGCTCAGCAATACGAGGTCAAGACAGAGCGGTGCGGCAAGGATAGAGTCGCGGCAAAGGAAGTTGATCTTGATCTGCATTGGATATCCCATCCAGCCGAAAATGTCTATGTTGTCCCAGCCTTCCTTATTGTCGTTGCGGGGCGGATAGTAGTTGATTCTAACTTTATGATAATATTGTGTGTCCTCGTCATTGCCATGGCCATACAGATCTGGCTGATCTTCCGGAACGAGGATTGACTCCAATGTTGAAAGCTTTGATACCTCTTTTGTGCGGAAGTTGGCGGGTTCATCAAGCACGAGGCCGTCGCGATTGCCAAGAATATTGGTTGAGAACCAGCCTGAAAGACCAAGGCAGCGGGTACCGATGATCGGAGCAAAGCCCGACTTAACAAGTGTCTGGCCTGTCTTGAAGTCCTTGCCTGCTATTGGCATGCCGGTCTGCTCTGCAAGTTCCCACATCGCGGGAATATCTACAGTTGTGTTGGGTGCGCCCATGATGAAGGGAGCTCCTTCCTTCAAGGCTGCGTATGCATAGCACATGGAGGGAGCAATCTTCTCCTTGTCGTCAGCTTTCATTGCTGCTTCCAGCGATTCCACTGTTGCGTGCACTTTTTCATCTACCGGAACATATACCTCTGTTGAGGCAGCCCAGAGCACTACCACGCGGTCAAGACCCTTTTCTTTCTTGAAGTTGCGGATATCCTCTCTGATCTGTTCTGCCATTTCCCAGCGGGTCTTGCCTTCCATCACGTTGTCGCCGTCAAGACGCTTTGCATAGTTCTTGTCGA
>CAYNEZ010000246.1:0-3733 GCA_964396365.1 uncultured Sangeribacter sp. | reverse complement strand
TTCGCATTCCCATTTGATGGCACTGAGATAGAGAATATGATTACCGAGATGACAACCGCCGCTAATGCTACTACAGGGTTAGCCGTAATTGAGGCTGAGGTGGCTGCCGGAAAGGCCCGCATCTTCACTCTCGATGGCAAACAGCACAGTGTCCTTGTCAGAGGCGAAGTGAACTTGATCGTTCGCAAGAATTCCACTTCCAGGCTTTTCATTAAAAAGTGATCCATCATAGTCTGATATTCAAAAGCGGGACCCGGTGAAAGGGCCCCGCTTTTATTTTCAATGAGTCTTAGAACTTGAGAGCCTAATTGACACGGAGCTTGCAATTTTCATTTTTTTTAATTAATTTTGCACTCTCTTTAACAAAAATGTCTTTATGTCAACTTGACAATTCGATACATAAAAAATGAAAATCGTTCTCTTCGACAACAAGGATGATCATTATGATCTCCTCCCACTGTCATTCACGCGTCCTATCTGCGACTTTCGCGTTGGCATCACCACTATACGCCGGAAATGGGAGTCTTTTCTCCCGGAAGCTTCCGTCTTTGCTCTCCCGGTAGATTTCCTGCGCGAACGTTTCGGCCAACCCGACGACCCCACAGAAGAAATGCTCTTCGTTTCCGGAGCTGTCGTGCCCGATACCGACATGGCAGCAAGAATTGTCTCCTTGAAAAAAGGTCAGGCTATCGTCTGTGAAGACCGTCCGCTTGCTTTCCGGGGTAGCTGGAATGATCTTGAAGACCGCAAGTTTTCCGACATTTATGAAGAAGATCTCCGCCGCCTTCGCAATGTATATGATGTCTTCATCATGAATCCGGAAGTATTAGTAGAAGACTATCGACGCATTATTGCCGACCGCTCTTCAGCTCCACTCCCTGAATCTAACAAAGTGATTGGTGAGACCACCGACAAAGACGGTATGCCGATGATATTCCTTGAAGAGGGAGCAGAGGTCGAAGGTGCCATCTTCAATCTTAAGGAAGGACCAGTCTATATCGGCAAAGATGCTTCTGTGATGGAAGGGTGTTGCGTAAGGGGGCCCATCGCTTTTTGCGACCATGCTAAAGCCCGTATGGGTGCCAAACTTTATGGAGGAAGTACTTTCGGACCTTATGTAAAGGTCGGGGGAGAGGTAGACAATTCTGTCATCTTCGGATATTCCAATAAGGCACACGATGGATATCTCGGTAATGCAGTAGTAGGGGAGTGGTGTAATATCGGGGCAGGCGTAAATTGCTCCAACCTTAAGAACGACTATTCCAAGATCCGCCTCTGGAACTATCGCCTCCGTTCTTTCGCGCGCACCGACCTCCAGTTTTGCGGTCCTATCATTGGCGATCACTCCAAACTCGGGGTCAACGTTATGCTCAACACTGCTACAGTGATCGGAGTAGGAGTAAACGTCTACGGTGCCGGTTTCCCAAGGGTCTTCGTCCCGAGCTTTCAAGAGGGGAGTGCCAACGGCGGCTTTGTAGATGTCCCCGTCAAGAAATTCCTCACTGTCGCTGAGAGGGTGATGGCACGCAGGGGGCACACTCTATCTGACCTTGATCGCAAGATCTTCGATCGCATATTCGCCTACGCCTCCCACCTCAAAAAATAATAAGCCCGCAGCTTCTAATATGAGAGGGAGGCTTCCCAGACTCCCCACCAAGAGTTTCCTTTAAGGTTCCAAGCCCTATGTCTATAAAAACTAAGGGCTGTAATTCAATATTTTTATTCTACAGGTAAAAATGAACTTCCTAAATTCCATTGATTTCCACCCGAAAGCCTTTTCGATGTGGAAGGGTTATGATATGGCCCGATTCAAATCCGACCTTATTGCCGGCATAGTCGTCGGCATTGTCGCTCTCCCTCTTGCCATTGCTTTTGCCATTGCTTCCGGTGTCTCGCCGGCGGTCGGTCTCATCACTGCCATTATAGGTGGCTTTCTCGTGTCTGCTCTCGGAGGCAATTCAGTACAGATCGGGGGACCTACGGGTGCCTTCATCGTTATTGTCTATAGCATCATCCAGCAATTCGGTATATCGGGCCTTGCCATTGCCACTATAATGGCGGGTCTCATTCTTGTCCTTATGGGTTTGTTCCGTTTGGGCACGGTCATTAAGTTTATCCCTTATCCTATAGTGGTAGGTTTCACTGCCGGCATCGCTGTGACTATCTTTTCCACCCAAATCAACGATTTCTTTGGCCTTGGGCTCAAGGATCTCCCGGGTGACTTCATTTCAAAGTGGGGCGTACTTCTTCAAAACTTTGCGCGTGTCAACTGGCTGACGCTTGCCGTTGGGATTGCCTCTTTGCTTGTCATCACCATGACTCCTAAGATTTCAAAGAAACTTCCTGGCTCCCTTATCTCTATCATCCTTATCACTGCTGCCTGCTGGCTGCTCGGGGAGTTCGTCCCGGAATTTCATGTGGAGACTATCGGAGACCGGTTTGGGGATATGAAAGCAGAAATCCCGGTCCCGCATGGCTTCAGTGTGGATATGACAACGATCAATGCTTTGCTCCCGTCGGCCTTCACTATCGCGATGCTCGGAGCGATAGAATCGTTGCTCTCAGCTACTGTGGCAGATGGCATCACTGGCTCACGCACCAATTCCAATACTGAGCTCTTTGGACAAGGTATAGCCAATATTGTGGTTCCATTGTTCGGTGGTATCCCTGTCACCGGTGCCATTGCCCGCACCATGACAAATATTACCAATGGCGGACGCACGCCACTTGCCGGCATGATCCACGCTGTGGTGCTTCTTCTCATCTATCTTTTCTTTATGCCTCTCATCAATCTCGTCCCCATGTCTTGTCTGGCGGCTGTGCTTATGGTGGTGGCATACAACATGAGCGGATGGCGCACGGTAAGGGCAATCTCACACAATCCCAAAGGAGATTTCTCTGTGCTGCTCGTGACGATGTTTCTCACCATTGTATTCGATCTTACGATTGCCATTGAGATTGGCTTGCTCCTCGCCATGCTGCTTTTCTTGCGCCGTGTCACTGAAAATGCTGAAATCAAGGTCTATGGAAAGAAACTTGACATTGCGGAGGGCACGGAAATGAATACCCACGAGGTCTTGAACGTCGAAAAAGGTGTATCCGTATATGAGATTTCCGGACCTTTCTTCTTCGGCATTGCCACTAAGTTTGATGAAATGATGCGTTCTTCGATGAAAGAAAAGCCCCTTGTCCGCATCATCCGCATGCGCAGGGTGCCTTTTATTGACTCCACCGGCATACATAACTTGGAGACCCTCATCAAATCTTCCCAGCAGGAGGGAATCCAGATTGTGCTTTCAGGCGTACAGCCAAGTGTCCACGAAGCCCTGATTAAATCAGACATCGTTGATCTCATAGGCGAGAAAAACATCTGCGACCACATCTCCAAGGCCGTCATCCTTGCCAACCACATTGCGCGCGACTTCAATGCCCTGCCGGAATGGCGACGTCGTGGACTCGACCCCGTATGAATTATGCATTAAAAAAACTTGCATAATTCACTGAAATTTTGTAACTTTGCATCGTCTTAGGGTATGAAACACCCACTTTCTTCGCTAACGGATTAAAGCCTAATCGGTTAGCGTGAATTTGTGGTATGTGGCTCACTGCTCTCGGACGGGCTATAAAAGTCTTGTCATCTTGATTTTTAGGCTCTATTATCGAAGAAATAAGAATATATTTAGATATTTTTTAATTTTTAACAAACTAAAATGCCTACAATTCAGCAATTAGT
>CAYNEZ010000245.1:0-3792 GCA_964396365.1 uncultured Sangeribacter sp. | reverse complement strand
GGGCGGAGAGAAGGAGAATGAGGAGGAGACGACGCACAACGACACATGCGGAGCACGCTCCCCAAATAATCTTGCTTCGGAAGCTTGCTTTGCCTTGTTTGCTGTATGTCGTTGTCATCGTTTTCATATTTTGTTTGTCTATATTTCCATTTTCCGGGTGCTTTGGTGAGGAGGCTGGGAAGCCTCCTTTCCATAGGCTTGCGCTAAGAGCGCTGGTTCTTGTGCGAAGAGCCTTGACTCTTGACTCTTGACTTTAAAGGCGCAGCCTTTAAAGTTCTACGTTTTGAATTCGTTTGCTCCAGGAGAGGACGTGGATCTCGACGGCTATCCAGGTGCTTCCCTTGAGGAAGAAGTCGAGGTGGTAGTCGTGTTCGCGGTCCAGGTATTCCTGATGCCCGTAGTTCTGTATCTCATATGCCTGACGTCCTACGGAGAGTATATAGGGAAGATTGACGTGCGCCACCATGTCTCCTGTATTCTTGTTGCGGATCTCAAGGGAGGCGTTGTTCTTTATGTCTTGGTCATCAAGCATGAGACGGTTAAACATCATGTTGTAGTGGGCTGTACGCTGGAGCACTTTCGCCGGGTCCGCTTCCTCCAAGTCGCGGGTAGTTGAAGGTGCTTGGTATTGCCCTGGATTTCCCATGTGCACATCCTCTATCTCCACCTTGTTGTTGTCGAGCAGTCGGGATGTCCATGAGGCATAGGGGGTATAGCGCACTGAGTCGTGGGTAAGTACGGTGTTGTCGTGAGCCACGTGCGCATTGTTGTCGACAATCCTCACATCATAGTCGGTGGCGAAGACAGTTTCGGGATCGTCTACGTGGCGGAGGGTGATGTTGAGGTGCTTAGTGTCGCGGATGAGCGACACAGTAGCGTATGTGGCATGTTCTTTCTGAAGATATACCATCTGGTTTTCGATAGGATAGATGGAATATGGCTTTGCTGTGCGGTCGATCTCCGGCACCACTGCGGTGTCAATGGGATCGTGAGCTATCACTTTCAGGGTGTGCCAGAGGGTATCGAGGGGTGCAGAGTTGCTGACGGCAAACTGCTCAGTGTCATCGATAGGGGTATTATTGTGGTCGAGAGATATTGTGAGGCTCTCGGAATGTTCTGTCGGGGATGCCGAGTGGCGGTATTTGGCGCCCAAAGTCGCGAGGGCGTCGGTCCAGTCGCGTTGCATGGCGACTGCCTGTATGCGATATTTGCGGCCGGTGGGAAGCTCTTCGGGGGTGAAGTGCATGGTGTAGCCGTAGTGAGAAAGCGGTGCGTCGGCTTCGGTGTTGCTTACCGAACGCTCAGCCGCGAGATTACCTTTTTCATCGAAAATATAGACCTGCACATGACCGACGTGGTCCTTGAACATGTCTGCGCGCATAGTATTGTAATCGTAAACGAAACGGATGAATAGACCTGTGGGGCAGTCTTCACGCTCCTCCTCCACCATGGAGCAGGAAGTGGCTGCCATCCCGGACAGTAATAGGATGGAAAATGCTAATATATGTGAGAAGTTCAATCTCATGATTGATAGTTTTCAGTTGTCAGTTATCAGTTTTTTTGGCTCACGCAAAGACGTATACGTTATGCGTGGTGCTTGATGCGTTTTACGAGGCTTGGCGACTCGATTTTGGCATTTGATGCTTTGTTTGGGAGGGAGCGGAGGGGTCACCCTGGAGGGACAACCCCTCCGCACTTCTATTTATAACTATAATAATTTTTTAGTCTTAAGTCTTCAGAGAATTTAGAAATGAACATCCTGAGTTCTCTTAGCCCAAGAGAGTACGTGGATCTCAATAGCAAAGAACTGCTTATCTTCCTTATTGTCGTCAGACATTTCCGGTTTTAATTCTATATCCTCCGGAGAAGCGTAACCTAAAGACTCTATTTTTGAAATATTAAGATCATACCAGTTATTACGAACCATACCATAACGACCAAGATACTTTGCAGCATGCTCTGTTGATGGACTTGACCATGGTTGTCCACCATTATAGACTGCAGAAGTAGTTGTGCCAAGAATATCTGTGCCGTCTGCTTTTTGACCCCATGGAGTGTAGAAATCGCCAAAATGCTTTACCGGAGCGACATAATAACTTACTCCTCCTTCATACCTCGTGATGTCATGCATTGTATTTACATAATCAATAAGTGCTTGCTTGTCACTTTCTTTAAAATTCTGTTTAAATTTATTTACTGAATTAGCGTCGAAGTATTGATTATCAGCAGCAGGTTTTCTTAATACAATATCTGTAATAGTAACAATATTATTAGTATAAGAACAAATTATTTCGAGATTAGCTGCTACACTATAACTATCATCAGTAGGAGCGCCATCTTTAACAGCAGACTGCAAGGCTTTTTTCACATTATCATTTTGATAAATACGTGTAAATTCTTCAGCCATTACAGATTCTTCTGTCAAGAAAATTCTTGATCTATCCCCATCTTTAATGTAGAGATTGTCATCAGAACCCTCAAAACTATAATCTATTCTAAATATCGCAAGTGTACTATTTCCATAATTTTGATTTTTAACATCAAATGTATTTTCATTGCAATATAAAGCCTTAGATAAATTATAGTAATTAGCAGCATCATATGCTCCAAGTTTTGTTTTATCCTCTGGATTCATTCCATCTGAATAATTGGGATCCAAACACCAATAAGTTCGATAAAGTTTAGTAGGTTTCACATCTGATTGTCCTGTATGGAAAGGATCTTTAAGGGCAGGCATTGGTGTACTTCCCAACATTCTATAATCTAAATGTCCAGTTTTATTAGTGGTAGCCAAATCCCACTTAAAATGTAGATTGTTAACATCTATACCAGTATTTCTTATAACATAACTTACTTTATTAGTATGAGTTAAGCAATAAGAAATATCAATATTATTTATCTTGGGTTTATTAGTTATTTCCTTTCCCGTTTCATCATAAAACTTTAATTGAATCACATTCTGGTCAAAGGTTCCATTACCTCCATAATTATATGTTACCTTTGCCAAAGCCCTTTCTACGAAAATACAACCTGCAACATTCTTACGAGCATCATCTGCAGAAGGCCATGTTGTATTACCTAAATCTGTCAAATAACGAATTTTTGGATTCGTTGGAGGAGTTTCAGTCGTTCCTCCAGGATTTTCAGAAAGAGGTGCATTCGTCATAAAAAATTTGGTTGGATTTGTGGTTGCAGAGAAACCTGAATAAAATGAGTTATTGGTCTGCAAATCACAGAAATCCTCAAAGGTGTTTTCTTGTGTCATAACTTTCTTTACATAAGAAGTCGAAGTTGTACCACCTTCACTTGTCGTATCTGTCTTAATATTTTCAAATGTCAATGTTGGATTTCCATCATTATCCGAAGTAATTGAAACGTTCTCACCAACATTCAACATTACAAGTCCCCAAAATTTATCTGTAGAAGAAACGGAAGTTTGAACTTCTATAGCTGCCAGATATGAAGACGTAACGCCATCAACACCATCCTCAGGATCATCGTTCGGAGTAAACGGTTTTAATAATTTCTGAGCTCTATGAAATTTCGCAGTTTTCTCATCGCTTCCTTTAAATAGTATGATCATAGCATCATCAACTTTATATTCGTTTTCTGTGCCATTATCAAACTGGTCGTTCTCTTCAGTACGTGTACCTGATGTTTCCTGAGGCAAATTAATTTGAACCGCAATATAACCATTTATGGTTTCGCCATTTCCATTGTTTGGATCATCGCCTCCCGGGGCGATGTCGCGTTCGGAACAGGCCGCGAGCATTGCGAGGGCCGCCGCTCCGT
>CAYNEZ010000244.1:0-3809 GCA_964396365.1 uncultured Sangeribacter sp. | reverse complement strand
CATGACCATGAGAATGTGTTGATGCCATAATGAATTTGTTTTATGATAGAACAAAATCGGTATCAGTATTGTCTATGGCAATACCAAGTTTGCAACTTAGTTGCATTGTTCTGGCTTGAAGTTTCCTACTTACCCCACACCCTATATTATACAAAGGATTATTTTGAAGTGCAACGAATCAAAATAATTCTGAAACATTCGCGTTGATTAGACGTATTCAACATTTATTTCGATCTTTTCAAGTATGAATCTAAATAAATTTCTTGCAGACATTCCTTTGGAATTTCAGCCATATATGGCAGCGGCTTTTGCAATGGCAGAAGAGGCTGGAGAGATACAAATGCGCTATTTCCGAACCCATAATCTACAGCAAGCCACCAAACTTAACGATAGTGATGTAGTCACGATTGCCGATAAGGAGTCAGAAGCGGCGATCCTCAGTTACATTCACGAGCACTTCCCTGATCATGGCATAATTTCTGAGGAATCAGGACGTGATCATGAGGAGAGAGAATGGCGTTGGGTGATCGATCCGCTTGATGGCACTACCAACTTCTCAACGGGTCTTCCACCATTCTGTGTTTCTATAGCCTTGGAACATAAGAAAGAAGCTGTATTAGGAGTGGTCTATGCTCCATACCTAAAAGAATGCTTTTATGCAGTGAAAGGTGCCGGAGCATGGCTCAATGGCCAACCAATCCATTGCTCTGACAAAGCTGAGATATCAAAAGCAGTAGTTGCCACAGGCATGCCCTACGACCGTAATGACAATCCCGATAACAATATGGCAGAGATAAGCCGCATGGCATTTCGGGTCAGAGGCATCCGCCGAATGGGCTCGGCAGCCATCGATCTTTGCTATACGGCTGCCGGATTTTTTGATGCCTATTGGGAACTGAATCTCAACAGATGGGACGTAGCGGCAGGACAACTGATAGCAGCGGAAGCCGGAGCCATAGTTGAATCCATACGTACAGACCGTAATCACTCTATTCTCGCTTCCAATCCCAATCTTCATTCTTCAATGCGCCAAATACTTTCCGTCAAAACGATTTAATCCAACCAATTAAATAAGTAGCTAATAAATTTTATTATATGGGAAAAGACAAAAAGGAATACGCAGAGAAGAACAAGGCGTGGCTGGAAGAAAAAGCACAGGAACCCGGAGTTGAGGCTCTGGGAGGCGGAGTGTATTATCGTGTGATTAAGTCAGGGAATACAGATGGAAGAACTCCTGACCGAAATAGTGTGGTGACAGTGCATTATACAGGCAAGACAATCAATGGCAAGAAATTTGATAGCAGTCTCAGCGGAGTTGCACCAGCATTTCGACTGAAAGATTTGATAGAAGGTTGGATCATTGCACTCCAGAAAATGCATGTAGGAGATAAATGGGAACTGTATATCCCAGCCGACAAAGGATATGGGAAGTTCAATCAGCCGGGCATACCGGGAAATTCTACCCTGATATTTGAGATAGAGTTGCTCGGAATAGCATAAGGAGGAAAAACGAGTGCGTCTTATAGTATAAGGCGCACTCGTCAACAAGAATGAAGTGAGATATTGGGCTACCTTTTGACTTTGCGAGTATATCCGTCTGGAGTACGCTCAATTAGGATTCCTGTTTGTGAAGGATCACATGGAAATCCTTGCAAATTATAGAAGACAGAATTTTGTTGGTTATTGGAGATTGTTCCGACATTGGTTGGAGTCAATATTGTAAAGACAGGCCAAAGTGTTTGCTGTTGATAATTACCTGCCTCGTCAGTCAGCGAAATTCGCAATGCAAATTGAGTGGAACCATCCGGAACGATGAGTTCATCAAGGTCTACAAACCAATATGCACCCCAGCCCGGCATTGTAAAGTTTTTCTTTATTTCATTGCAATTTAGAGTCTGCCAATTGTCGGAGCCTATTGGGGCGCATTCTACCATGATAGTGCATTTCTGATAATCAAACACCTCCAGATTAACATTCTCAATATATGATGGAATGAAATCACCTCCTACAAGAATTAAGTGTCCATCTTCACGTGACTTGAAAGTATCCGTTATATTGCCTTCCGAATCAATGGTCTGAAGCATTTGCAATGTCGGAGCACACACATCAGAACCCAAGTCGTTGAAATGTATTTTAGCAGAGGAATGACCTTTCTCTCCATCGACGTAGCAATTATTGTTGGAGATTTCGATATCCCAATCTCCGTATCTATCATTGCCTTTCTGGGTTGTAAAGGAATGAAGTGTGGGGAAATTTGCCATATCTTGTGGTTTCCCATTGATGCTAACGGCAACATCCTCTTCATACAGGTCTATAATACGGCTTTCACCATTGCGTCCTTTGTAATTATGATAAAAAGCATTCCTGATGTATTAATCCTCTGGAGAACCTGCAGGATACCATAATTGTTGGGCTACAAGAATTGGAACTGAGTTGCCATCCCGTATCTGCTTCTGCTGTAGATTATAACTTAAATATTCATTAGTATCCCAAAAGTTGATTCCAAGCTCGGAGGTGCGGTAATGGTTGTATGCTACAAGAGTAGATGGAGAATCAAAAGTGTTTGGGGCTGCTTCGTAATATATTATGCCATCACGATTAGTCACAGGATAGCTTAATATTCCAAGACTGTTATCGCTATAATTTGAAAAGCCGTAGCCAATCATTCCAATGACAGCAGGCACTTGATATAAGTCCAATCCCAATTCTGTTTCACAAAGTGAGTTGTCGCCAATCCACATTTTGTCAGGATAAGTCCATGATCCATCAGCCATCCAAGTGGAATTAGCCCCGACAAATCTTCCGTTGTAGAAAATAGACCTGAAAAGAACAGGGATAGGCTCAAGGTCTGCTTTTGCTGCATTTCTAAGTGCGAAATCAAAATCAAGAGATGCATACTTATCCGGATTATTAGTGAAATTCCCAGAACGGGCCGGGATGGCATTTATTGACGTGCAATAGATGCCCGGTTGCTCTTTATTACCAACCAGCTGCCGATATTGAACCAACGAAACTTGAGTACATTCCGGATTAATCAGCACATTTCCAGCACTCTCTCCATCCCAAAGAATTCCATCCCATACAGCACGATCCATCCATCCTGACCAATAGTCTATCAAAGTTTTGTCAAGGAATAGAAAAGTGGTCCATAGACCCATGTCAAGATTGCCTTTTTCAATTATTTCATCGGTGTCCCAATTCTCCAGAGGTTGCTGAGCCAGACTTCCATCTGGAAGAGTCGCATTGAACTGTACGAGTTCTGTACACTTTGAAAAATCTATAGTATACTCGAAATCTGCTTCAATCTTCTTATGTTCATCGGAGAGGATGCAATTATATCCTGGCTCGTCATCCATGCTTCCCCAGAATAAAAAGGTGTAAGACCCCGCAGAGAGTTGTGCATCTCCAAGGTTATCACCGTCTGCAACATATACGAGTGCGTCAGAGGAATCATCTTTGACAAGGACCAAAGATAGGATGTAGTTAGATTGATCTGCGATTGAGAAGCTGACATTGACATCGGCCTTAGGCGTTTTTGCAGGAGCCACAGATGTAGTCAATGATAAAAATCCTTCTTCAAACGGGTTTGCCTTCACTACTTGGTGTTCTGCAAGCTTTGGATGTTTTACATTCAAAGATGTAGGAATGGTGGCTGCCGCAGAAGGGAAAAGAAATCCTACGGAGATCAGAATGGAAAAGATAGTCTTATTCATATGCGGTGTATTATTGGTGTTGGAGTTTTGAGTAATTTTTCGGTTGCAAAAGTACATAAAAATCCTGGGATTTTTACACCGGCAGGATAAAAAAAT
>CAYNEZ010000243.1:0-3853 GCA_964396365.1 uncultured Sangeribacter sp. | reverse complement strand
AAGAAGGTAACAAGGAACGTATCCAGCAGTACCGCGGTGTAGTGATCCGTATCTCTGGTCATCAGGACAAGAAGCGCTTCACTGTTCGTAAGATTTCTGATGGCATCGGCGTTGAACGTATCTTCCCGATGGAATCACCCTTCATCGAATCTATCACAGTCAACAAGCTTGGAAAGGTGCGCCGTGCAAAACTTTATTATCTGCGCAACCTCACCGGCAAGAAGGCTCGCATCAAAGAGCGCTTCGTAAAGAAGGACAAATAAACCCAGCCGGGCTTCTGAACAATAAAGATCGGACGGAAATACTTTCCGCCCGATTTTTATTTCCCAATCCGAACTTCGCAAAACACAAAACGGAAAACAGAAAACGGAAAACGCAAAACGTAAATCGGAAAACGGAAAACGGAAAACGGAAAACGATTGTTATATGAATGTATGGCAAAGAAAGTGAAAAAACAAAATATTACGTTGACCGCAGAAGCTATGCGTGGACTCGTCGTGAAAAACACCGGCAGCGCCTACGATGTCAGGCTTGACGATGACTCCACCGTTAGCTGCCGCGTAAAAGGCAACTTCAGGATAAAAGGAATACGCACCACAAATCCTGTGGCAGTAGGCGACCATGTCATGGCAGTACGCGCCACCGACGATGTCTGGTATATCACTGAGATCCTGCCTCGTAGGAACTACATCATACGCCGTGCTTCCAACCTTTCCAAGGAATCACACATCCTTGCCGCCAACATCGACAAGGCTCTCCTCGTGGTGACTCTTCGCGACCCCGAAGTGCCACTCACGTTCATCGACCGCTTCCTGGCTACGGCAGAAGCCTACAGGATCCCGGCAAGCCTGATACTCAACAAATGCGACATGTGGGATGATGACGACCGTATGCTTGGTGAAGCCATGAAATATCTCTACGAATCAATCGGCTACCCCACCATCATCGTTTCAGCCGCTACGGGATTCGGGCTCGATCTCCTGAAAGAAGCCACTGCCGGCAGTGTCTCTCTTCTCGCAGGAAACAGTGGAGTCGGAAAGTCTTCACTCATAAACGCACTGATCCCCGGTATCAACCTGCGCACTGGTGAGATCTCTGAACTTTACCACACTGGCACTCATACCACCACCTTCTCTGAAATGCTCTCACTCCCATATGGTGGTGAGATTATCGATATCCCGGGAGTGAGGAGTTTCGGCACAATAGATTTCTCAGCAGAAGATGCCGGCCATTTCTTTCCTGAAATCTTCAAGGCTTCTCACGGATGTAAATATGGCGACTGCCGACACACCAACGAGCCGGGATGCGCCGTGAAGGAAGCTGTAGCCGACCATCGCATTGCCGAATCCCGATATGCATCTTATCTCAACATTCTTGAGGAAGTCCTCGAAGGCTCCGACGACAAATACCGAAAACCCCACTAACCCCCCAACTCATAACTTATAACTCAAAACTTAAAACTTATAACTTAAATCTTATAACTTAAATCTTATAACTCAAAACTTATAACTTAAAACTCATAACGCCAAATATATGAATAAGACAATGACTCTTCTTTCAGCCGCTCTTATTGTGAGCGGAATTGGACAGTCGGGCTTCACCTTAAATGCCCGAAGCACTTTCGACCAAAAGTTTGCTGACTATCCTACCTACAACGGCGATGACCTTGAGCTGAAAGTCGACGCGAACGGCACGCATTTCCGATTGTGGAGCCCTAAGGCTGAGGCTGTGACGCTCAATCTCTACGATACAGGACGCAACGGCGAGCCTTATGAAACCATCCCGATGACCTTAAATGCCCAAAACGGCACATGGACAGCAACTGTTCCCGGTCAACTCTATGGAAAATTCTATACGTTCAAGGTGAAACACGACGGCAAATGGCTTGCAGAGACTCCCGGCGTCTGGGCTAAAGCTGTTGGTGCCAATGGAAAACGGGCTGCCATCATTGACTTTGCAAAGACAAATCCTGAAGGTTGGGCAGACGACAAAGGACCAAAAGTTGACAATTTCACCGATGTGATCGTCTACGAGATGCATCATCGCGACTTCTCGATGTCCCCTACTTCTGGTATTGCAAATAAAGGTAAATTTCTTGCCCTCACCGAGCAAGCCACCACTTCTCCCGATGGAGAAAAGACAGGTATCGACCATCTGAAAGAACTTGGCATCACACACGTTCATATCCTCCCAAGCTACGACTATAACTCAGTCGACGAAACCAATCTCCAGGACAATACCTACAACTGGGGATATGATCCTCAAAACTACAATGCACCTGAAGGAAGCTATTCCACCAATCCATCCGACCCTTCCACACGTGTTCGCGAGATGAAGCAGATGGTCAAGGCTCTCCACGATGCCGGGATTGGGGTTATCATGGACGTTGTCTATAATCATACGGCGGAAAATGATGGCTCAAACTTCGAGCTTACCGCACCGGGATACTACCACCGTCATTGGGACGACGGTCGATATTCCGATGCTTCTGGTTGTGGCAACGAGACTGCATCAGACCTTCAGCAGATGCGCGACTATATCATCAACTCCGTAAAATATTGGGCAGAGGAATACCATATAGATGGCTTTAGGTTCGACCTCATGGCAATCCACGACACAGAGACAATGAATCAGGTGGCAGCGGAATTGAAAAAAATCAACCCTTCCATCTTTGTGTATGGTGAGGGATGGACTGCAGGCGACTCTCCTCTTCCGGCCGACCAAAGGGCACTCAAGGAAAACGTAAGCAAAATGACTGATATCGCAGTGTTTTCCGACGATATCCGCGATGCAGTGAAAGGTCATTACTCAAATGCAGAAGACCGTGGCTTCGCCACTGGGAAACCTGGCAACGAAGAGACTATAAAGATTGGCATAGTTGCTGCTACTGCACACCCTCAAATAGACTATTCTAAGGGTAACAACTCAAAGTTCCCTTATGCCGCATCTCCGGAAATGATTGTCAATTATGTAAGTTGTCATGATGATTTGACACTGACCGACAAGCTTCGCAAATCAATGCCTGATGCAACTGACGATGAACGCATGGCAGCCGCAAAACTTGCACAGACTATTGTTTTCACATCCCAAGGCACACCTTTTATGTTTGCCGGCGAAGAAATCTTCCGCGACAAGAAGGGAGTTCATAATTCCTATAAGAGCCCGGATTCCATCAATGCCATCGATTGGCATCTGAAATCAACCAACCGCGACCAGATGGACTACTACAAAGGCCTTATCGCACTCCGCAAGGAGCATCCGGCTTTCCGCATGACGTCTGCCGACCAGATTGCAAAGCATCTTGTCTTCGATAAGATTGACTCTGAAAAAACTCCCAACTTGATTTCATATACCCTCAAGGATAATGCCAATGGTGATTCTTGGAAAGACATAAAGGTGATTTTCAACGGAGGAGATGAACCTCGCACTGTCAAGCTCCCCAAAGGCACATGGCAGGCAGTTATCAAAGATGGTAAAATCGCCACTGACGCCTCACTTGGCAACTTCAGCGGCTCAGTGACTGTCTCACCCCGCGCTGCCATGATACTAAAACGCTGATTTCTCATAAGCGGAATTCATCTGCAGCAAAACATATTTTTGAACGACCGGACTGATACGTATGCAGTCCGGTCGTTCTTTTGATAAAAATATTCAAGTTTCGCTTACTCTTAATTTTTGATTCGCAATTCCTTAGCACAGGGAACTGCGCTTATGCTCTGCGTTCTCCGGGCGATGCGTAGCAGCACGTTTCCATAGCGAACTTGCCAAAACCAAGACGCGAAGCTCTCCAAAACATTGAAACTTTGCATTCTATAATACTGAGCAAGTTTTTTTACATTTTTTTTGAAAAAAG
>CAYNEZ010000242.1:0-3899 GCA_964396365.1 uncultured Sangeribacter sp. | reverse complement strand
TTAAATAGACAACAAGATCTATCTTCTTTTTTCATATTACAGATCAAAAAACCTATAAATAATTAGATCATGAAAAAATTTTTGACAGTTGTGGCATTGTTGGCTTCCGTAGCCTTCGCCAATGCACAGCAAGCCCTTTTCGGAGGTGCACAAGTAGTATCACCTGAAATTAATCCAGACAAGTCTGTGACATTCCGTTTGAATGCCCCTAATGCATCAGCGGTTCAAGTAACGGGTGATTTTCTTCCCACTCAACCGATAGAGACCCCTATGGGCAAATGGGATGCTCCGGGATCTGTCGATCTCAAAAAGAATGCTCAGGGAGTATGGGAGTACACTACGTCTCCGTTAGCTCCTGAACTGTACAGCTATTCTTTTATTGTCGATGGTCTTCGCATGATGGACCCGTCAAATGTCTATATGAACCGTGATGTCGCAACCGTTACCAATATCTTCATCATAGATGGCGACCGCGCAAGCCTTTACAATGTGAAGGACGTGCCTCATGGCACGGTATCGCGTATGTGGTATGACAGTCCTACGCTCGGCAAAAAACGTCGTGTCACAGTGTATACCCCTGCTGGATATGAAACGTCAGGGAAGAAATATCCAGTGTTTTATCTGCTCCATGGAATGGGTGGCGATGAGGAAGCTTGGATGGCACTTGGTCGCACTTCTCAGATTCTCGACAATCTGATTGCACAGGGTAAAGCTGAGCCCATGATTGTTGTCATGACTAATGGTAATGCGGATCAGGAAGCTGCACCTGGAGAGTCTTCCCTTGGCTTGCAGGCTCCAAACATGAATCTTCCACACACTATGGAAGGTTCGTTTGAGACAGCTTTCCCCGATGTTGTTAATTTCATCGACAACACTTTCCGTACAATACCGGAAAAGAAAGCTCGTGCAATAGCAGGTCTTTCAATGGGCGGCTTCCACTCAATGCATATCTCGAAGCAGTATCCTGATATGTTTGACTACGTAGGCCTTTTCTCCGCAGCAATTCTTCCACGTGAAGGCAGCACTTCTCCAATCTATCAGGATTTGGAAGGAAAACTTAAGACTCAGTTTGACAAGAAGCCCGCACTTTATTACATTGCCATTGGAGACTCCGACTTCCTATATGATGCTAATACACAATATCGTCAAATGCTCGATAGCAAAAACTATCCTTATGAATATTTTGAGACTCCGGAAGGACATATATGGAAAAATTGGCGTATTTATCTCACCGAATTTGCTCCGAAATTGTTTAAGAAATAAGAAAGCTTAACATCATTATGAAGACATTTTCAATCTTAGCATCTTCTTTAATGCTCGCTACTATGATTAGTTGTAACAGTACGCCTAAGTTGAATCCGGATAACATTGATGAAGTTATCGCGGCTATGACTCTTGAGGAAAAGGCTCATCTTATCGTTGGAACCGGTATGGCAGGACTGTCTGGCGACAGTGCTGTGGTAGGTGAGACCCGTAGTATTGTTCCCGGTGCCGCCGGAACTACATTCCCAATCGAACGCCTTGGTATCCCTGCCGTTGTGCTTGCAGACGGACCGGCTGGTCTTCGAATCGACCCTACTCGAGAAGGGGATGATACAACCTATTATTGCACTCATTTCCCCATTGGTACGCTCCTCGCTTCCACCTGGGACACTGAATTGGTGGAGGAAGTAGGTGATGCTATCGGCAACGAAGTTCTTGAATATGGTGCCGACGTTCTCTTGGCTCCCGCTCTTAATATCCACCGTAATCCCCTTTGCGGCCGTAACTTTGAATATTATTCTGAAGATCCTCTCGTAGCCGGAAAGATTGCTGCCGCCTATGTGCGTGGAGTGCAGAAAAACGGAGTGGGAACCTCTGTGAAGCACTTTGCTGCCAACAATCAGGAGAGCAACCGTATGGGCAATGACGCTCAGGTAAGCCAACGGGCTTTACGCGAAATCTATCTGCGTGGATTTGAAACCGTAGTAAAGGAGGCTCAGCCTTGGACCGTCATGTCTTCATACAATTACATCAACGGCAAGTATGCATCTGAAAACGCAGATTTGCTTACCACTGTGCTTCGCGACGAATGGGGATATCCCTATGTTGTGATGACCGACTGGTTTGGCGGAAAAGATGCAGTGGCTCAGATGGAAGCTGGCAACGATATGCTCCAACCGGGAACTGACAAACAGTATCTGGCTATCGTGGATGGTGTAAAGAATGGCACATTGGATGAGGCTGTGCTCGACCGCAATGTGAAGCGCATCCTTGAGATGATTGTGAAGACCCCTAAATTCAAGGGTTACAAATATTCCAACACTCCTGACCTGAAGGCTCACGCTGAAGTCACTCGTCAAAGTGCCGCTGAAGGTATGGTCCTTCTGAAAAACAATGACAATGCTCTCCCCTTCAATAAAGATGTCAAGAATGTGGCGCTTCTTGGTTGCACTTCCTACGATTTCATTGCTGGAGGCACAGGTTCAGGCAACGTAAACCGTGCTTACACAGTTTCTTTGCTTGATGGCCTTAAGAATGTGAACCTTACCATAGATGAGAGTTTGAAAGACAAATATGCAAAGCATATTGAATCGGAAAACGAACGCAATGCACCTGATCCAAACGATCCTATGGCAAAATTCTTCCCAAGTAAACGTCCTGTGGAATGGGTGCCTGATGCTGCAACTCTCTCTGCTTTGGCAAAAGCAAACGATGCCGGCATTATCACCATCGGACGCACTTCCGGTGAATTTCTTGACCGTACATTGACCGACTTCAATCTTACTCCGGAGGAGAAGCAATTGATTGAGAATACTACAAAAGCCTTTAAAGCTGAAGGCAAACCCGTAGTAGTGGTTCTTAACATTGGAGGTGTAATTGAGACTGCGTCCTGGCGTAATGTCCCCGATGCTATCCTTTGTGCGTGGCAGGGTGGCCAGGAAGGTGGCAATAGCGTTGCTGACGTGCTTGTGGGTAATGTGAATCCTTCGGGCAAACTTCCTATGACATTCCCTATAGCTTGGGCTGATCATGCTTCAAGCGCTAATTTCCCCACAGAGGGAGCTGCCTCTCAATTTGGTTTCGACAAAGAGGAAAAGACTGATAAGTTGCTTTGGGACTACACCCCATATGAAGAGGATATCTATGTTGGCTACCGCTATTTCGATAGCTTCGGTAAAAATGTATCTTATCCATTCGGATATGGCCTCTCTTATACTACTTTCGAATATTCAGAGCCTAAGATCAGTGAAAAAGATGGAATCTATACAGTGACTGTTGATGTTAAGAACACTGGTAATGTGGCAGGAAAAGAGGTGGTTCAGCTCTATGCGAAGGCTCCCAATGCGAAGGCTGCAAATAAGCCGGAGCATGAACTTAAAGCATTTGCAAAGACCTCTGTTATCAAGCCGGGCGAGAGCCAGACGTTGGAGTTGAAATTTGCAGCTTCCGACCTTGCTTCTTATGATGAAGAAAAGAACGCATGGGTTGTAGATGCCGGTGAATATGTATTCGAGGTTGGTGCTTCCAGCAGAGATATCCGTGGAAATGTAAAAGCCAATGTAGCGTCCGCTGAGACTCCTCTTCATGATGCCTTGAAGCCACAAGCTAAACTCAATACTCTTAAACGATAATGAAAATCCGCAATATAGTTAGTGTAATGGCACTCTGCTGTGCCCCAATGATTTGGGCACAGCAGCTCACTCTCAGCCCCGATAATATCGATGAAATTGTAGCTGCGATGACTCCGGATGAAAAAGTGCATCTGGTGCTCGGATGCGGTATGCAATATAGCGACGATGCAAAATTCCCCGGCACTGCCGGATTGACATATGCAATTCCTCGTTTAGGAATCACCTCCGTTTATCTTGCCGATGGTCCTCACAGGTTTTCCCTTGCTGCAAATCGTCCTTATGATA
>CAYNEZ010000241.1:0-3972 GCA_964396365.1 uncultured Sangeribacter sp. | reverse complement strand
GATAGGCTCAATATGACTAATGGGATCAATAAGGTCTATAGGTGAATTTTATGAATTATGGGAAATGAAAAGGCAATATCTGTAAGAAATCTCACCAAGAGATTTGGCTCTTTTACTGCGGTCGATCACATAACTTTTGATGTCGCCAAAGGGGAGATATTCGGTTTCTTGGGAGCAAATGGAGCGGGAAAGACTACTGCCATGCGTATGCTTTGCGGTCTAAGTATTCCTACAGAGGGTGACGGATATGTGGCTGGATGCGATATAATCAAGCAGTCAGAAGCCATCAAGCATAGGATTGGTTATATGAGCCAGAAGTTTTCGCTTTATGCCGACCTGACAGTAGAAGAAAATATCCGATTATTTTCCACTATCTATGGTATGTCTTCCTCTCATATCAAGGAAGCTTCTGAACGCCTTTTTCAAGAACTGGAGATGGAGAATATGCGAAATACATTTGTGAAGGATATCCCTGTGGGATGGAAACAGAAACTGGCTTTTGCCACAGCTACTATCCATAAGCCTGAGGTGGTGTTTCTTGATGAACCAACGGGTGGTGTAGATCCTGTCACCCGAAGAAAATTCTGGGAACTCATCTACAAGGCTTCCTCAGACGGTATGACAGTCTTTGTCACTACCCATTACCTTGATGAGGCTGAATATTGCAACCGCATTTCAATAATGGTGGATGGCAAGATAAGTGCACTCGACTCCCCGGCGGCACTTAAGGAGAAATATCATGCTTCTTCTATCGACGAAGTATTCCGCATAGTAGCCCAAGATGCAAAAAGAGAAGATTAAGATATGGCTATATTCCAATCACTTGTAAAGAAAGAGGCATTGCATATAGTGCGCGACACACGCACTATGGTGATCACACTGCTTATGCCCATTGTTTTGCTGCTTCTTTTCGGATTTGCGATATCAACTGAAGTCAATGATGTGATGGTGGTAGCAGTAGTGGATCAGCATACAGATGAGACCCGCGACATCATTCAACGGCTGAGCGTGAATGATTACATCACCTTTAAGGGACTTATTGCTCCGAAAGATGCTGACCAACTCCTGCGTTCTGGTCAGACAGAGGCTGTGGTATATCTCAAAAACGATAATGGGAAAGTCAACTCACAGATAGTAGTTGATGCATCCAACACCAACACCGCACAGACTGCTACCGCATATATTCGAGGGATCATCAGTGGCAACTCTTCCAAAAGTCCTGTAATCACAAATACTCTCTATAATCCCCAGCTAAATAGTGCCTACAATTTTGTTCCTGGTATTCTTGGGATGATTTTCATCTTGATATGCGCTATAATGACATCTGTCTCGATTGTACGTGAGAAAGAAACCGGTACCATGAACTTGCTACTTGTGTCTCCGGTGAAACCTTATACGATTATTTTAGGAAAACTTGTGCCATATTTTCTTTTGTCTTGCATAATCCTTACAGCCATGCTTTTGATGTCTTATACTTTGCTTGGATTGCCTGTATCAGCAAGCATCATAAGTGTGATTATGCTTTCGATGCTTTATATCATCCTCTCGCTCTCAATCGGACTGATGGTCTCAACGCTTGTAGACACCCAGCTTTCGGCTCTTATTGTATCGGCTATGATGTTTATGCTTCCAGTCATTATGCTTTCAGGGATGATATTTCCGATTGATAATATGCCGATTGTATTGCAGTGGATTTCAAATATAATTCCTGCAAGATGGTATATTGAGGCAATGAGGAAGTTGATGGTGCAGCAACTCGACTTTGGATATGTAATGAAAGAAATAGTGATTTTGGCGTCAATGACTGTGGTATTGCTTGTCTTGGCTGTCGGCAAATTTAAATCTTCGACGCGATGAAATTGAGAATACTGAAAGCACTTTTGCAGAAAGAAGTGAAGTTGATGAGGCGTAATCCTCTGATTCCAAAGATTATCGTGGGAATGCCACTGATGGTGATGCTTGTGCTTCCTTTGGTAGCAAACCTTGATGTGAAGAATGCCGGGGTGACGATTGTGGACAACGATCGTAGCCAGCTATCACGACGTATAGCAGCAGACATAGATGCTTCAGATTATCTTTCGGTGAAGGAAATAGCAGGCACTCATGATGAAGCTATGAAAAGCATTGAGGATGGTAAGTCTGATGTTATCCTTACTATCCCAAGCTATTATTCACGCGATCTTGCACAAGGAAACGTTGATATAGACATTGAGGCAAACGGAGTCAATGCCACCAAAGGTTTGCTCGGGGCTCAGTATGTCAGTCAGTCGGTAATGGGTACTTTGGCTCAGTGGCAACGCGAAAATGGCATAGATAGGAGTGTTCCGGTGACAAGTGTGATCAATCTTTACAATCCAACGCTCAATTTCCGCAACTATATGATTCCGGCCCTTATTGTGGTTCTCCTCATTATAATATGTGGATTCCTCCCCGCCTTGAATCTTGTTAGCGAGAAGGAATCAGGCACTATTGAGGCTATGAATGTGACGCCAGTCAGTCGATTTGCGTTTGTGCTGTCAAAACTGCTACCGTTCTGGGTAGTCGGAATGATCGTAGTAACTGTAGGAATGACAGTCGGCTGGTTGGTGTATGGCTTGACACCGGCAGGAAACATTGGGGCAATCTATTTGGCGGCAATCCTGTTTAGTCTCGCCTTGTCCGGACTCGGAGTGACCATAGCCAACAAGTCTGCCACAATGCTTCAGAGCATTTTCGTGATGTTTGCCTTCATTATGATATTCCAGCTTATGAGCGGTCTTTTTACCCCGATACGTTCTATGCCTGAGTGGGCACAGTACATCACTTACGCCATTCCTCCGCGCTATTTCATTGAAATAATGCGCTCCGTCTATCTGAAAGGAGCGGGAATCACCGACCTATGGCCCCAATACGCCGCCATAGCCGCCTTCGCCCTCGTGCTATCGTTGCTGGCAGCAATGACCTATAGCAAGAGATCTTAGTAAATTATCAAGTAGTTTTGATGTAATGGAAAATATTGCCTTCGGTTTTATCCGTAATGAGATAGACCGTATGAAGCACCACCGATCGAAAATATGCGAAAGAAGACGCGGAGTAGCAAACACCCGTTGGGAAAAAGAGAATGTAAATGCATGCAGTCTGATGCACCCTATGATATAGAATCAGTATCGGAATCAAAGCCAGAATTAGATAAAAAGTCGATGACGTCGTCGAGTATGCGTGTAGGGAGGAATGCCGGAAAAGAAATTTTATACCATGATGCGGCATCCCATCTCGTATTCGCTCTTAATTCATTTTCTTGCCCTAAAAAGAGTTAGGATCAAATATCGAGTGTGGCGGAATTTACGGGAGGGCATATAAATTATATTTTTGGCGGATTTATTACAAAAACTTGCCGATACGGTTAGTTTTCCCGTTCCCAGGTGTACCTTACTCCCCGGTGTTCCATGGGGAAGTGTCTTGGGAGAGAAAGTGGGTTGAGCCCCTAGGTTCATCAAGGATTAACGGGATTTTTTAGCCATCTGGAATATGTATGGATATGCTGCTCGATAGTCATGTCTTTAGTTACTGTTGGTTGCGTGAGGCTGGATGCGGAGCATCCTATCTACATTCTTTACCCATTGAAAGGATTTGCAGGATTCAACAAAAATAATTATTTTTGCGTTTGGATAGAAAGAGAATACAAATATGGGAATCATTGACATTGAAAAAATCAAACACTATTTCTCAAGTCAGCCCGTTGTCAAAGCGTGGCTGTTTGGTTCGTTTGCCCGAGGGGAACAGAGGGAAGACAGCGATGTGGATATCCTTGTTTCTTTCGATGACAAGGCAAATGTAAGCCTTCTGCGTCATGCCGGAATGCTTTGCGACCTTGAGGATTTGCTTCAACGTCCAGTGGATCTCGTAAATGAGTCATCACTTTATCCAGAGGTAAGAGAAACTGTCAATGATGATAAAATATTGATATATGAGAGAGGCACTTAGAGATCCTTC
>CAYNEZ010000240.1:0-4027 GCA_964396365.1 uncultured Sangeribacter sp. | reverse complement strand
TATCCCGTATCCTCTGGATATTCTGATTTTCTAATCAATAACAGTAGTCGCAATATGAAACCAAGAACCAATCTTCAGAAAAAGGTTTTGTCATTATCCCAAACCCTTTCTCCGTTGAGCTACTATCAGCATAAAGAGGCTGTTAGAAAAGTCGCTATTCATATAGCCAAATACAGTCCGAAAAGGGGGTATGAATGTTTAGATTGCGGCCATACTTGGACTGGAGCTGAAGCCAAAAAGGTTGTGTGTCCTCATTGCTTAGCAAAGTTGGATGTCGACAAGACTCATAAGAGAAAATTCTGTGATAGGGCATATTTTGCAATAGTCACCAAATGCCAAGGATTCCAAGTAGTCAGAATGTTCCTTATGCAGACAAATTTAAGAAAAGGGAGTGAGCCGACTTACTGGATTCATGAGGCATTTCAACACTGGCTTTCACCTGACGGTACACCCACAATAGTTGGCCGTGCCCGGCACTGGCTCTCCCATTATTGTGATTGCTGGAATTGGAATAGCGGTATGGAGATAAGAAATGAAAGTTACGCTCATTCAGTGACACCATGGAAAATCGTTGGTCAGTCATCGGTAATTCCTGAAATAAAACGGAATGGTTATGCCGGTGATTTTCACAACTGTTCACCATATACCCTTTTTAAAAGGCTACTGACAGATAACAAAACTGAGACAGCTTGGAAACTTGGGCAATATAAACTGGTGGCTTACTCGATGGCAAAATCTTATGAGTTTGTAAAATATTGGCCATCTGCAAAAATCGCTTTCCGTCACAAATATCAGATTACAGACCCCTCAACTTGGTATGACTTACTTGAAGCCTTGAATTACTGTGGGAAAGATTTGAGGAACCCAAAATTCGTTTGTCCCGATAATCTCAAAGAGGCTCACGATTTTTGGATTGCCCGAAAGCGAGCAAAAATTGATGAAGAGAACAGACGCATACAACGTGAAAGACAAATGACTGCTCTACAACGCTATGAAGCCAATTGCAAGACCGATGAGGCTCAGTACAAGAAAGCCAAATCAAAATTTTTAGATTTGGAATTTATTGACAAGGAAATTGTGGTCAAGCCACTTCAATCCGTAAGAGAGTTTGTGGATGAAGGTGAATATATGCACCACTGCGTTTTCACCAATAAGTATTACTCAAAAGACAATGTGCTTATACTTCACGCTTTGGTTGAGGGCATTTCAATAGCAACAATCGAATTTTCATTAGAAAACTTCTCGATTGTTCAATGCCGTGGCAAATATAACAAGCCTCCAGAAAATTATGACAGAATAATGTCACTGGTACAGAACAATGCTTCAATAATTATGTCAAAAATTGCATAACAGCTATGACTGAAAATCTCAAAATCGCTATGATGGCTATAAATAAATGGTTGTTTCATGGCTGGAATTACGATGTAGTTCCAATAACAATTACCACTCCCGATGGTGGTACAAAAACCCACTATGTTCCGGAATTTTTGAAAAAAGTGAAGTGGACTTGCAATATCAATCACATGATTGAAAAATGGAATTATGCCACCCGCACTCAGGATCCAGATGCCTATATGGTCAAATTCTACGCCGAACTCGACAATACAAACCGTAAGCTCTTATTGGAATGGGTAGTTCAAAACTATAATGATGAAAGATCTTTATTCTCATAACCATGGAAGTATTCTGCTTACATATTGAGTATGCTGGACAAAGGATTATTGATAGTTATTCCACTCATACTTTGTGGTCCAATCTTGAAAGTGCCAAGAAAGCTTTAAAAGAAGAACGCGACACCATCCTAAACAATAAGAGTTGGCTCAATATTGAAGATTGTATCGAAAGGGATGAAGAAGAATACTTCAGTGTGTGTGATGGCCAAGAGTTTTATAGTGTCTTCATTTTTAAAGAAAAAGTCCATGAATGATAAAATATTAGAGATGTTTTTCGATACTGAGAGATGGCGATATGCCATTGACAAAGGCGTTGGGAAGCACATCAATAAGGCTCATCTCTATCAGCTTACAAAACCTGATACCAGAGCTGCTATGTACGCTGCTATACGAGACGGCCGATATGAGATTGCACCACCTCACACGGCTCTTATCCCCAAGGATAACGGAGAGTTCCGCACAGTCTATGTCAATGAGCCGATTGACCGTATCTTCCTCAGTATCGCTAATGACCTTTTATTTGAGCTGATGCCTGAGATGATTCATCCCACTTGTCAATCTTATCAGAAAGGTATCGGTTGTGGCAAGATTGTGAAAGAGATCTCCAAGAGAATTTGCCAAACCAAGGGCGAAGTGATTGGGTGGAAGTCTGATTTCAGTAAGTATTTCGATTCTGTACCTATCAGATTTATTGACGAAGCCTTTGATAAAGTCGAGGCAAAACACGGCCATTCCGCTATCATAGATGTTCTCCGAAAGTATTATCATTCAGACTGGTACTTCGATACAGACGGTAAACTCCAGAAAGCCTATCAGTCGCTCAAACAAGGTTGCTCAGTTGCTTCTTGGTTGGCAAATGTGGTAATGTTCTCACTTGATGAGCGGTTGAGCCAACTGAATGGAGAATATGTCCGATATTCTGATGATGCTCTATTTGTCGGCCCGGACTATATGAAAGCAATGGAGATAATGACCGAAGAAGTAACTAAGCGAGAAATGAAGCTCAATCCCAAAAAGATAGAGTTCCTAACACATACTCGCTGGTTCAAATTCCTTGGGTTCTCAATCAAAGGAGCCTCCATTTCTCTCAGTTCGACAAGAATAAAAGCCTTTCAAAAAGAGATTGAATCTCGCACTATCAAGTCCAAAGGAAAAAGCCTCATCAAAGCTATGAATGACGTAAATCGTTATCTCTATCACGGCAATGGTGAATATAGCTGGGCCACTCAGGTTCTCCCGGTCATCAATGTTAAGAAAGACTTGCAGACGCTCACAATCTTTGTGATGGATTGCCTGAGAGCTGTTGTGACCGGCAAAAAGAAAATCGGAGGTCTGGGTTATATTGTCAATAAAGCTGATGGCTGTATTGAACGTGGCCTTGGGCGAAACGTAAAAGCAAACCGTATTAAAACAGATAAGATGTTCTCCGGCTTCTTTACAATAGGGTGTATGCAAAATGCACTCCTGACCAGTAAGGATGCCTACAAAACTCTCGTCTCAACTCTTCATCAATACGGATAATCAATATAGATTGAGTGTGCAATGATTGATAGAACGACAATCCTTTCAGAGAAGGATCAACAATCATACTGTTGGGCAAGGCTTTCCAGCCTCCCTGCCCACAGTATGCCAGGATCCTTCTGACATCAAATCCCTAAAGTTACACACGATATTGTCTGACTATCAATTACCGAATATGCGGTCTTATCTGAAGGGTCAATCATTCAATTATTCAGAATTAATAGCAGATGGTCCAGTTACTTCATCTCCTATCGTAGATGACGGACCTGGACCATCTGTAACTTCTGAAGAATATCAAGATGGTAAAGAAACATATCAATGACATGACAGATATTTCAAGCCAAGTATATGGCAGCAATCTGAGAGATGATATTTTCAGTTTTGGCTTCATTAAGCTGCCGCTACCGTCTGGGGATGTTTCATCCACCCCCCTGAGCGGCAGCCAATAAAGCCCAAACATCATACTATTAAAGCGATATACCACATCATTTTCAGTAGCTAATGTAATGCGACACCTCAGTTCAAGAAAGCAAAAATTTAGTCATCCAGACTTAAATAGGACTCAGGCTCCACCGGCTTTCAAAGCCTTATCAGTCTATTCAGCCGGTTCTACCTGAGTCCTCATCTGGATTTCCATCAATTCTTTACAGAAACGCATCAATGCTTTGAGAACTGATAAACTTCAGCACAGAGGATATGATCGAGACTGATGTATTTATCAGAGCTGGTTATAACCAAGGAACCGAATCGACCGCCAGGTTAGCCACCTGGCTTTGTACGATTCGGGTCCTTGTCACCAGCTCTCTAATCGAAGTGATAAAGGAATGTGCCAT
>CAYNEZ010000239.1:0-4034 GCA_964396365.1 uncultured Sangeribacter sp. | reverse complement strand
ACCCTTGCGGTTGCTTGGATTACATATGTCGTTTAATTTTTGTGAGCTACTTAATGCATAATGCACAATCTATAATTCAAAATCGGCTAAGACAACTCTGAGAAATATGATGGAATTGAGATATACAAACGTATATATGCATTTTGAATTATGAATTGTTAATAAGATATGGAAGGGAATTCGGTATTATTGACGGGAAGTCAGTTGGCAGAGATGGCCATGGCTGTTCTCCCCTTTTCTCCCCTTGAGGGGCAAGCTCTTGCATTATATAAAATGGCAGACTACATCGTGACTGGGATGTGGCGAGATGTATTCGTTCTCAATGGCTATGCGGGCACCGGAAAGACAAGTGTTATAGCTGCCCTCATAAAAGCTCTCGCCCATTTCAAAATAAAGAGTGTGGTGCTTGCGCCTACCGGACGGGCTGCAAAGGTGGCTGGAGGAATGTCGCAAAAACAAGCTTCTACCATTCATCGCCGCATATATCATATGGTGACCACCAGCGAGGGCTCAACTATCAAGCTAAGTGCCAATCGCGACCAGAATACAGTGTTCATTGTCGATGAAGCTTCTTTAATTACAGACAGTAGCCGAGGAAGTCTTCTTCGCGACCTTATACGTTATGTGTATTCCGGCCAAGGATGCAAAATGATACTCGTAGGCGACACAGCACAGCTTCCCCCGGTAGGACAAAGCGATTCTCCAGCAATGAATCTTGAAAGACTCAAACAATTAGGGTTGGCTCCTTTTTCCCATACTCTCGATGTTCCGGTGCGCCAAGCGGCTGAGAGCGGAATCCTTTATAATGCCACCATTGTACGCCGGATACTCGAACGCCTGCAAAATGGGGAGTCGAGCGGAGTCGGGGAAGGACAACTGCCAATCAAACTTGAAGGATTCCCTGATATCAGACCAGTCAGCAGTATGGATCTTGCAGATGAATTGAGCACTTCATGGAGTACGGTCTCTCCGGAAGAGACACTTATAGTGACCCGCAGCAATGGGCGTGCCAATAGGTTTAATCAGGCCATACGCAATATGGTTATGTACGCAGAAGAGCCCTTGCAACAAGGAGATAGACTGGTGATAGCTAAAAATGATTATTATTGGGGGCGTCAAAACAAGATGAAGACATTTCTTGCGAATGGAGAAACCGTAACTGTTAAATGGGTAGGAAAGCCGGAAAAGGCCTACGGCAGATGGTTTGTAGATACTGAATTGTCACTTGCAGATGGTCAAGAATTGAGTGCAAAGATCATGTTACGATCACTAATGGCGGATGGCCCTGCCATTCCCAAGGCAGAGATGGAGCATTTCTTCCAACTTGTGATCAATGAGGAAGAAGGAGTCGGACCAAATGAAAAAATAATGGCCGCGATGGAAAATCCGTATTATAATGCAATCCAGGCTAAATACGCCTATTGTGTCACTTGTCATAAGGCACAGGGCGGCCAATGGAAACATGTCTACATAGACATGGGGGGAATCCCGGCAGAAGCAATGGGAATAGATTTCTACAGATGGTTGTATACCGCCATTACAAGAGCCACTGAAAAAGTATTCCTCTTAGGAGTCAAGAACAACGATTAAGATGCAGTGCAAAATTCACAATTTTTGCTACTTTGTCAAAGATTATGCATTATGAATTATGAATTATGCATTATATTTACTAATTTTGCAGTCTGAAAACAAATTAAACGCTTGATGAGTATAATATAGGTATAATTTTAAGGAATAAAACTTAAGAAAAAATCAGATGAAAGCATATGTATTCCCGGGCCAGGGTGCCCAATTCGTAGGCATGGGCAAGGACCTCTACGAAAACAATGCAGAGATCCGCGAGATGTTTGAGAAAGCCAATGAAATTCTTGGTTTCCGCATCACCGACCTGATGTTTGAAGGGACAGAAGAAGACCTCCGTCAGACTAAGGTGACCCAGCCAGCAATATTCCTCCATAGTGTAGCACTTGCTAAGAGTCTCGGCGATGATTTCAAGCCTGACATGGTAGCAGGACACAGCCTGGGAGAATTTTCGGCTCTCGTCGCAGCCGGCGCACTCAGTTTTGAGGAGGGCCTGAAGCTCGTCAGCAAGCGTGCTCATGCCATGCAGAAAGCTTGCGAGTTGCAACCATCTACAATGGCAGCCGTAATTGCCCTTCCGGATGAAAAGATTGAAGAGATTTGCAATGGTATTGAGGAAGTAGTTGTTCCTGCAAACTACAACTGTCCCGGACAGGTGGTGATCTCAGGCAGCATTGAAGGAGTCAACAAGGCTTGCGAGCAGCTTAAGGCAGCCGGCGCTAAGCGTGCACTCCCATTGAAAGTAGGCGGTGCATTCCACTCCCCTCTTATGAAGCCTGCACAGGAGGAACTCACAGAAGCTATCGTAGCAGCAAAGTTTGAAACTCCAAAATGCCCGGTATATCAGAATGTAGATGGTAAGCCTCACACCGATCCTGAAGAAATCAAGGCAAACCTTATCAAGCAGCTTACCGGTGCTGTTCGTTGGACTCAGGATGTAGAGGCTATGATTGCTGATGGTGCTGATGAATTCATTGAACTCGGGCCGGGCAATGTGCTTCAGGGCCTCGTGAAGAAGATAAACAAGACTGTAGCTACAAGCGGCTTGTCTTAATGCATAATTTATAATGCATAATTGAATGTGCTTTTCCGACAGAGAATAATTCATTGTGAATTCTCTAAGATTATGAATTTTGAATTATGCATTATGCATTAAAAATTTAAAAATATGAATATAGCGATAGTAGGAGCAAGCGGCGCGGTAGGGCATGAATTCCTCCGTGTCCTTGACGAACAAAATTTCCCCGTCGACAACCTTCGTCTTTTCGGCTCAAAGAGAAGTGCCGGAAGTCAAATGGAATTTCGCGGAAAGAAATATGTAATCGAAGAGCTAACTCCGGAATCTGACTTCAGTGGCGTTGACATAGCGTTCACCTCCGCAGGTGCAGGCACTTCAAAGGAGTATGAAAAAGTCATCACTCGCCATGGCACTCTGATGATCGACAATTCGTCAGCTTTCCGTATGGATAAGGATGTGCCTTTGGTTGTGCCGGAAGTGAATGGAGCTGACGCACTCGACCGTCCACGCAATGTGATTGGCAACCCTAATTGCACTACAATCCAGATGGTGGTAGCTCTCAAGCCAATCAACGATCTTTCTAAGATCAAAAAGGTGCATGTGGCTACCTATCAGGCAGCCAGCGGAGCCGGAGCCACAGCAATGGCAGAGCTTGAGAATCAATATAAGGAATTAGCTGAAGGCAAAAAACCGACAGTTGAAAAATTCGCTTATCAGCTTGCTTTTAATTTGATTCCTCACGTTGATGTCTTCCTTGATAATGACTACACCAAGGAAGAGATGAAAATGTATAACGAGACCCGCAAGATCATGCATAGCGATGATATTGCCGTGAGTGCCACTTGTGTTCGTGTTCCGGTGCTACGTGCTCACAGTGAGGCGATTTGGGTTGAGACAGAAAATCCGCTTGATATTTCAAAGGTCCGTGAAGCTTTTGAAAATGCAGAAGGATTGGTCGTCGTAGATAATCCTGCCAATAAGGAGTATCCGATGCCGCTTTTTGTAGCAGATCATGACCCTGTATATGTAGGCCGTCTCAGAAAGGACATCGCTAATCCCAACGGTCTTACATTCTGGGTAGTAGGCGACCAGATTAAGAAAGGAGCTGCCCTGAATGCAGTGCAGATCGCACAATGGCTACTAAAGAATGATCCGTCATTCAATGATAAATGATGAATTATAAATGATAAATTAATGATTGCTTAGCGAAGGAGAAAATAAATATCTGACTTCTAATAATTTATCATTCATCATTTATAATTTATCATTGAATAAATTGTTAAGGATTTTAACAAATACAACAACTATTTTTAAAATTTATTAAATAGCGTATAAATGGCAACTGTTTATGAACAATCATACGGTTGCCATTGTTTTATAGATGTAAGTAAAGTAAGAAATTAGTTTCATGATGTTAGGTTAGTAAAATGTATTA
>CAYNEZ010000238.1:2515-4163 GCA_964396365.1 uncultured Sangeribacter sp. | reverse complement strand
ATCTCTTATTAAGAGATTTGGATGTTTGCCAAACAAAAAATCCTCAGAATTGGGAGTTCTGAGGATTACGTCAATTGTCATAAAGAGATTACTATAGAGAGCCTCTCCGAGGCTACTGTGCGCATATTTGCTGATTGCGTCATGCTGAAGCCCGGGGTGATGAGCATGAATAAATATACCAAGCTAAAGCTTGGTGGCTATCACAAATAACAGAGAGGATGGGGGAGGATGAAAGTTATTTAAGGCTTTTTAGAATGACGGAATTGGCACGGTCTACTATGGAAGTGTCGAGGCTTGCGAGGTAGATTTGAGTAGTAGCTTCAGAATCATGACCCATTCCTTCGCTTATGACACTTAATGGGATTCCTTTTGCTTTCGCTGCGGACGCCCAGCTATGTCGAGCAACATACATAGTAAGAGGGAATGCTATTCCGATTTTTTTTGCGATAGTCTTTAGATTATGGTTGATATTGTATCCGACATTTCTATAGACATATCTTTCGTTAACATCTCGTTTTCTTATTATCGGCAATAGATAGTCGCTTTCATTCTCCGGGTATTTATCGAGGATATCCTGCATATCCTTTGTCCATTCTATTGTCAATTGCTGTCCTGTCTTACTTCGACGATAAGAGATGTATCCATTTGCCCTATCGCTTTTCTTTAGATATGCCATGTCAATGAAGCTCATTCCTCTCAGCATGAAACTCATGATAAACATATCTCTTGCAAAGTCAAGATGAGGGATAAGGGAAAGGTCAAGATTAATAATCTTGCGGATAATTTTTAATGGCAAAGCTCTTTTTACCGTCTTCTCAATTCCAGTGTATACATGACGAAACGGATTCTTATTTTCAACTATATCTTCTTCCACAGCCCTATAATATACTGCTCTGAGAATACGGATATAAAATGAACTTGTATTAGCAGAAATACCTCTAAGACGTAGAAATGCCTCGTATGCCTCCAGCAATTCACTTGATAGACAATCGAACATAAAATCTTCATCATTTCGGAATTTCTTAAAACTGCGGAGAGCAGCTGAATAAGTCTCAGAGGTACGGATCTTGCCATTCTGCTTTAGCTTGATGATTGTCGACTCCATATAATTAAAAAAGGAACATTCTTCGGCATATCGCTGAAATTCTTCCAAAATATCATTGACTGAATAATCCAGTCCTTTCGCATCAAGTTGATGAATTATCTTACTAAAACGCTCTATATCCCAACGGACTCTTTCTTTTATGGAAAGGAGAAAGGATTTTCTGACAGGATTACTATTGGCTCTAATGGCAGACTTCTTATCATCCCATTCGTTGGGGAAAATATGATAATCTGTCACGTATTGTCGCTGCTTTCTTGCATGAAGAATCTGGTAATAGATAGTTCCTTCTTGATTAGGGGTTGAAGAAGGACGGAATTTTAATTTTATGGATGCCATGACTGATGTTGTATGATTATTTTGCAAATATACAACACCAATATTCTTACTCTCCCTTATTTTACGAAATGTATAAGTGATATGTGGAAATTTGGGATTTTATAGTTTTGAGGTTTTCTGGTGGCAGGAGGTGGTATCGGGTGTCCTCACTTTGTTCGGACCACAATCTTTTGCTTTTGGTTTGGTGGTAGGACTTTTGTGGGGAGG
>CAYNEZ010000238.1:0-2415 GCA_964396365.1 uncultured Sangeribacter sp. | reverse complement strand
AGGGATTTTAGGGCTCGCTTGGCTTTGTCTTTGTTTTTGTAAACGGGTCTGTTTGGCATGCGGCCGCTGCCTACGCGGGTGTCGATGTCCATGGCGAGTCGGCGGGAGTCGTGATCGATGGCATTGACACGGGCTATGAGGTCGTTGATGACGGAGTCTCGGGGCATTTTCTCGGCTTCGAGAACAAGACTGGCTTCTTGGAGGGCATATAGTTGGTCTTTTTCTTTTTTTCGAGCTTCCTTTACCGTGATGTATTCGCGGTCGGCGATTACAAGGTCGACGTAAGTGGTGACATACAGGATGTTGTCGTAGCGAGTTTGGAATTGGAACATATCGTGGCCGCGCCCCATGGATTCAATGTAGCACGACATGCGGTCGATGTTCTGGGGTTTTACGGCAAATGTGTCACAATCGGAGTATTCAAAGGTGAGCTGAAGGCGTTCGAAGTCAAGGTCATTCCATAATCTGTTGTTGAGACGAGGTGCCCATTTGCCTCTGAGGGTATCAGCGAGTATGTTTACGTCAACTCTTATCTTTTCGCCATCTCTTTTCCAAGTCTCAGCAGCGGAGTATTTTCCCATGATTGTGTCTGCAATTTGTCTGTTTCGGGCGATTGGAGTGGGTTGGTTGACTCTTGGGGGCAGGGAGAGCCAGTCAGACCAGGAAAAATGATGGTTGATTCTGTCGGAGACGCTATCGAGTCCTGATGAGTCAGTAAATTTGTAGTATGACTTGGTTTTTAGAATCCGAGGATCTGTCCAACCTTTGAAATGTTTTTCATTTGGGACCGGGATCATGAAGTCGACCCACTTCTCACGGTAAAGCATAACATTATCGAAGGATGATGCCATGGAAGAAATCTCGCGAAGATAACCTGTAAGATGAAGGATAGGACGTCTCTTTGTGTTGACATTCACTTCCGGGAGATCAAAGGTTATTGCAGACATTTCGATGAGTGTGTCCTTGGGAGATTGGATGATTTTGTCGGAGTATCCGAGACTTCTGAGTGTAATAGGGTAGGAAGAAGGATGGATGTCGGGCAGGCGACCGTCGTTGTCGCCTGTAGCAATCATCTTTCCGCTGCGGTCGAAAATGGAAACCCTTGCTACCGGGACAGAAGTCTGCGCATCGCGGACCTTTGTATTAGCGGCAAGAGTGTTTAAATTGTAAATGAGCAATATAGCATATATTAAGGATGCTGAAAAGAATATCCTTTTCAGCAGTAATGCTTTTATTTGGGGGTTATGAATAATTGCTCTAATTTTGTACATGCGACAAAATTATCAATTATCCATGTCATATACAATTTATATAAGATTTATAAATTTATTTTAACTTATATTTGCTTTGGGGTGCTTTTGTGGGTGCTTTTGTGGTGGGTGCTGGGAAGGCTCCCTTCCATTGGGTGCTTTTGTGGTGGGTACTGGGAAGGCTCCCTTCCATTGGGTGCTTTTGTTGGGGGGGCTTTTGTGGGGAGGCTGGGAAGCCTCCCTTCCATTATTATGAGTGGATGGTGACGAGGGTGGCGCCGAAGCCGTATTCTTGGAAAGAGGCATCCTGGAGTTCGCAGTGTGGATATTCCTTCTTGAGGAGGTCGCGGACTGCTTTGCGGAGGACGCCGTCGCCTTTGCCATGGATGAACACGATTTTTTGTCCTTTGCGTTTGGCGTTTTCTTTCATCGTCTTGCGCACTGTGTCGAGTTGAAGCTGGAGCATGTCTTTGTTTTCCATCCCGGCAGTAGTATCTACGAGAGAATCGATATGGAGATCCACTTCGATAAGAGGTAGGAGTTTATGAGGATTCAGTTCCTTGCCTCTTGTTTGTTTTTTAACGGGATTATCTTTGGGTTGAGCATTAGACAAAGTGGTAGCATAGTCAGATACTAATGATGTCATGTCGGCTTGTGGGCGGTCATCTTTCACGAATGAAATTTCCATTACAGGAGACTCGAAATAGATTCCGGGGCGGAAGCAGTGGAGCTTGAAAAACTTTGAAAGATCGAGCCTTCGGCTGATGGTGGCAGCCGGCTTCATTTCAAATTCCTTGTCTTTTTTATATGCGAAATATTGCACTGCAATTTTCTCATATTCATTTAACTCACCCTGTCGAATCACGGCAACATCGATCAGCTCATTTGGTGCCACTTCGCCGGCATATACAGTATGCCAACCTCTTTCATCTGCGTTTCGACGAAGGAAAGAGAAATAGAGAAAATAGTTTGAATCGTTGACAAGAACAGCATTAAAATCTGATTTGCTGAGATCTCGGATTGATATGGGTTCGAAGGCGATGGCTATGTTGAGTTTATCGCCATATCCTGTCTCAACAACTTTCTCAGGTTGTCGGGTTGTCAGGTTGTCGGGTTGTCGGGTTGTCAGGTTGTCGGGTTGTCGGGTTGTCAGGTTGTCGGGTTG
>CAYNEZ010000237.1:0-4189 GCA_964396365.1 uncultured Sangeribacter sp. | reverse complement strand
AAATATAATGAAAAAATTAATAGAAAACCATAATTTGTATGATTTTTTACCAAAGTCATCCTCATCAGAAGGCAACTTTGCTTATCTTTGCTCCTTTCTTGACAATATAGATATTCCCTTCTTGGGGATCTCCTGTCTTCACGCCATGCAAGTTGAAGTATTCAGTAGGCTCATTGTCTATGCTTTCCACAGTCTCTACCCCTGTGAAGTCAAAGCCTTTGATGTTGCGGAAATCACACCATGGGGTCATTGTCTTGTAATTGTCGATATAATCTTGCGGCACGTAGAGGGTGGCATTCTCATAAGTGCTCAAGGCAAATATATGGTTTTCTGCCATCCATTGGGGCTCTTCCGCATCATAATAAATTGTCTTAAGACTTGGACAGTCCAAAAATGCCCCCTCTGCAATCCAATTCATGCTTTTGGGTATAAAAAGAGTCTCAAGTCTGGTGCATCCGAAGAAGGCATAATCAAATATCATCTCCATTTTGCTTGGAAGCCACATCTTTGTCAATGCAGTGCATCCATAGAATGCGTTGTCTCCAATATAATCCCAATTCTTGTTTATTTCAAATTCAGCCAATGCCGTGCAGTTTTTGAAAGCGGCAGCTCCAACTGAAGTGACTTTTTCAGGCAAAGATATCTTTGTCAGTGATGTGCAGCCCTCGAAAGCACTCAAATGTATGTCCAAAAGAGCAGAGGGGAGTTTTATCTGGGCAAGAGATATACATCCTTTGAATGCCTCGGAATCAATCCTTTCAAAAGAGTCCGGAATCTCAACAGATGTCAGAGACGTGCAATATTCACAAATGCCTGAGTAGAAACTTACAGATGAGGGTATGCTGATGCTGGTCAGTGAAGAGCATCCGCTGAAAGTATACCATGCTGAAATCAAATTCTCAGGAAGCTTGATCGATTTAAGACTTGAACACCCCGAAAAAGTATATCTAAGGCTCTCAATCGTCTCGGGAATTTTTGCCGTCTGCAAGGATGTGCAGTCAGCGAAGGCATACTCTTCAATATTTATCAGGCTATTGGGCAAGACAATGCTTCCCAAGCTGCTGCAACCTGCAAATGCTGAAGTCCCTATATCTGTAAGACCTTCTGGAAATTCTACAGTTTCCAATGCCTCGCAGTTGGCAAATGCCTCATAAGCTATTGTCAAGACCTTGGCAGGAATTTCCATTTGTTTGAGAGCTTTGCAGCGGAAAAAAGATCTGGTTCCAATAGTCTGGATATCACCTGGAAGTTTGACATCGGTCAGCGCGTGGCATTCTTCAAACAAGCTGTCGCTTATCATGCTCAATGAGGCTGGGAGCCTGACAGAGGTGAGGCTTGAGCAGCCCATGAAAGCTCCACCCTCTATTTCCGTCACGCTGTCGGCTATGTCTGCCTTCTCCAGAGCTGTGCAGTCGCTGAATGCGCTTATCCCGATGTGGGTGAGACCATCTGGAATCACTATTGTCTCCAGCTTAGAGCAGCCCGAGAAAGCATAAGCCCCGATAAAAGAAAGTCCCTCTGAAAAGTCGATCGTTTTAAGATAAGAGCACTCTGAGAATGCACTTTCTCCTATACTATTCAATGATCCCGGCAAAGAGAGCGATTCCAACTGAATGCAGCTTGAGAAAGCCCGGTAGTCAATGGTCTGTAGCCCTTCCGGAGCCTTGAAAGACTGCAACGTCACGCAACTTTCAAAAGCAGCACCGGAGATGTCGGCGACAGTGGAAGGAATGTCGATGGTCTTGATAAAATTATGATAAAACCCATATTCTCCGATCTCTACAAGTGTATATTCCGTGTCTCCATCCATAGGGTGAGAGGGAAGGGTCAGTTCCCCGTTCACTTCATTGCCGGGAGTAATACGGCCGCGAAAGTTGCTTCCTGCCGCAGTGCGGCAGGTGTGTGCATCTTCATCAATCACTTCATAGATGATCTCTTTATCGGCATATGTATACACGAATGTCTTTCCCGATACATAAGGAAAGCACGCCAAAACTGCTAATAGCAAAAGGGAGAGTCTTGTTTTCATATTGATAATTGTATTTACGTGATTTTTTTTTCGTAGCTTGGGCTTGGGATTCATCTTAAGTGTCTCTCCTTGACCAGTCCGTGGCGGAATGCCTGCAGAAGATCCCTAAGCTCATTTATTTGCCCTTGCAGTTCAGCACCCTTGTCAGTGTCACGCACACGGAGTCGCTTTGCCGACAGCTCTACGATCTGCTTCGAACCTAAGATGTCAGTTCCTTCCTTCACTGCCATCTCTGCCGACTCAAACGGCTCATGCTGCACCAACTCAAGTCCACGGCTATGATATACCAATGTGTATCCGGCTATCCCGGTTGTGGCATGATATGCTTTTGCAAAACCTCCGTCGATCACGAGCAGTTTGCCGTTGGCACGCATCGGGCTTTCTCCTTTGGCTGCCCTTACAGGTACATGGCCGTTGATGATATGGCGGTGTTCTCCTTCCACTCCGAAAGCATCAAGAATTCCGTCGATCACTTTCTCATCATTCCGCAGCTTGAAATAATTCCCTTTTTCTTCCGAATGTGTCGACTCATCCTTTATGAAGTAACGCTCGAAAGTGGCCATCTTCGACTTGTCGAAAAGGGGGGAATCCTTGCCACACCAGAGATACCAGTAGTAGTCTATGGCAAATTTCTTCAACTCCGGGTCTGTGTCATAATTGAATGCCGAGCGCATCATCATCCCGATACGATGCATCAGCTCGCGTCCCTTGTACTTTTCGCCGTGCAGCTCCACCTCTTTCAGACTTCCATCCTCATTGAGAGGCATCGAAGCGTGGAAAAGAAGATTTGAATTATAGATTGCATACATGCATCCGTGCGAGAGAAGACATTGGATATGGCGGTTCAGTTTATCGCTCACCATAAACGAGTGGTGAAGTTTCTCCACAAGAGATGCCTCTTCCTCTGTCAGTTCATATGGTGAATCAGCATTCACTGTCGGGAAATGGCTGTCTTTCAGTTCATATTCTTTCCCATTCAGTTCTATCACTCCCTTTTCCGGCTTCAGCAGATGAAGCAGTCTCCTGTCGTCCATCTTCCATTCCGGGCGGCTTGCTATCATCTGTCCCTCCAGTTTGAACTGGATGATGCTGATTGCCTTGTGCATCTTTGCCCACAACTGTCGGGATTTCTCATCGGGAGCATGCTCCTTGTCGAGAATATGAGGTCCGAATCCCTCGCAAGGGTCATCCCCATAAGTTTCGAGTGCAAAAGTAGCGAGTGGCACGAGGTTGATGCCATAGCCGTCTTCCAGGGTCGCCATGTTGCCATAGCGAAGCGAAAGACGCAATACGTTGGCTATGCAACAGTCGTTGCCGGCGGCTGCTCCCATCCAGAGTGCATCATGATTGCCCCATTGTATGTCAAATCGTTCATATTCGCAAAGGGTGTCCATTATGAGGTGGGCGCCGGGTCCGCGGTCGAAAATATCGCCAAGTATATGCAGCTGGTCGATGCTGAGCCTCTGTATTACGTTGCAGAGCGCAATGATGAAATTATCTGCCTGTCCGGTAGATATTATTGTCTCTATGATGCGACGGAAATAAGCGTCTTTGTCATAGTCTGTCGGCGATTCATGCAGCAACTCTTCGATTATGTAGGCATACTCTTTTGGCAAAGCCTTCCTTACCCGGGAGCGGGTATATTTTGACGACACCGATTGGAGCACGAGTATCAGTTGATGCAGCGTGACGCTATAGAAATCATCCATATTGTCTTCCTCGGCCTTCGTATACTCCAGCTTGCTCTCCGGATAATATATGAGAGTGCAAAGGTTGCGTATGTCCTGCTCGCGGAGTGATGTCCCGAATATCTCTGTCACTTTTCGCCGTATATTGCCCGACGCATTGCGCAGGATATGGGAAAAAGCCTCGTGTTCACCATGCAGGTCCGCCACGAAATGCTCAGTCCCTTTAGGCAGGTTTAGAATGGCCTCAAGGTTGATGATTTCTGTGCTTGCCGCCTGCACGTTGGGAAAAGACTGGGAGAGCAGACTCAATATTCTTATGTCTGTCTCCCTGTCTCTTGCTTCTTTTAAGTCTACCGCTACCGGCAGATTAGTCTTGTGGTCCATACCACGTGGAATACATATGATAGTTGTTTGCGATCTTGATGTTCATCTCCTTTGCCTTCTCCGGCTCTACCATCTTGACAAACTTGGC
>CAYNEZ010000236.1:0-4229 GCA_964396365.1 uncultured Sangeribacter sp. | reverse complement strand
TGTCTTGGATCACACGGAGATGTGTCAGGTATTCCTGTCCGAATGTCATCCAGAAACGTGCGCGCTTGATAGTGGGGAAGTTCTGCACGAGGCTTTCAAGCTCTTCGTGATAGAGCAGATAGCTTTCCCTTTCTCCGATATTAGGATAGGTGAGAGGCTGGTGTATTTCGAGGTTCTCTGTTTCCACCCATTTGCCATCTTCCCAATATTTCCCTTTCTGTGTGATTTCGCGAATGTTGATTTCCGGATTAAAGTTTGTGGCGAAGGCTTTGCCGTGGTTGCCGGCGTTGCAGTCCACTATGTCCAGATAATGCATTTCTTTGAAGTGATGCTTGGCTGCATATGCAGTGAAGACTGCACTTACTCCCGGGTCGAAACCACATCCAAGGATAGCTGTCAATCCGGCTTCCTCAAATCTCTTGCGGTATGCCCACTGCCAGCTGTATTCGAAATGTGCCTCATCCTTGGGCTCATAGTTGGCGGTGTCAAGGTAGTTGACGCCACACTTCAGACATGCCTCCATGATGGTGAGGTCCTGATAGGGGAGGGCTACATTGATGCAGATGTCCGGTTTATGGCGGTTGAAAAGTTCAACGATCTGGTCCACTTCATCAGCGTCCACACTGTCGGTGGTGATGTTGGATGCCCCGATCTTGGCAGCAAGTGCGTCGCATTTTGATTTTGTACGGGAGGCAATGACAATCTCATTAAACACCTCCGGATGCTGCGCACACTTGTGCGCCACTACTGTGCCGACGCCCCCGGCGCCGATGATAACGACTTTTCCCATTCTTTCTTATATTCTTATGTTTTTTCAGTTTCTAATATGCAAAGTTAATAAAAAATAGGCGGATTCTAAAATTCCGCCCATTTTTTTTCTAAAATCCATTAATCGTTACTATTTCATCTTCCTACAACGATCAAAGGCTTCGCCGGTGTCAGTCCGATGTACTGAAATCCAGGATTCTCTTTTTTGAAGGTTGTCAGCACATTCCCAAGCGAGTCAGCATATGTGGCGCTCCCGGCAATGATGTAGTATGTATCCTTTCCGTCAGTTGCAATCACTGGCTTCAAGTTTCCTTTCCCTTGAAGATCAGATAGCATGGATTTTGCATTGGTGGTCATTTTTAGCATGGCCACAGCTAATCGATAGGGTCCCGATTGGGGCCATTTCATATCGTCTGTTGGCTTTAAGATCATATGCTGCACTTGCAATGAATCTCCTGCTATCACCCTCCAGTTGGTCGATTCCTCATTAAGAAGCTTATATCCGCCCGTCAACAGTGCTTCATCTGGATCCGCTTGCTCCCTCTTGCTTTTGGCTGCTTCATAAGCCTGCCTGTATCCCTTCTCCGTAGGTTTACACCCCGACATCGTTGATATAAGCAGGCATGCCATTAATATTGCCTTTATTCCTTTCTTCATTCGTAAATAAGTCAAAACAACTTTAATATCATAGTAGCTCTTGCAGGTAGACTAAACGCCTTGTCCCCATCTCTCAGCACAAAGGTTTTTCCGGTAAGCACATCCTGATACTTGTCGCCATCGTTGATGATCTCCGCATATCTGCTCATATCAAGATTGAGATCTTCATCCTTTCCATTGAGTATAACTATCACTTCCTCCGGTCCATATTTCCTCCGGTATAGATATACTCCATTAGTTGGCATGAAGTGCTTCATGTCTCCCTTCCCTATGGCTTCTGAGGTCTTTCTCCAGTTGTTGATGGTGGCAATGAAATCGAATGCCTCATTTTGAAGGTCACTCCTTCCCTTGGCATCAAACTGATTTTGTTTGTCCCCTTTAAATCCTCCCGGCATATCGCGTCTCACATATCCGTCTGAGCCCTCTTTGCTTCCATTCATCAGAAGTTCAGTGCCATAGTAGAGTTGAGGTATCCCCGGCACAGTGAGCAATAATGCAATCGCTTGCTTCCACGCATCAAGGTTTTCCGGCATGTCAAGGATAAATCTGTCAGTGTCGTGGTTGTCAAGAAATCGCAATACGTTCATCGGATTGGCGTATACATAATCGAGCGCGAAGTGGTCGTAGAGTTCATTGATGCCGTTCCAAGCTTGTGAATCTATCTTAAACGGTTTCAAGTCGGCACAAAGTATGCTCAAAGGAAAATCCATCACCACCGGCAGCCGTGTGTCTATCCCCTTGGAGGCTGCAATGGCTGATCCTGTCTGCCAGAATTGTTCGCCGGCAGGACTCCCATACCAGCATTCTCCCACTATATTGAAGCCCGGATACTGTGCCATGACTGCATCTATCCATTCTCCCATTTTCTCGCGGTCAGCATAGGGATAGGTGTCCATTCTTATGCCGTCAATTTGCGCATCCTCTATCCAGAATATGGAGTTCTGGATCAGATATTTCATTAAATGGGGGTTCTTCTGGTTCAAATCGGGCATCGATTCTACAAACCATCCGTTCACTGTCAGATCCTTGTCATATTCCGAGGCATACGGGTCGGTGATGGTGGAAAGTCTGTAGTTGGTCTGTTGGTAATCTCCTTGATGGTTAAACCAGTCGCTGGCAGGTGGGTCCAGAGCCCATGGGTGGTGGCTGCCTGAGTGATTGAAAATCATGTCCATCACCATCTTTATTCCCCTGGCATGCAGCTTCTCTGTCAGTTGGGCATACTCTTCATTGGTCCCGAAGCGTGGGTCCACTCTGTAATAGTCGGTGGTAGCATATCCGTGATAGCTTCCTCCGGGCATGTCGTTTTCAAGCACCGGGTTCAGCCAGACTGCGGTCACGCCAAGCGAATCCACATATTCGATATGGTCTGCAATCCCTTTGAGGTCTCCTCCGTGTCTTCCATTGGGATTCTCCCTGTTTTCTGCTACGGCATTCCTCAATGTCTTGGCATCTGGATGTGATTCGCTTCCTGAGGCAAATCGGTCTGGCATGATCATATAAAGCACGTCTGCAGCCGAAAATCCCTGGGCTCCCTTCATCTCTTTTCTGGCTTTCAACTCGAAATCTCGGGTTATGGTCTTCTTCCCCGATTTCCATTGAAGTTTCATCACTCCCGGTTTGGCTTCCGGCGTAATGTTAAGATATACATATTGCCAATTCGGACTCCCATCAAGTCTTGCTACGGAATCAACGTTAACTCCCGGATACTCAGTACTGAATGCCGCATCCCGGATATCATTCCCATGTATCTGCAATTGTAAGGTTGTGTCATGCATTCCGGTCCACCAATATGGAGGATCTACCTTATCTACAGAAATGGCTGCCACGGCCTGTCCGGCCATGGCAGCACATACTAATAATGCCTTATGTCTTTTCATAAAGTTGTCACTATTACTTCATGAAGTCTAAACAACTTCATTAACATCAATCAATCTGAATGATAACAAACGGAGATCTTTCCCAGAATGTCTTCGGATTGAGAATCTTCACGCTTTGTGTGCCATTGGAATTGTCGAGTATCTCATAGCTGTCCTTAGGTACATTGCCCCAGATCTTTACTTTCTTGCCTCCGGTGTTGATGACACTCAGGTTGCGCTTGTCGCCGGCTGTGAAATAATTCTCGTTGAAATCTCCTTGAAGCACCTTTGTTGCACCGAGGAATTTCTTGTCGAGCAGGCCATTCTGCTTCAATTCCTTGTTTGTGCCTATGGCATAATATACGCGGTTTGCAAGGTTCTCTGCTGCTGTGGCCTCAGCCTGTGCTTGTTCGCGCGCCGCAGTCTCTGCCTGCAGGTCTTCCTGTCCCTTGGTCACTTGCTCGTTGAGCAATTCTATCTCTGCATTGGCTGCCTCAAGTCTTGTGTTAAGCTCAGATATCTTCTCTTCCTGGCGCTCTATTCTTGCTTGAAGGTCAGCTACAGTCTTCTTAAGCACAGCGTTGTCGCCACCTGTCTTGTCAAGCTTTGCCTGCATCTGGCTCAGAAGGTCGCGGTTCTTCTGCAGACGGTCCTTGATGCTCTCAAGGTTCTTGCGCACCTCAGCTCTTCTGTCAAACTTCTCGCCACCCTTGTCCATGCTGTAGAGCAGTCCTTCCTGTATGTTGATGGAGTCAAGTCCATCATAGATGTCACCCATCAGAAGAAGCAGTGAATCATTGAGCGATGATGCCTGCTCATATTGTACTGTTACGATCTGAAGCGAATCAGAATCACTCCTTCCTTTCTCTCCGCTACAAGATGCCAGCATCACAGCTCCTATAGCACACAATGGAATCAATTTCTTCATTTTCATATATATTTTTT
>CAYNEZ010000235.1:0-4258 GCA_964396365.1 uncultured Sangeribacter sp. | reverse complement strand
AAAGCGACATCCTCAACTGTTTCCTTTTCTGTGGGATTTTCATCTTTCACAAAACCTACATTGAAATAGTCGCTCCCTTCGTCGTATACAATCTCGACGAAACCTTTCATCTTCATTCCCTGAACATGGAATTTGAGTCCATTCGGAATTTGTCTGAGGGAGTCAGGATCAATGCCCCAACTCATAGCTATAGCTCCACTACTGAGAATTATTTTCCAGATATAGCGAGCCATTTCTGTTGTTGCGTTCTCTGTCATAGCTTGTCCTTATATTTTATGGTTAGATACTGGAGAAGCAAGCGTCTCATGCAACGAGCCTTGTCGCTTTCATTATAGGAGAAGTAGTAATGGCGGTCGTTTCCGTATTCATCGCCACGAACAACACTACCTCTGTATTCCCCCTTGCAGAAGAATTTCTCATAGGTCTCGTTGGTATTTGTGTCCGTATTTGAGTATTGCAGATAAAGATCCACATACAGACGGTTCTTAATAACGCTTATGCCCTCAAAGTCAGAGTTCCAGTTGTTTCCAGTTCTCAGCTCGGATGATAGGCGTAATTTCTTGTTTCGACTCTTATAGTAGTTTGAGCCAGTTTCCTTTACCATTCGCTTGATGGTATCGGTGTTCACAGACAGCAGTTCAGAGATTGTGAGATTTTCTACAATCTCTATCTTCTTCTTCGGTGCAGTCCGTGAAAAGATGATCTTGTTTATATCCATTGTAGGGGGATTTATAGGGTTAATAATATTCCTTCATATAGCAACCTTCGCAAAGGCTACCATAATCGTTCACGTCACTGGGAGACATAGGCCGTCCGCAGTATTCACAGTATCTTTCGATTGTGTGATGGACATGGTGAGCCACTTCAAAGATGGATGGCCCGTAGTGTACGATCCTCAGTTTAGAAGTCGTACTCTTCTTGCTTGTTGATTTTCTTTTTGCCATCGGTTTTGTCATTTATAAGTTCGAATTCTTCATCATCTTCGCAAGTATAATAATACTTGTAATCCTCTACTATGCGTTCAAAATCTTCCAGTGAAAGCATTGGATAGTTAGTCTGATACATATCATAGAGGTCTGCCGGTGTGAGGGTAGGATCGCCCTGGAGTATTGAAAAAATCTCGTCCTCCAGGTACCATCCGAAAAATCCACGGTAGCCATCATTTTCTCCAAACTCATGCGGATAAGTGTCAGTGCAATCCTCTATGATGTGTTGCACCAATTTCCAGCATTTCTCCAAATCACGTTTAACCGTAATCTCTTCGTCGGTATGGGGATTGAAATATCCGCAGCTTATGTTGATGGCTGAAACTGCAAGTTCATTTTCTTTAAGAGTTTCCACGTCAGTCATCATGCCTTGGGTCTCTTTATATCCCCATTCCTCTGGATTTATGGCCTTAATAAATTCGTTACTGCAAAGGTCAGTGCCTCCGATAGTGGTGATCAGATCCGAGTTTCCTCTTCTGTCGCATTGGATTACAAAACGGCAATCGTTGAAAAACTCCATATCACAAGATAGGCTTCCCCTACAGCCGATTTCTTCTTCTCTGAAAAAAGCACATTTCATGCAGTCGTACTTTTTGAGTGCCTCCAGACATATAAGGATTCCGTTCTTGTCGTCGGCTCCAACCCCTTCGAAGGAATGATTTGATGGGGAGTAGCCGAAAATGATATGCTTCGTCTCGATAGCCTTGAAGTCCTTTGAGTGGATTTTTTGAACCTGATCCAGATGGCTGACTATGCAAGGATAAGTCTTAGAATCTCCTTTCTGGGCATAAAGGTTGCCATAGTCATCATTGGTTAATATTACTCCAGGAATAGTATTGAGATAAGAGGTAAGGAAAGCAATCATGTTGCCTTCCTTGCTTGAAGGGCTGTGAATAGCATACAGCTTCTTCAACAAGCCCCAGTTTAATGTTGTCTTCATTGTTTCTTTTGTGTTTATGCAGATTCTGTCATTATGAACCAAGTGTCGCTTACTCCAAAGGCTTTTCGGCTGTTAATTAGGTATTGCAGTGAACGTTTGCTGATAGTCATGACCTTGTAAGTCTGCTCTTCATCATTCCACATGTTGATTTTTGTGATATCATCAAGATTGTGATAGTAGTCATCATCGTAGTCACTGTAATAGTAGTTCTCGACGATATAGTCACGCTCACATTTTTCATCGCAGAAATATCCCTGGGCATCGGAATTATATGTTGCGTCAGATTTCAGTAGCCAAGTACCACAGGAGTCACATTGTCTGCAATCTTCCTTGTGATGATAGTCATTCTCGCTTTCGATCCATATAAAATCTTCAAGATTGTCAACATCGACGTATAATTCACTACCATGATAATAGCAGAGTGTGGTCTCATTACAGTAATAATCATGGTAATCATCCCATTGCCCATTATCATCATTCTCATCCTCATCATAATCCCCATCCAGATTATACTCTGTGGTGTCGAGACAATACTCATGGGGTGCTTCGTAGTAGTTATATGCTATGCCATTGTCATAATCATAATACTTGAAAGAATCTTGGTATGACAGGACATCGCTGGTACTAAGCTCACATTTAATAGAGAACTTAAGATTAGATAATGAAGTGCCGTCATTAGCTACGAATGCCCTACTTTCAGAGCAACCGGCCCCGATCTGCTTATAACCGTCGATATGGCCTGCCTTTATGAGAAGGTCAACAAGCAATCGTTTCAGGACTTCATTGCTCTCTCTCGAATATTGCCTTTCCAGAAGTCTCCATTTCTTGCCATATTGGTCCTTGACATCAGTAAAGAGGATGGCTCTCGCCAATACATATCCGTCCATGTCCAGAAGGTACGCTGCTTTTGCATCGACTGAGTTACGGTAAAAGGAATGTCTGTCCTTGTCAACCATACAGCTGCATCCATTGAAGTCTTTACAAGCATCGTAGTCATAGATGAGCTTGAAGTTGTCATCCACATGTAGCTCTACCTCTGGTGTCTGCCCATACGTATATGTCTGCCAGTCCTGCGTGAACTCTTCTGACAGCCAATTTACTACCTGTTCAGATAGGATCTGACCTATCTCAGTTTCTTTGATAATGGCGGTAAAGAACTTACCTGCCTTCATCTTATACACACGTTCACTTTTGGTATTGACGTAGCGAACTGCTTTCTTATCAAAGTCCTCGCAAAGACCGTTTAGGTGATCAGTTCGATATTGAGCACTCCAGTATGTTTGACCGATGAGGATAACCTTGTTATGGAGATTGGTGTCAGCCTTACCATTTTCACGGATATAGCAAAGCACCATCTGTTTAAGTTCGGCCATACTGCGTATTTGAAGCAAATTCCAGTTGTTGTGTTCCCTACACCATTTTACAAGCGAAGGATTCTTGATGTGTTGGAGCAGAATCTTGTTCTTCCGGCTCTTTACACCGTTTCCATGAACTTCAAGTCCGAAAAGTGACTTGAAATCATCATAATCAGATATATTGAAAAGTAACATTTCCTGAAAAATTTGAGATTTGACAAAAATGAAAAAGGGAGGCAAGCAACCGTTTTGTGATTACTTGCCTCCCTTGAAATTGAGAGTCATGCTATATTCCAAGCATTCAGATGAATGGAGCATGGATGTCATTCAGGACTTCCAATAGTCGCTGGGATCCTTCCTTGCTCGCTGCGTTTCGTGGGTCTGTTCCCCGGTTCTCATCAGCATATACTTTCAGGATTTCTACAATGGTTCTGAAAAGGGTCTGCTGAAGGGTCCGATGAAATGTGGTACAAGCCATTGCAAACTGTTTAGGATTCCAACCAAAATCATTGATTGCGTCTTCCAAGTTCATTGCAGCCTTGTACTCCCTACTGTTGGTGTCTAACATAATCAGATAGATATTTGCAAGCTCGCAGCCACTTGGCTTACTCTCATAAAAGGCTCGATGTCAATTTCAGAATGAGCCTCCTTGAAGTCTGCCAGTGAGAAAGAGCTTCTGGTTGAGGGTGATTTTCTTGTTATTCTCATCGTCTCGGTACACCAGGACTTGATATCCTGTGCCTCCATTATTGAGAGGATCCGTGCCTTGATGCTGTTCAATCTTGTCTCGGCATCCTGCTTGATTTGAATGAGCCTTCGTATAACCGATTCCTGAGAGGCTATATCGCTGGGTATTGCAAACGGATTCTGAAATTGTTGACCCAGAGTGTCGGCCAATAACAGTTCCTTGACTATCTCGGAAGGAATACGCTGCACCGGGATATAAGCAGAAATATGGTCGAAGTCTCCGTCTTTCT
>CAYNEZ010000234.1:0-4264 GCA_964396365.1 uncultured Sangeribacter sp. | reverse complement strand
CGGGTGTCAGGAAATCCGTTATCTCATTCACAAACGCAGTATACCCTCCCCTATGCTGAGCCACGAAATGATTATCAATAAACACATCTGCAACTGTCTGGGCTGCATTGACTTTTAGGAAGACTCGCTTCCCATCCTCCTTCAAGTCAGCAGGAAGGATTCGGATATAGTTGCACAATCCACGAAAATAATCCTTGTCTCCAAACATTGCGTCTTTTCGATTCCACGTATGTGGCAACATGACATCTGTGATTTCATGGTTAGGCGCTTGAAAACCATAATGGAATTTCCAATGATCGTTAATCGGTACCACCTCATGACTCCCGGCATCAAAGTGTATGAAAGAACTAAGGAGTACAACACTGGTTAAGATGTTTAACTGGTATTTCATAATGTTATTTGTATCAAATATTAATCCACCTACAAATTTACAACTAAAAAAATACATATACAAACTTACATATAAATAAATCAGAAAATTGAGAACGAATAAACTTAAAAATTTCAACAAAACTATCTTTCGATTTGCGAATGACATTTTTTATGACTATCTTTGTCAAACAGAATAAATTTATGCTAATTCAAAATAGCAAAGGTTAGTAATCTCTTAGTTTTATAAAAATGTCATATCTAAAGAACATCGTTTCAGGAATAGCAATATTACTTGCCTCTTCTTCTTTCGGAGCTGATTTCACACGTATCGCCACGAGTGATAATGGCGACGGCACATTTAATAATCCTGTGCTATTCGGAGATTTTCCGGATATGGATGTTGTTCGTGTCGAAGATACATATTATATGGTGTCTACAACTATGTTTGTTTTTCCTGGCGCAACCATAATGAAATCAAAAGACCTTGTCAATTGGGAATACTGTGCCACGCCACTTAAAAAAATCGAAAACTCCGAAGCATATAATCTTGAAAACGGAAAGAACAGATACGGCCATGGCCAGTGGGCTACGGCACTTCAATATAATGATGGTAAATTCTATATGCTTTTCCTGACTCTCGATGAAGGAGGATTTCTCCTTACTGTAGAAGACCCGGAAGGAGACTGGACTATGCATAAACTCCCGGAAGGATTCTATGATTGCGGAATAATGTTTGACGATGGTAACACATATGTCGCTTATGGAATTGGAGAGATACACATTGCTCAAGTAGATGAGAATTTCCATAAGATAAAGGATGCTGTAGTAGCCAAATGTTCCCTCGATACTGGAATGGAGGGTTGTCGACTGTATCATATCGGTGAATATTATTATATCTATGCCACGTACCCTGGATGGCCTGGACGACAAACTATTCTGCGTTCCAAAGATCTATGGGGTGGTTATGAAGAGAAAATGGTACTTGCTGACAATACTGCAACCCATCAGGGTGCACTCGTACAAACCGAAGCTGGAGAATGGTGGACGCTGCTCTTCCGCGACAATGGCACTCTTGGCCGCATGCCTTTCCTCCTCCCGGTGAAATGGGAAAATGGTTGGCCAATAATAGGCGACAACGGAAAAGCCGGCGACAAATATACAAAACCAGTCACTACTAATCAATATTCGGTGACCCCACTCCCGACTGATGATCCATTCCGCAACTATGAGCTCGGAAAGCAATGGGGATGGAATCATAATCCCGATATGTCAAAATGGTCGCTCACCCAGCGTCCCGGATTCATGCGTCTTTACACAGCATCAGTTACAGACAATCCCTATCAAGCCCGCAATACTCTCACTCAGAGAGTCCTTGGATATCATAAAGATAAAAACTCTTCATACGGCACAGTCGCTATTGATATTTCACATATGGCTGATGGAGATATATGTGGTTTCGGAGTATTCCAAGATCCATTGGCTTTTATTGGCGTGAAGAGGAACGGAAACAAACGTCAACTTACATATCTTTCCTCATCACTTACTAATAAGGTTTCAAAAACAGAAAAAACCGGTGATGAAATCACTGAAGACATCATCTATCTTCGTGCAATACCAAGTCACACTTCCGGCAAATGCCGTTTCTACTACAGCTTGGACAATAAGGATTACAAGTCATTCGGTCCTGAATTTAAAATGGAATACGACCTTTCTGTATTTACCGGAAATAAGTTTGCTATATTTAATTATACTACTAAGGAGCTTGGCGGATACATTGATGTAGATTGGTTTACTACTGAACCGGCATTTGATGAAAATGAGTTCTTCGGATCAGATTTCAACGGTTTTCCGGATGAAGCCCTTATTGTTGACCATCTTGAACTAAATACTGATAAAGAAATCATGATGCTTCCTGGCTCTTCAAGTTCTCTTGAAATTACGGCAGTTTATCTTGATGGACATAAAGTGGATGTTACTTCGGCAGCAACATATACCTCTTCTGATGAAAATGTTGTGAAGGCTGTCAATGGACGTCTGGCTGCCATAAAAGACGGAACAGCTACTGTTCTCATTTCCTATTCCGGCGATAAAGGAGAGCCCGCATCTGAGACTGTTGACTTCACTGTCACCTCTTTCCCGCTTATCGAGGGTATGTTCAATCCTAATATCTGGGAAAAGGGAACTTTTGACGAGGAAACCCATAAAGTCACTGTTGGACAATATGGCTTTGCCGGGTGGCAGTATCCTGGTGGAATAGATCTTTCAGACTACAAATATTGTGTAGCCAAGGTGTCTGACTGCAAGGAAGGAGGACTTTCTTTCAGACTCTTTGACATAGACAGCTATTGGACTGATGCTTCAGAAAACGGATTCAATAAGGAAGGATACTCAGTGGTGAATCTCCCGGATCTTAAGTCTAACCAAGGACGAAAGATGGATTCTTCGCATATTTATATCGTAGGATTCTGGGGATATGGCAACAAACCGTTCATTCTTGACAAAGTGTATCTTTCAAATTCTGAAGATCCCACATCTGTGGAAGGTCCCGTCATCTATGACGGCAATAAAGAGATTGACGTCTATACCGTTACTGGAATACTCGTAAGGAAAGGCGTTAAACTCTCGGAAGCGACAGAAAATCTCCCACAAGGTATCTACATAGTGGGTAATAAAAAGGTCATAGTAAAATGATTTACCTGTCATCTGTAACCTCACGTCTAGGACTATTGAAAATTTTGGTAAGTTTTCTAAATAAATGATAATATGGAATCCATGGCATGGATGCCATAAGATAAGTGAGGGATGCGAACACTGCTATATGTATTTCCTTGATGGTAAGCGGGGTATTGATACCTCGCTTGTCTATCGTACAGCGAATTTCAACCTACCGGTTCAACGCGACAGAAAAGGGAACTACAAACTTAAATCAGGAATGCAAATCTATGTTTGCCTATCGACTGATTTCTTTGTTGAAGAGGCTGATGAGTGGCGTCCGGAAGTCTGGAAAATGATACGTCAACGTCCAGATATTGCGTTTCGACTACTCACAAAGCGAGCTAACCGAATCAGGGAGTGCCTTCCGACCGATTGGGGTGAGGGATATCCGAATGTAATGCTCTCAGTTACATGTGAGAATCAAAGACGTGCAGATGAACGACTCCCTATCCTCCTTTCCATCCCAGCGAAACACAAGGGTTTTATGGCTGCTCCTTTCATTGGCGAGATCAATGCCGGAGAATATCTTTCATCAGGCCAAATTGAGGAAGTGCTATGTGGAGGCGAAAATTATGACGGAGCAAGAGTTTGTAAGTTTGAATGGGTGGAAAGTCTTTCAAGACAATGCGTGGAAAATGAAGTGACTTTCAATTTCATTGAGACAGGCACTGTATTTGAAAAGAATGGAAGAACATACAGAATTCCTTCCAAACGAATTCAAAGCTTACAAGCATTCAAGTCCGGATTAAGCCATCATTTTGGGAAACCAAAATTTGATTTATCCTCACCTTCCGATACTCTCTTCCCCACAGAACAATACACTCCATTTTTCAGAGAGCATTGCAACACTTGCGGCTCCCGCCTCACTTGCAACGGATGCTCCAACTGCGGAAACTGCATGTAAGGATATCCAGTAAAACAGTATCTTAAAAGAAATTTCTATAGTTATATTTACAGCTATCGATAATTTTCAACTAAAAAGGATGAATCCCTATAATAAACCTCCATAGGGGAGGATTGTCTAAAAAAGAAAATGTTATGAAGAAGATCATACTTATTCTCGTCTTTCTTAGTGGAATTTTGAACGGAAAAATATATGCTCAGGAACGTCATGACAATCATCTCGGGCATGAGGCTTACGAACGTTGTGCTCACCATAATCGGTCACCCTATTTAG
>CAYNEZ010000233.1:0-4276 GCA_964396365.1 uncultured Sangeribacter sp. | reverse complement strand
TGTTTAACTTTTCTTCTCCGGCATATTTCAGCCGCTACGTCCAGCACAATCTCGGTATGAATCCATCTGATTATCGCGAATAACCGTAAAAAGTGAGTTTATTACGGAAAAACTGCATAGTCTAATCATTCCCTTTGGTCGTTTTATTATCGTGAATATATATATAGCCGCAGCCAATGTGGAATACACCCCGGCAGAAATGGAGCGCATCAATTCGGTCCTAAACAGCATACAAATACAAGGAGAGCGATACAGCGCCAATAGCCAAGCGAATATCGGGATGTAACTACTTCATTTTGCAGTGCGGACATAACGGTCAGGATACGAGTAATATATCGTGTTTTGACCGTTCCTTGCTAAAATATTGACGTTTGATGGATTTACCGAAAAATCTGAGAGTTCTGTGCTATGAAGTAGTTCCGCGCCTAAACACCAAGTTCACATCCGTATTATTAACACATTATACTTCTCCTGTACCCTCCTTGAACCAGCGAAGCGAAGTTCCTCCGTGAAATCGACAGTTTCTTTATCTTGTTTCATCTATCAATCAGAATATTTTAAAACGCCCCTCTGTGTGCCCTCCGTGTGAGCCTTCGATTCACCTAATTCAACTCATGCTTGAGTAGTTATGTTTGGAAATTAACCACATCCTTTGTAACTTTGCGAAAAAATACCGTTTACTTCATTACGACTTTTAGTAACTAACTCATAGCTGACTCATGGCACCCTCAAGTTTAACTTATTCAACTTTCACAAGCAAAAACCTCTGCGTTCTCCGGGCGATGCGAAGCAGCCCGTTTCCATTGCGAACTCGCCAAAAACGAGTCGCGAAGCTTCCCATAGTATTGAAACTCTGCGCCTTTGCGTGAGATAATGAAGTGCACGCTTTCTTAGACCATGAACCTCCTTTGATCACTGTTTTTCTTGTCCCAAGGGATGTCCCAATGGATGGTGTTTCATCCGAAACAATGAATCTATTGAAAGTATAATTGTCGGTAATCCGCGATAGACAGCAATGATGGCGCGGTAAGTTGACTCATTATGATCTTCTCCTGGTAGATCTTTCAAGAGTGTGGCGAGACATAAGAAAAATATACTTCCTACCGTCATGCCATTCACGCCTAAACCCTGCAACATTGCAATCATTTCCTTAGAGTTTTCGCTTTATTTCATTGAAATATTGCGAGAATTTTTTATTTTAAATAAAATATTGCAACTTTGCAATATCAAAAGAACTCAAACTTAGTAGTAAGCCGACTTCACAGTGCGACATCACTAACTTACTATTGAGCACTTCTACTTACCAACAGTCGCACGGTGATCCTTTCAAAGTTTGCTTACTACTAAGTTTGACTTTGAGATAAAAGAAAAAAAGACCAACGACTGATCTTACGCTTTTGCATTCAGCACTCAAGACTCCACTCCTGACTTATTGACGAAATAGATACCTACAAAAATCAAGACGGTGGCAGCTACCTTGCTCAACCCAAAATCCCCCACCGACATCATGACAGCTACTACAGCAGCAAACACTGGCTGCAGATAACTATATGCACTGACCACCGTTGGCTTCAGGCTGCGCTGCGCAAGCGGAATCATTAGATAGCCGAAAAAGGTAGGGATAGTGATTATAAACGCCAATCCTGCCCAAATCTCCCATGGCAAAGAAGTGTAATCCACTTTCAACATATCAGGCATGCAAAATGGAACGTAAGTGAGGACTGAGATGAAAAACATCCATTTCATAAGCACATAAGGAGAATATTTCTTGATGATTCCCTCAAATCCTACATAATATATGGCGGCACATAGCTGAGCCCCTAAGCAAAGAAGATTCCCGAGTATGGGATTGACTGCAATCTCGCTCTCCGAAGTGCCACCTACGAGTATCAACACCCCGGCCAAACCCATAAGCACTCCTCCCACCTTTAGCCATGTCATCCGGAAATGGAGGAAGATTGCAGCCAACAGCATCGTGAGAACCGGAGTCAAGGAGCACATCACAGCCGAATCGACAGGATCCGTCAGCCCGACTCCAATTATATATAGGCCTTGATTCGCACTTATGATCAATGTCGCGCAGAGTATAAGTTTCCAGATGTCATTCCGGTCAATCCGCTGCCTTGTCTCAAATGATTTGGGAAGTACCCACGTAAAAATGAGGAAAAGCAACGCTCCGCCGGTAATGCGTATGCCCGACAAGGCAAGCGAAGTTATCGACCCGGAAAGAAGCACCATCTTCGATACCGGTGCAATCACACCCCACCCTATATTGGCAAGCAACAGCGCCAGATGCGCAGTGCGGACATCTCTTTTATCGACAGTCTGATCCATGACTGCAAAATTAATGAAAAATTTGGACATATCAGAATTTCACGTTAACTTTGCGCCATAATACAAGCATCTCGATGCCCTTTACAACTTATCCTTGAAAAATTAAAGCGTGCCAAGTCGCCAACCGGAGAGTGGGGAGAAAAATTTGTGAATATCAGATTTTAATGCTAAATTTGCAGAAAATAAGATAAGTATGGCACCTGGAATATATTACCCTGTGGGACAGCAGAACTTCCGTGAACTCCGGGAGGATGAGTGCGTGTATGTTGACAAAACATCCTTCATTGCGAAAATACGGGCGACAAGGCAACGTTATTGGTTTCTGGCACGTCCACGCCGTTTTGGGAAAAGCCTTTTCCTCTCCACTCTTGAGTATTTCTATAAAGGCGAACGTAGGCTCTTTAAAGGACTATTCGTGGACTCCATCGACTGGGATTGGAAGCCATATCCGGTGCTTCGTCTTGACCTAAATGTAGAAAAGTATAAAGAACAGGGGCTTCTTGATGACGTCCTTGACAATTATTTGTTGAGTTGGGAGCAGGAATATGGAATAGAGGTTGTCGCAGATTCTCTATCAGTCAGATTCCAAAACATAATAAAGGCTGCTCACGAGAAAACCGGCCGGAAGGTTGTCATTCTTGTCGACGAGTATGACAAGCCTCTTGTCAATAATCTCAACCACGACTATAATTTCGAACACTACCGCACAAAACTTGCCTCTGTCTATTCCAACTTCAAAAGTTCGGCCGAGCATATACAGCTTGTGTTTCTTACGGGAATAAGTAGATTTTGCAAATTGAGTGTCTTCTCAGACTTAAATAATCTCAACGACATTACTTTCGACAATGAATTCGCTGATATCTGCGGCATCACCGAGAAAGAACTTTTTGAAAACTTCCAGCCGGGCATCCAGCAGTTTGCAGAGGATAATAACTTGTCATTCCAAGAAGCTTCCCAAGAGCTTAAGAGTAATTACGACGGCTATAGGTTTGCCAAGAAGGGAAGCGACATATATAATCCATGGTCTTTGCTTAATTGTCTTTCAAAAAGAGAAATATCAAATTATTGGAGTCGTACCGGGCAACCCTCCTTGATGGCTGAGGCTATGCACCGGTTTGATGAGGATATCGAGAGCCTTCTAAACTCACAGTGTGACGAAATGACCCTTCAAGGTTTCGACCTGAGAAATATGTCACCACTTGCGCTGCTGTATCAGACTGGTTACTTGACAATTAAGGATTATGATCGGGAGACGCAGCTTTACACGCTCGGCTTGCCAAACAGAGAGGTGACTGACAGTCTTTTCAAAGAATTGCTACCTTACTATGTGAAGGTAAAGAGTGGTGGCGACTCCCAGACCGTAGTGCGCAATATTATAAACAGTATTCTTCTTGGCCAGCCGGAGAAATTGGTAAGGAATTTGGACATATTCTTCGCAGGGATACCATACGAGATGAAGATGGACGATGAAAACAACCTTCATACAGCCATCTACATACTTTTGAAATTGATTGGGATAAAGGCTGAAACGGAAGTCCACACTTCCGATGGCAGAATTGACATTGTGGTTAAGACTTCGAGATTCATTTATATCATAGAGTTGAAGTTCGACAAGTCATCTCAAGAAGCTCTTGACCAAATCAAGGAAAAACAATATGACCTCCCCTACCGCAATAGTGAGCGCCGAATCTTCCTCATCGGTCTAAACTTCTCTTCCCAGACCCGACATCTTGATGCTCCTATGATTGAAGAGAAGTAATGAAACATCTGATGAGCGAGCCTATAGAATACTTAGACACATCTAAGAAAAGTAACATAATGGAGAAATATTTAGAGCCAACAAAAGATCTGATTATTATGGGATTCGTCGCCTCTTGCATTGAGTCGGTGGCTGATCGAATGAATGTAGGCTATCAATCTGCCCTCATCAACGTTTATTTAC
>CAYNEZ010000232.1:0-4312 GCA_964396365.1 uncultured Sangeribacter sp. | reverse complement strand
TTTCTTTAAATTGAGCTTTGGATGTGCTTTGGAATAGACTTGAAGCCAGACTCGGGCGTTCGCACTCGGAGATCAGCTGAGCCTCGCTTCGCTGGCTATCGCGGATTACTGCCAAGTATTAAATTTGAGAAGAACCTTAAATGATATGGGACATGTGTAAGATGGGACTTCAAGTGGTCTTATTTATCCTGAAGCCGTGCTCATATAGTTACTTCCGTGCTTTCCGTAATCCTGCAACGAGAAACTGCACTACCAGCCAAAGGTGACGAGACGTGAATGGAGCAGACTCAGTGGCTGATTCTTGAGTGTGAAATTTGTATCGTTGGGAAAAAAAGAGTATATTTGCAATCGAAATATACAGAAATATATGGCAAGGATAAAATACCCTATAGGAATCCAGACTTTCAAGAAGATTATCTCGGGAAACTATCTTTATGTGGATAAGACAGAATTGATTTATGATCTTGCAGATAAGTATGAGTATGTCTTTCTGAGCCGACCGCGACGGTTTGGAAAAAGTCTTCTTGTGTCGACACTGGAGGCATACTTCAAGGGGGAGAAAGAATTGTTTAAGGGTCTTGAGATAGATAAGCTTGAAAAGGACTGGATCAGCCATCCTGTATTCAGGTTAGATTTCAGCCCGGCCAATTATGTCGGTGTTTCACGGCTCATGGATAGGATTGAGGGAAGCCTTAAAAGTATAGCTCAGGATTATTCTTTGTCATTGGAGTCTCTGAATAACTCCGAGAATTTTGCAAGTCTTATAAAGCAAGCCTACTTGAAATACGGGCAGAAAGTCGTGATACTGATTGATGAGTATGACAAACCTCTACTTGACTGCCTCAATGATTCGAATTTGCATGAAAAGATGAAGGCTGAGCTCCGGAGTTTCTATTCCGTGATCAAGGCTTCGGACCAGTATATAAAGTTTGCGATGCTTACCGGGATCACGAAATTTGGCAAGATATCGGTCTTCAGCGGGCTCAACAACCTAAAGGACATCTCCATGATGCCCCGCTACAATGGGATATGCGGGATTTCGGAGACAGAGTTTCACATGTATTTCAAGAAGCCGATATCCAGTTTTGCAGAAGAACATGACATTACGGAAGAAGAGGCATGGCGGGAGTTTAAGACGATGTATGACGGCTACCATTTTGCTTCCCGTGGGGAGGGAATCTACAATCCCTTCAGTGTCATCAATGCCTTTGACGAGAATGAATTGAAGAACTTCTGGTATGCCTCCGGTTCTCCATCTTATCTAATCCGTCTGATAGAAAGGAACAATTACAAGCTTGACAAGATAGCCGGGGAGACACGGAGAGAAGACCAGCTGGGTAATATTTCTGATAGTGACAAAGATTTTGTTCCATTGTTGTACCAGTCAGGTTATCTGACACTTAAGGAATATTTTAAAGACACGCAGGAATACGTTCTTGATTTCCCCAACAAGGAAGTGGAAGCATCTTTTTGGAATTCCCTTGCAAACCACTTCTTTCTTGGCATTGACGGGTCGCCTGCATTCAACCTTCGGAAATGTCTGCGCGATGTCAATGAAGGACGACCGGAAGAGTTCATGCTAAGCATGAAGAGTCTCTTTGCAGACACAAATTCGGAAGCGGAGAAAGATAAAGAAATACACTTCCAGAATATGATGGCGATAGCTGCCAAGATGATGGGGCTGACGGTCAGGACAGAGATTCATTCTTCAAGGGGAAGATGTGACATGCAGATACTGACCTCAGGCTTCGTATATATTTTTGAATTCAAGATAGATGGCACGGCGGAAGAAGCCATTGCCCAGATTCATGAGAAAGGCTATGCCATTCCATTTGAAGCTGATTCTCGAACGGCATTCCTCATAGGAGCCAATTTCTCAACTGATACCAGGACTCTTGACGGTTGGATTATCGAGATTTTCTGAATTGCCGAGGAGGTATCTTTGTAATCTTTTTAGATGGTTAAATTTAGATGGTTAAACTTGCGTTTGGTATGATTGGAAGATATTATCGTTGTCTTGTGTTATCGGCTATCTGGGCCGTATTATGCTTTGCATGCGTGATATGTGGCTGTAGTCATAGTGTGGATTCACGTCTCAAGACGGCGGAATCCTTGATAGAGGAGCGGCCGGATTCGGCTCTTTCCATACTGTCCGGTATTGATGCTGATAAGTTTTCCAATTCAGAAGATATTGCTCTATATGGGCTACTATACACACAGGCTTTAGATAAGAATCATCTAAGTCCTGCCGATGACTCTGTAATCAGTCAGTCTGTTGATTATTATGACAAACATAATGACAGGAATCATCTTCTCAAATCCACATATTTTATGGGACGAGCACAATTCCTTAAACAGCGTTATTCCTCTGCAATAGTCAGTTTCTATAAAGCTTTGAGATTGGCCGAGGAAATGGATGATGATTATTGGGCTGGAATGTCGTGCAGAGGAATTGCTGATATTCATAATCAAACTTTCAATACGTCTGATGAAGTCATATTTGCCAAGAAGGAATTGAAGCATTTACAAAAGAGTGGACGACAACCATACCTTGATTACGCATTGATTGATTACAGCAGGGCATTGCTCAATGATGGACAGACCATAAACCTGTATAACATATTGAAGCAGGCGGAGGATTCTGCAAAAATGCATAATGATCTGTATTTATTAAAAGAATCACGAAAACTCAAAAGCAAGGCATTGATAAGAGACAACGATTATGAAAGGGCATTTCCGATCATAGAAGAGATTTGCAGTACACCCTATGCCGAGTATGAAGATTCTCTACTTCTTGCTCTTGCATTAGTAGGGACTAACCAAGTAGAAAAAGCAGACAAGCTAATATCCCTAATTGGTAAGGATGGGGTTCCATTAGTGCATGTAGTAAACTATAATATTTGTAAGAAAAATGGTGATCATTACAAGGCCATTATAGAAATGGAGCATCTTGACAGCATAGATGATGAAAGATTGAAGCAAGGAATAAGTCATTCTCTGTCAAATTCTCTATCAGATTATTTTGAGACGGAGAGATTAGTTACTAAAGCTGAAATGAGAGCATATCGTATGACTATGCTTACAGTAATATTGGTAGTGATCATTGTAATTGGCATTCTATTTATAGTGGGTAACAACTATATACAGAAGCAAAACAGAAAAATCGAAGAAAAGGTTAGACTTGCCGATTGTTTGCAAAAAGAGTTGTCAGAAACCAAACATAATAATCTCAAAATACACGAAATAAAAAGATTGCTATTGACTGACAATCTACAGGTTCTAGACAGTTTCAGTAAAATCATGATAGAAACAACTGATACAAAAAAAGCTATGAAAAAAACTGCAGAAGCAGTAGAAAAACTTCTTGAGGAACTGTCTGTATGTAGCAATAGGACTAAGAAACTTGAGGAAAAAGTGGATATTGCATACAACAATCTTTTTTCAGATTTTAGAAAAGATTTTCCGTTGTTAAAAGATGCTGATTATCTTCTATTCCTGTACTCGATACTTAATATTTCAAATTCAACGATGTCCGTAATACTCAAAGAAGATAAAATTGAAGCGATATATAATAGAAAGAGACGGCTCAAGGATAAGATCAAGTCACTTGAAGAGAGCAAACGAGTACGGTATCTGATGTATATTTAGGAGTTTTTCTTCTATTTAGTAATCTTCAAAAATAATTTTGTAAACCCGGGTTGATCTTTGGGCTCGTTATTATAGATTCTTAGGGAAACTCGTCGATTTTTAATTTGGCATCTTTGACATCTCAGAACTGTCATTTAGCTCGGAAATCTTTTATCGTAGCTACTTGCTCAAAATCTCTGAGCAAATTTTACCAATTTTTTACGATTACTTGGTAAGAAAAAAGAGAGATCTGAATAAACACGCGCCTCATTGTTAATTATAGTAAAGAATCCGTATGGTGGTTCAGCAAATGCTAATTCGTTAATACACAATTAAATACCCAAGTGATTGATTTATAACAACTTGCGATAAAAACAAATTATAGATGTTTACACTATAACTATTGGTTTGAAAATAAACAAATTATACTCCTTCAAAAACCAAATGATAACCTAATAATTCTTCGTTTTTTCTAAAACTGTTAACTAACTTTGCAAAAAAAACAAATATTATGAGAAGTATAATTGTACCATTAATCTTTGCGGTATGTAGTCTTCTATCTACCGCTATCTACGCATCCGAGGGTGGATCCGATACTAAAGTACCAGATAAGACTATAGTTTTATATGACAATATACCAAGTGGACGTCCCAATGCTCCGTCACGAGTATATATAGAATGTACA
>CAYNEZ010000231.1:0-4335 GCA_964396365.1 uncultured Sangeribacter sp. | reverse complement strand
ACGAAGAAATCTATTTTATTGCAGCCGGCAAAGGCTTTATGGAAATCGATGGTGAGAACGTACCTCTCGAAGCAGGGGATTGGCTTCGTGTAGATCCGGACGCCAAACGCAAGCTCCATGCCGAAACGGACATGATTGAAATTTGTATCCAAGTAAAGGCTGGAAGCCTCACTCAATGGACCGGTGCCGATGCAGAACTAGCATAAAGGCACTATTGAAAAATGTTAAGGACTTTGCTGATTGGAAAAATCGGCAGAGTCCTAGTTATATGAGTAGAAAGTTTTATAGCAGGATTTTTATTACAGGAGATATTTCATTTGGACGCTTTCCTTTTGGAAGGTATACCAAAAGACCATCTGATGTCTGTTTATATTTCAAGGATTTGCCTCCGAGCAATTTTACACCTTTTACATTATGATTTTTAAGGGAAGTTATAAGCACATCGTTATCTTCCGGCCAGACCATTACGTGTGCGTAGAGATTGTCACCCTTTGTTGTAAAGCGAATGTCTTCATCCGTATATGCAGATGATCGGTGCTCATTAAAGCCGGGACCATCAAGAGGCTTATCTTCAAGAGTCGAAGGCCCTTCACCAAAAGTAACAGACCAAGGACGAGTCTCAAATATACCCTCTCCATTCACATCAAGCCATGCCTTGATTTCGGAAAGAATCTTTTCTTCTTTCTCATCAATTGTGCCGTCTCCTCTGACCGGTACGCTAAGAAGCATATTTCCATTCTTACTTACAATGTCCACCAGCATGCGGATCACAGTGTTTGCAGATTTGTATCTATCCTCATTGTAGACTCCACGATCGTAGTGCCAATTGCCTAAACATGTGCAGGTTTGCCATGGCTCATCGAGGCATTTGTCAAGGACACCCTTCTCCACGTCCCAAACCAAAGCCTTTTGCATTTCGGGATTGAGTTTTTTTGCAAAAACCACTGAATTTAGGTTTCCGCCGTTGAGTGCAGAATTGTGATTATAGTAGTGTGCTATCACTTCAAGTCCAGTGTTATCGATTGGCCAGAAGGGAGCAAAGCTATCGTCGAAATAGACCAAGTCTGGATTATACCGATTGATCATATCGGTTGTTCTGTTATAGAAGTTGTCAAGATATTCCTTAGATGGCATTGACGTTCCTTCTGTCCAATCCCACCAATTATTATCAGCAGGCTGACTAAGAGCATGATTTTGAACATAGAGTTCTTCCGGATCAAGACCTTCCCACCATTTACCTTTTCCGTCTTCCTTTCTGAGTAAGCGGGCATCATACGACTCTCCTGCTTTCTCGCCCTTCTTGTCAGCCCCTTGGGAGGGTTCATACCAAGTCCAGGCATGGGCAGAATGTATGCTAACGCCAAATGGCAACTCATATCGTCGGGAAGCTTTTTCCCATTCGCCAAGAATGTCGCGATGCGGACCAATATTCATGGAGTTCCATTTTTGATATTTGCTGTCCCAAAGATCCATATTATCATGATGGTTGCCCATTGCCATGAAATAACGAGCTCCTGTGTCTTTATAAAGCTTAACGAGTTTATCAGGATCCCAATTGGGTGCAGTCCATTGATTCATGATTTCCATAAATCCTTCTTCGGCAGGATGCCCATAATTTTCAAGGTGATGTTTATAGGCATAACTTCCTTCCTCATACATACCTCGGGCATACCAGTCACCGGCTTCGGGCTGACATTGTGGACCCCAATGGGCCCAAATACCAAATTTTGCATCACGAAACCATTCCGGTATTTCCCTCTGTGCAAGAGATTCCCATGTGGGTTGATACTTCCCATCATCCATAGGAATCCTTTGGGCAGATAAAGATAAGACCCCTAACAGAGGGAACGCTGTAGAAATTATTATTCTTGATATAAATCTTTTCATGATATTGGTATTTATCAAAGACTGCTTATTTTTCAGAATGATTTGATTTACGTAAGACTATATAAGACTCTCCTTTGTCGGTGTTTAGACGAGTTATGGAGTCGTTGAGGCAGTCGATTGTAGTGACGGAAGGAAGCACCTTTTTGAGCATTTCTTCCAATTCCATATTGTCGCATGCCATCTCAGTGGTCATAATCTCATTCAAATGAATTGAATCATTAGACTGGGTGTAAGTTCCTCCGATGTGATTGCAATTAGTCACTATCCCAAACGTGTTGTCATCTCTGAAATCAATGTAGGATGTCATTTCCGGATCGATTTCAGAAGGACGGATATAGGATGAGTCATTTTCCACAACATTCTCAATCTGCCATTGACCTTGAATGTTTTCAACCTGTTCTTTCTGATTCTGAGAATCAGAAGCTTGCTCTTGGCTGCCTTTATTTCCAGTGCAAGATGCCGCTCCAAGCATCAAGCAAAACATAAGATATTTCCACATAGTAGATATTTCTAATTCAATGTTCTAATTACAATTTAAATATTTTTCCCATATTCAAATATACAGTCGCTTGCCAGATCTATCTCATCATTCCAATACACACAAGTACGAGATGTGTCAAGTTGAACCTGTTTAAACAAACCGTATTCATCTTGTAATGGGTGGAATGTCGGTAAAGTATTTATATCTTCTTTTACATCATACATCACTTTTTGCCCGTCGTCAAATTCAACTTCCAATTGAAAGTCATCCAAAGCAGTGATTTTTTTTATACGTGGTATCATAACGGAGGAAGTTTAGTTATTACTTGTTTATCCCACATCTCTTGCAATTCATCTTTATGAGTTTTTAGCCATTCGACAACTAACTTTTGAGCTATTTTGGGTAAATCCCCCTCAAACATTTCAAATGTGCGAATATTGAATAGTCCTATATATTCATTGTAAATTGCATGGATGTGTGATGGTTCGTGTTCTTTTGGTTTAAAGAACATCTTTATTATAATTCCGTAGAATCTTACTATTTCAGGCATATGTATAATGTTTTAAGAATTTATTTTGACATATAACGAAGAAATATTCATTCATAATGCAAAAATACAATTTTTTAATATTTAAAGCAATTAAAAATCGAATTTTTTTAATAATAAATTTCATTTTCAAAGATTATGGACATATTGAATTCGACTCCTGCCTATGTATTTTTTAAGTATTTCATGATAGGTCACCTATGCTTCTGCGATATTGAGTTGGGGTCGTGTGGAAAAATTCCGAGAATAGTCGATTGAAGTGTGGCACATCGTTGAATCCTATCTCATAGGCAATCTCGCTGACGTTCATTGTTGTAGTTTCCAATAATCTTGCGGCTGCTTTCATCCGGTAATGTGTAAGATATTTAATGAAAGAAGTGCCATACATTCTCTTGAAAGCATTACAAAAAGCTGTTTTATTCATCCCAACTAAATCAGCCGCTTCTCTGAGGGTTATAGTACGAGTATAGTTTTCGGTTATAAGTCTATGAATAGCGTTGAATTTCATTCTCGGCTGGAGACCTTTAATATCTATGATCTCTGGAGAACCGATGAAGGTATACTCACCGCTCTCAAATATATCATTGAGTAGCCAAATAAATGACAATGCCTGTCGCGACGCAGACAACTCTTTGATTGAATCAAAAAATATAACAGCTCTCCGGTGTGCATTCCCGATAAGCTTGATTGCCTGTTTTAACTCACTATAGAAATCAACCATTCCATTGAGTTCTGGAATCTCTGAAGATAGTGTGCTGATAGCGTTGATTGAGAACTGACAACAACAATCGCGTATTATACCATTTTCAGGACATTGGGCTTGGTCAAAAAACCAACCATGAGGAACACCTCCAGGGACAACCACTATATCTTCCACGGAAAATTCCTCAACAACATCATTGATACATCTGATGCCTCCCCCATTTGACAGAAAAGCCATTTCATACTCCGGATGAATGTGTAGTCCAGTCTCTGCTGTATAATTCACTCGGTCTTCCCTGAAATGGAAAGACCTACCATCCTGTTTGATGATATTTTCGTATAATACTTGCTTTTTCATCGCGAAATATTGATATTGCGTGAATATTCGACAAATTTAAAAAATATTCTCCATTGTCACAAAAAAAAATTATATATAATTTTGCACGATGAATAAACAATATAGAAATGACCCAATCAATATCAGGCTTAAAGCCACGTTATGAAATTCTTGACGGACTGCGCGGAGTGGCGGCAGTAATCGTCGTTATGTTCCATCTTTTTGAGACTTATTCAAAGGGAGTGCCCCACCAGATTCTCAACCACGGTTATCTGGCAGTAGACTTCTTCTTTGTCTTATCGGGATTTGTGGTGGGTTATGCCTACGACAGTCGTTGGAGCAACGGCATGACTTTCAGTAGCTTTTGCAAACGTCGTATCA
>CAYNEZ010000230.1:0-4335 GCA_964396365.1 uncultured Sangeribacter sp. | reverse complement strand
AGTCTGGGAAGAAACTGATAATCCAGTCGCCAGACTTTACATCGCGCCAACTTGAGGATTCCATATTATTACTACGAGCTTTCACACCATAATAATTGAAATCTTTTGCTCCAGGTCCCTCTATCAAGTCAAAACTCTCTGTCGACAAGGGAAGGGGCTCAAAACTTAGCATTATGTCTGCCGATCCGATTTGAGGAACTGCAGTAAATGAGTTATCGGGATTGAGTCCTTTCGTGCCAATAAGCTTGTATGATTTATCTCCTGCTTTCAAAGATGTGTTGGGGGAATATTTAAAGCTGTGGCCAGTTTGTGAATAATGATGGGTGATATATACATTGGTTGCCTCCGGAGTGAAATCCACCTTTGTGATCTGCATTCTTGTGTATCCAGGAAAAAGATTCGGATTCATTCTTTCCTCAGGATTGATCCAGGTTTTTGACTTTTCTTTTGCGAAGCCTGTAAAATAACTTCCCAAAGTTAGTACTAACAAGATGGCAAGCAACCGTTTTCCTAATGTTGGAATATGGGTAGACATGTATGCCCAAATGTGTTTAGATGTCTTCATAAGTAGATATGATGTTTATATAGTTTGCAAAGTTAATGCACTTGGATGGAATTACTATGAAATTCGGGAGGCGAAAATGCATTTTGTATGAAAATCATACAGTTTTGTGTATGATTTTCATACACTTTCAAAAAACACGCTTCTGTCAAAGACTCCATATAGTTATTTTATTTGTACAAAATTAACGTCTCTAAATACGATGGGCTATACCCCAAAAGTTTCATATTGATAGACATAAGAACTTTGAAAAAAGATTTATTTTATAGGCACAAAATTAATGGATAAAAGTGGGAAGACATGATTTTCTTATTCGAAAGTTTATTCGAAAAATAATTATCCTTACAATTCGAACAGTTCGAACCGTAAGGATTTGTATTCGTTGATTATAATATTTAGCTTATAATGAAATGATTAGTGCAGTTACGATTTCTAATGGCATTTTTTCTTCTGAAATCTTGTTGGCAAGGGATCTTTTTTGGGAGGAGACCGTGTTCATACCTCTTGACAATAGGGTTGAGATGCCTGATGTGGTGAATCCACACTTCATCAAAAGAGCTACTTTCCGTTCTGTAGGACTGATTCTCTCTTCTGTAAGGATGTCAAGCCTCTTGCCAAAACCAGGCGAGACAGATTCAATAAGGTCCTCTATCCTTTTCCACACATCCTCTGAGTCCGTGATGCATTTCCCGGTCCTAATCCTTTCTTTAAGTTCGCTGTAGGTATCCGATTCAAGGATAACATTGTCTACCAACGACTCCGGCTGCTTGCTCTTGAGTATTCGCATCTTTTCAAGGATTCGATGCTTGATATCTATATATTTGCCTACATCCTCGACCTCAGGGTTACTGTCTTTTTCACTCTGCTTGGCTTCTGTCTCCTCCTTCAGTCTTTCTGTAAGATTGAAGATTTCCAGGAGTTTTGTCTCTTTCCTTGCCGTCTTGTATTTACGATAGAATATCAAAGTCAGTATAATAAACAGAAGCGAAGTCACGACAACGGCTGCAATCCACATCATAATCTGATATCTGTGCAATTCCTTTTCTATCTGTATCCGTTCCTTTACATGCTTTGAATAGTTATAGCGGGAATTTTGAGTGATGGCTTGCTCAGCTTCATGCGTATCGAGGAAGTCCTCTATTGTCTGTTTGTATTCCGGAATCAGTTTCAGAAGAGTATCCTTTGGCACAAAACCTTTCATTTCATCTGAGAAAATCACTTTATATCCAGTCTTTTTATTATACGGGGTTGCGAGCCTTGTGAGTTGACGCGCATACATATAAGCAGTATCTAATATTCCAGCATCTTTATATATCTCAGCTGCCACTGCTAAACAATATGGTCGTGAAAGAGAATCCACATTGGCAGGAATGGGTCTTATTACCATGAGAGCCGAATCGATTTTACCTTCATAAAGAAGCATATCTGCAAATTCTGTTCGTATATCTTGCTGTTCGGTATCATTTAGAAAGGCCGAAAGATTCAATGCTTCATTGATATGTACGCGAGCATTTTTAAAATCTCTTTGATTATTATAAGCCCCTGCAAGCAATCCATGCGTGAATGCTTTTCCATAGTAGTCATCTGGAATATCGGTTAGAAGAGATTGCTCTAAATAATGGATAGCAGCTGAGTCAAGACGAAGACTATGTAATGCCCTGCCGGTCTGATCAAGGACATTCCTTCGGAATCTAAGATTATCCTCGTCATCAGGAATCTCATCAAGAGATTTTTGGAAGAACTCGAGAGCTGTAGGCAGATCGCCGATATCTGAGTAGACTCGTCCGCCGTAGTAGAGGGCTTCGGCATGGTGTCCTTCGCTACGGTGCTTTTCATAATAGTCTATCACGTCAAGAATCAGGCTGTCTGATGTATGCACGATATACGCCTTGTCGCGGCTTTTAATCGTCAACAGGTCGAAACGGTGACGGTCTCTTTCAGATAGGGTCAAGCAGTCAATGCTATCAAGGGCGCGAATGGCGTGTGCCGGTTCCGTATCGCACATGCTGTCAATTCTACGGAATTCTGCATCATGCCTCCCTCCCCCACCACATGAGCATAGAGACACCAAACATAAGCATATATATACGAAAAGATTCCTTATATTCATCACATTACTATTTCTCTGCAAAATTAGCAAAAAATTCTGATATAAGGAATAAAAGAATATATAATCGCTATTGCCTTAGGTAGCTCAAATTAGCCCAACTAACTATTAAAAGACCGTAGAAGTTTCTATAACCTATCGGGTATAATAACAAATTATCCCAACTTTTTTATACCCTTTATGGTGTAATTTGAAATTATTTTATTATATTTGTACCCCAAAGGGTATATTATGACATATCTAAGTAAATACATAAAAGAAAAACGTAAGGAATATGGCCTTACACAGGTGGATCTTTCACAGAAATCAGGTGTAGGTCTACGCTTTGTACGCGAATTAGAACAAGGTAAAGAGACTCTCAGACTTGATAAAGTAAATCAAGTGTTGGCACTTTTCGGAGCTGAAATGTTGCCCTCTAAAAAGGTTGAACCATGAAACAAGCAGAGGTATTTATAAATTCCACATTAGCAGGAATATTGACAGAAGATGATATGGGCTATGAGTTTCGTTATGATACAGATTATCTTGTTTCAGATAAAGCTGAAGCAGTTAGTCTTACTCTACCGCTTACCGATACCCCTTGGTCACGGGTGTGCAAGCAAAATTGTCTTTGGATATTACACGAGGAACTAACGGGGAACCACAACGCTTTACAATAGTGGGTCTCTGGGGTCGTTTTATACTAAAACCACAGACTGAACGATATGACAATCTTCCAGAAAATGAAGACTTAGTCATGCATTTGGCTGAGGCAGCCGGAATAAAAACCGTTCCTCATTCTTTAATCCGTTTTGCAGATGGAGAACTTTGTTATATTACTCGCAGGATCGATCGAACCAAGAAAGGGGAAAAGATAGCAATGGAAGATATGTGTCAGTTGTCAGAACGACTTACTGAGGACAAATACAAGGGTTCGTATGAAAGAATTGCAAAGCTCATTCAAAAGTATTCTTCAGCCCCACTCTTGGATGTCGTCAACTTTTGGGAAATAGTCGTATTTTCTTGGTTGATTGGAAACGCTGACATGCATCTCAAAAATTTCTCCCTTTATAGATCTTCGGCAAACTATATGTTGACTCCAGCCTACGACTTATTGTCCACATCAATAGTGATGCCGGAAGATGATGAGGAACTGGCCTTGACACTAAATGGAAAAAAGAAAAAGATAAAACGGGAAGATTTTGTGATAGCAATGCAAAACAGCGGAATGGAAGAAAAAGCAATTTCAAATCTATTCAAAAAATTTTCCAAAGCCTTACCTAAATGGAATGAAATTATAAAGGTTTCTTTTCTTCCGAGCGAAAGACAAGAGAAACTTCAAAGACTTATAGACCATATGGCCAAGCGCTTAGAACTATGAATCTCATATTACCTTCCTTCCAGTTACCCAGAATGGACGCATCGTAACTTACAGTCACAGTCCAATGGTTACGATCAGAAGGCAGCGTATCGGAGTAACTGCCTTCTGCGTGGACTGCACTGCAAGATAGATATATGAGAATAATGATGATTATTCGTTTCATTATGTAACAAACTTAAATGGTGTTGAAGCCAATGTACATTCCTCAATCATTAGTAAATCCAGTTGGTCATAGTATTCCAAATGATTGTGAAATCTTTGATATTCTTATTTCTTCCGATACAATGTCATTAAGCTATGGTTAGG
>CAYNEZ010000229.1:0-4389 GCA_964396365.1 uncultured Sangeribacter sp. | reverse complement strand
CTCCGCCCTCTCCGCCCCCCAAAGCATACAGCAAGCCCTGCTTGCCGATACTGTGCGAAGCATCGATACTGAGCCTCCAGCTCCAATACTTGCAGCCACGCTGCCCCTCCATCCTCCAAAATTATCCATCCCTCCAAAAATCCACATCATTTCATTTGTATTCTTAATAAAATTGACTACCTTTGTAGTATGAATCTACACAACAAAACATACCTATAATATATATGTATATGATTAAAACTTACTTGATGTCGCTGCTGATTGTGTTGGCGACCACATTGGGACTCAGTGCCCAAGTCACTTCCGATCCTTCTCCTCTTCAGGAGGATTCGAAAGATGTTAAGATTCTTTTTCATGCCGACCAAGGCAACAAAGGACTTATGGGTCTCCCTGCAACTGCCAAAGTATATGCCCATACCGGAGCTTGCCTCAGCAATGGCAATAATTGGGTGAACGCTCCCACTTGGGGCGACAACGCCGACAAATACCAACTGACATACGTCAGCGAGAATCTCTGGCAACTCTACATCGGCGACATACGCCAATATTATGGCATTACAGACCCATCTGTAAACGTGACTCGCCTCGCATTCGTATTCCGTACCGCCGACAATTCAAAAGAAGGCAAGGGGGAAGGCAATTCCGACATCTTTATAGATGTCCTTGACTCCGGCCTACAAGTGGCTATCGAATCCGAATTAAGCGGTTCTATCGTGACCCCATCCACTGCCCAAGTCACTTTCAAAGTTGCCACCACCAAAGCTGCAGATATCACACTCACTGTAAATGATAAGGAAATCGGCAATGTCAAAGGGTCAAAACTTCTGAACGTCGACTATACTTTCCCCGGTGTCGGCAATTATGAAGTGAAAGCCACTGCCACGGCAGATGGAGAGACTGTGACCGACGTAAAAAACTTTGCTTACATTGAGGAGTCTGAAGCCGCCAACTACCCCGGGGGAACTCCGAAAATGGGACCGGTGAAGAATCCCAACGGAAGCGTGACATTCTGTTTAGGTGCCCCGGGCAAGAGCAGCGTTATGCTTATTGGCGCATGGAACGACTATACTGCCGACAACAAATATATGATGAAATATCAGGATGTAAATGGCTTGCGATATTTCTGGATCACCGTCGATGGACTCGACGACACCAAGCAATACGGCTATTATTTCCTTGTTGACGGCTCCATGAAAGTCAGCGACCCATATGCCCGTCTTGTGCTTGACCCTTGGAATGATAAGTATATCACTACCGACGTATACCCTGATCTCCCCGCTTATCCTTTTGATAAGATTGATGGGCTGCCATTGGCAATATATCAAGGTAATATCAACGACTATGACTGGAAGGTGAAAGACTTCAAGGGTGCCGCTTCTTCCGATCTCATTATTTATGAGTTGCTTTTCCGCGACTTCACCGGCACTGAAGGTAAAGCCAACGGCAACGGCACAGTGCGTATGGCAATCGAAAAGATTCCTTACCTTAAGACACTGGGAGTGAATGCCATTGAGGTGCTCCCGATAATGGAATTTAACGGAAACATCTCTTGGGGCTATAACCCCAACTTCTATTTCGCTCCCGACAAGGCATACGGCACTCCTGACGACTATAAGGAGTTTATCGACATCTGCCATCAGAACGGTATCGCTGTAATCCTTGATATGGTGTTTAACCAAAGCGATGGACTTCACCCTTGGTATCAGATGTATATGCCATCTGAAAATCCATTCTACAATCAGAATGCTCCGCATGCCTACAGCGTACTCAACGACTGGAACCAAGGGTTCCCAATGGTACAGGAACAGTGGAAAGATGTTCTCGAATATTGGATGACTGAGTATAAGTTTGACGGTTTCCGTTTTGACCTTGTAAAAGGGTTAGGCAACAATGATTCTTATGCCAATTCAGGAGATGCCGCCACGAATGCCTTCAATCAGTCGCGCATCGACCGTATGCGTGAACTTCAGAAAGTGGTTGAAGCTGTCAACCCCAACGGATATTTCATCAACGAGAACCTTGCTACCCCTCAGGAGGAGAACGCAATGGCAGAAACAGGTCAGCTTAACTGGGCTAATATCAATGAGGCCGGATGCCAATATGCTATGGGATATCAAAGCGACAGTAATCTCAATCGTTTCTATGCTCCTAAAGATGGCAGCCGCTTATGGGGATCCACCGTGTCATACCTCGAGAGCCACGACGAGCAGCGCCTTGCATACAAACAAAATCAGTATGGAGAAAACGGTGTTAAAGATAATATTGTCAATTCTATGCATCGCTTAGGCTCTGCAGCCGCACAGATGATCCTTGCGCCGGGCGCTCACATGATCTGGCAGTTCTCCGAACTCGGCAATTACGATAATACAAAGAATAGTGATGGCGGCAACAACACAGATCCTAAGACTGTGCGCTGGAATCTATTGGATAATCCAAATAGAAAGGGATTGTACGACAATTATTCAGAGTTGATAGCATTGCGCAATAAGAATACCGATTTATTTGCCGAGACAGCATCGTTTGAAAATAACTGTGCTCAGTCAAATTGGGCTAACGGCCGCACTATGATATCCAAGAATGGCGACAAAGAACTTATCACTGTCATCAACCCGAATGTTGACAAGGAAATAAAAGTGGCTGTAAACTTCAGCAAAAAAGATGATGCAGCTTACCAGATCTTATCTAAATCGTATAATTCCAACCCTTCATTCAGTGCTTCAGGCAGCACTGTGACAGTTCCTGCCAATTGCTATGTATCAATCGGCAGTCTTGATGTAGCAGAAGTAGAGAATATCTGGAACGACACTGCTGCTTCCTCATTGAAAATACATCGCGAAGGCAACAGTATTGTAGTGGATTATGCCGACTCCACAATAGAAATCTATTCGATGGATGGCCGCAAAGTGGCAACCCTTCAGAATGGCAGTCAAGTGGAAGTCTCTTCCGGAGTATATGTGGTGACAAACGGAAAGGAAACCCTAAAGATTGTCATGTAATCAGCTCTTACTCCATATTTAATTATAGAAATAAAGCCTGCCGGAAACAGCAGGCTTTATTTCTATCATACACGCACCACGCATCACGCACCACGCACCACATCCCCCCTCAAGGTGGCAGAAGAGGCATCCGTGACACGCACGCGAATGAAGTCGCCAGGCTTGCTATTGCCTCGAGGAAAGACCACGACCTTATTCTGTGACGTGCGTCCGAAAAGTTCGTCAGCACTTCGCTTTGACACTCCTTCCACAAGCACCTCAAACTCCTTGCCGACATCTCGACGGTTTGACTCAAGACTCAATTCATTCTGAAGGGCTATCATGCGGTTGAGCCTCTCTATCTTCACTTCTTCCGTCACGTTATCTGGAAAATGCTTTGAAGCAAACGTCCCGGGGCGCTCTGAATACTTGAACATAAAAGCGCTGTCAAAGCCGGCCTCCTTCATCAGCGAGAGAGTTTGCTCAAAATCTTCTTCCGATTCATTGTGGAAACCGGTGAACATATCCGTCGATATACCGGCCTCCGGCAGGATGCGGCGGATGGCTGCGATCCGGTCTAAATACCATTCCCGGGTATATTTACGGTTCATGTCTTTCAGAACGCTGTTGCTTCCGCTCTGCACGGGGAGATGGATATGCCGGGCGATATTAGGATGCGCTGCCATCACTTCGAGAGTCTCATCGCTCATGTCTTTCGGATGGGAAGTAGTGAAGCGTACTCTCATGTCAGGGGCAGCTTCCGCTACCATCGCCAACAATGCCGGGAAATCTACCTTCTGTCCATCTGCTCCTTCGAACGAATAGGAATTCACATTCTGCCCAAGCAAAGTCACCTCCTTGAAGCCACGCTCACGAAGGTCGGTAAGTTCTCGCAAGATGCTCTCTGGCTCCCGTGAGCGTTCCCGGCCTCTGGTATAAGGCACTATACAATATGAGCAGAAATTATTGCATCCGCGCATGATTGAGATGAATCCGCTCACCCCTGCGTTTCCTATTCTCCGTGGCAAAACATCGCGATAGGTCTCCGTAAGGCTAAGCTCGATATCAATGGCCTTTTCTCCGGCCTCGGCTGCCGCAAAAAGCTCCGGAAGCTGGAGATAGCTGTCGGGTCCGGCCACTACGTCTACACCGTAATCCTCGATAAGAGTCTTCTTGAGGCGTTCTGCCATACATCCGATCACTGCTATGATAATCTTTTTCCCGGTCTTCCGGCGGTATGCCTTCCAATGGCTGATGCGCTGATAGATCTTTTGCTCGGCATTCTCTCGGATAGAGCATGTGTTGAAGATGATCGCGGAGGCTTCTGAATCCTCCTCGGTGAGTTCGTATCCGGCCATACCCAAAACCGACGCCACGACCTCCGAATCTGCCACGTTCATCTGGCATCCATAGG
>CAYNEZ010000228.1:0-4557 GCA_964396365.1 uncultured Sangeribacter sp. | reverse complement strand
TATTTCCCCATGCCCATACTCGTTTCATCAGCGACACCCAACTCGTGGTGCATCCTACAGCTACGGTGTTCTACTCTGAAATCTATATGGGTGGACGAAAATATTACAACGGCGGAGAACTCTTCAAATTCGATATCCTCTCCGTTTGCTCGCATGGCGAACGCCCCGACGGTACTCAGCTATTCCGCGAGAAATTTATCATTGACCCACAGAAGTCGCATATCAGAGACATTGGAATAATGCATGATTTCGACATCTTCGCCAATGTGCTTGTGATGACTCCGGAAGAGAACATCAAGCCCATCTACGATGCAGTGGAAGCCTTCTACGACCCCAAGCAGCGCCTCGCAGCCGGCATCACCCATCTCCCCAACAATGCAGGCCTACTCTTCAAGGTCCTCGGCATGGAGACCGGCCCCGTAAAAAAGGTGGTCCGCGAATTCTGCTCAAAAGTCCGCCAGCAAGTAAAAGGCAAGCCCCTCCCTCCCGAATTCCCCTGGCGCTAATCTATGGAAGGGAGACTTCCCAGCCTCCCCACCAAACTCAATTCAAAATTCAAAATTCAAAATTATGAAAGACTCAAAGGCAATGACTACCGTCACCTCAATTCTCAATGGTGCCGGACAGGTAATGTTTCAGCAGAGCGCATGGACGGGTCTGCTATTTCTCGCCGGCATCTTCTGGGGTGCCTATGAATGTCATACTCCCGCTGTAGCATGGGGCGCAGTAGTCGGACTGATCGTCTCTACCGTTGCTGGTGCATTGCTCGAGCCAAATGCCAAAGGTGGCAGCGCAGGCCTTTGGGGTTTCAATGGCATACTTGTAGGATGCGCCTTCCCGACATTCCTCAGCAATACATGGCTGATGTGGGCCGCCCTCATCTTCTGCGCCATGCTTTCCACTTGGGTACGCACAGCCCTAAATAATCTCCTTGCCCCTTTCAAGGTGAATTCATTCACATTCCCATTCGTGTTGCTGACTTGGTTCTTCCTTCTTGCATCCCGTATGCTCGAAGGTATAGCTCCGGCATCCCTTTCCACACCGGAACTCATCGAACACGTCAATCCTGAACTCGCCACAAGCTTCGGCGATTTGGTGATCTATTGGCTTAAAGGAGTGTCTCAGGTATTCCTTATCAATTCTTGGGTGACAGGTATCTTCTTCCTCGTGGGTCTTGCACTCTGCAGCCGTTGGGCAGCATTCTGGGCAGCTATGGGATCAGCCATCTCACTTGCACTTGCCATCCTTTTCAAAGCTGACGGAGCAGATATCGCAAACGGTCTCTATGGTTTCAGTCCGGTGCTGACAGCAATTGCAATCGGATGCACATTCTATACCCCAAACATCAAGTCTGCTGCATGGGCAGTGGTAGCAACCATAGCTACATTCTTCATCCAGGCAGCCATGGACGCTATGATGGTGCCCTTCGGTCTTCCTACATTGACCGGTCCTTTCTGCGTTGCAACATGGCTATTCCTCCTTCCCCTTTATAAATTCGACAAAGGTGGCGACATGCACTCCGAGTGGGATTCAGATTGGGATAGCTTCGTAGCCCGACTAAAAAACAAGGAAAACAAAGCTAAAAAATAGCCTTGTCAATAACCTGTAAATAACGTTTACAATTCACAGTATATTAATATTATAAGATTTATAAGTCTTATGCGATTTATAAATCTTATAATATTAACTGAAGACTTAAGACTCAAGACTAATATGCACATGGCAGATGCATTGGTGTCGCCGGCAGTGGCAGCCGGAGCCGGAGTGGCAGCGGCTGCTCTGATTGCAGTGGCGACATCAAAAGTGAAACAAATACGCAGAGACGACATCATCCCTCTTATGGGGGTGATGGGCGCTTTCGTCTTCGCAGCCCAAATGATCAACTTCTCCATTCCTGGCACCGGATCCAGCGGACACGTCATAGGAGGAGTGCTCCTCAGCGCAGTGCTCGGTCCCTGGGCTGCTTTCATCACGCTATGCTCTGTGCTCATAATACAATGTCTCGTTTTCGCTGACGGCGGCCTGCTTGCCCTCGGATGCAACATCCTTAATATGGCTGCCACATCCTGTCTTATCGCATATCCCTTGATCTATCGTCCAATAGCAGGATCATCTCTGAAACCATGGCGCATAACACTGGCATCCATAGTTGGCTCAGTGATAGCCCTTGAGATTGGAGCCGCTGGCGTGACTCTCGAGACAGAGCTCTCAGGCATCACGGCACTCCCGACCTCCACCTTCCTCGCTTTTATGCTTCCTATCCATCTTGCTATTGGAGCAATCGAAGGAATTGCTACAGCAGCAGTGCTCTGCTTCATTGCGAAATATAGACCGGAAACCCTCTATGGCAACAGCATGAGGCAAGAGGAATCTGCGTCTGAAAGTAAAGGGAAAGGAAGAAAAATACTGATAGGATTTGCCATTGCAACTCTCATATTCGCCGGTGCATTCACTTGGCTTGCATCCGCAAATCCCGATGGCCTTGAATGGTCGATCGAAAAAGTTTCAGGAATCTCAGACATGCCTTCCGCCACTCCTGCTACTGCATTTATGCCCGACTATGACTCCCGATTCGCTGGCATCATCGGCGCACTTATCGTAATGGTAATGCTTTGGGCTATCACCACAATCCTCTTCCACCGCATCCGTACGTCACGCCAATCCTCCTCCCAAGGCAAGAAATGAAGCAAAACCGCCTCGAGAAAGCAATCACCATCCTTACGGCCCGGCAGATGAAGCCTGCCGAGCGCTCGCATATCGGAGACATCGATACCCGCGCCTTACTCTTGGTCACAATAATATATCTCGTGGTTATGCTCAGTGTGCCACTTCAGCGAACTGACGTGATAATATGGTTTGCCATATACCCAATCATATCCGCACCTCTTGCACATATAGCCTACGAGAGGCTTTTCCGAAATTCTCTTTTTGTTCTCCCTCTACTCTTATTTATCGGAATATTCAATCCTATCTACGATCGTCAGACAGCTTTCATCGTTTTTGGACTGACTGTCTCTGCCGGGTGGATAAGTTTCATATCTATCCTCATCCGCGGACTCCTCGCCACTCAGTCACTCCTTCTGTTGATTCGCGTAGCAGGATTCAACGAAATGTGCGAGGCTCTCCACCGTTTAGGATGCCCCGGAACCATAGCCACCCAGTTGCTGATGGTGTATCGCTATCTGACTGTTCTGCTCCAAGAAGCCCTCACGATGCAGCGAGCACGCCAAGCCCGATCATATGGAAAAATCTCCTTCAAGGCCTCGATGTGGGGTCCTTTTGTTGGGCAATTGCTACTCCGGACGATAGAAAGGAGCAGGCGTATCAACATGGCAATGAAAGCCCGTGGCTTCCGCGGCGTCCTCTCCGCTTCCCCACCCTCCCATTGGGATACCGCCGCCACTGTCTACTGCATCGTCTGGATCCCCATCTTCTTAGCCCTCCGCTTCCTTGACATCCCCACCCTCCTCCTCTCCCTAATATAGCCCTCAAACTAAAGTCCATCTTATTTGTTTCCGCCAGCGAGCTTTAGCTCGCCCCCCTTATCCCAATGCCAATGACTCCCCCCGCAATACAATTCCAAGACGTCTGTTTCTCCTACCCTGGAGGCCATGAAGTGCTCCGCCACATCTCCTTCTCCCTCCAACCCGGCGAGAAAGTAGCCCTCGTAGGTCTAAACGGTTCCGGCAAATCCACCCTCCTTCTCCACACCAACGGACTCCTGCTCCCCGACAACGGCACAGTGTCAATCAATGGCAAAGTCATCGACCGTAAAAACGTAGAAGAATGTCGCAAAAGCGTCGGTATGGTCTTCCAGAACGCCGACGATCAGCTCTTCATGCCCACAGTAGAAGCCGACGTTGCCTTCGGTCCTCGGAATATGGGTCTGAAGGAAGATGAGGTAATAAGCCGTGTAGAAGAAGCTTTGCGCATCACGGGATGCTCAGCATTTCGCGACAGTGCCCCCTTCCATCTCTCAGGGGGACAAAAAAAAATGGCATCCATAGCCACCGTCCTTTCAATGCGCCCAGACATCCTCATCTTCGACGAACCCACCTCCGGCCTCGACTTCGCTGCCGAAGCCCAATTCATCGGCATCGTAGACCGTCTCCCCCACACCATACTCATGTCATCTCACGACATGGACCTTGTACGCCGTCTCTGCACCCGCGCCATCCTAATGGACCACGGCACAATCGCCTACGATGGCACCACCGACACCCTCCCCTACCTCTAATCTCCACCCTCTGACTTAGAGTAGTTAGCACGCTCCGCGTGCGCCCCACCAAGTCAATCTTAGTAACAAAGCACGCTCCGCGTGTGCCCCACCATGTCAAATTTAGTAACTCTATTTGGTTAGCCCCATGCTTAAGCCTATGTGATCTCGAGAAAGCACTTTATGATCTGAAAATGGCGAGCACGCCACATCTGCCAATGGCACAGGCCATCCTATCCTATAGTCACGATAAGGAAGATGATTCCTTTGGATTTTTTCTGATTCTGGCGATTTATTCCTTTGGATTTTTTTCAAAACAAGGGCATTATTCCTTTGGATTT
>CAYNEZ010000227.1:0-4567 GCA_964396365.1 uncultured Sangeribacter sp. | reverse complement strand
AGTCGAGGAGGGAGGTCCGAGGACCAATGGGAGTAGTTGAGGGTGCAAAGATAGTGGATTTTGGAGGGGGAGGCGCCTTATCTTAATAAAATAATTTAGAATTGGGGAGGGTTGGGGCGAATATACCAAGCTGAAGCTTGGGGGCGGACACAAATAGAAAAAGATGGAGAATGGGAGCGGGGATGGCGGAGAGAGGGTATGCATTGGATTCAATGATAAATTATAAATGATTAATGATAAATTATTCAAGTGGTGAGAACAGGGGGCAGAGAGCGAGATGGGGTTTCGGACTTTGTCCTCAGCACGGTGTTTGGGGATGGTGGTGTTGGCTTTTAGAGAAAAATTTCGGGTTTGTATGTGTTTACTTTTATCTGGGTTTTGGTATATACTTTTGGAAGGGAGAATGAAGGGAGATAATAGTGAATAGTGAATAGTGGGAGAGGAGAGAATGAAAGGAAAGTATGATTAAAAAGACAAAATATGGAATACGGATAAAATTTTATTGCTGTCTAATAATAAATACAGTGCCAACAAAGACAGCACGCTAATGAATTTTTTCATTTGTTCAGATTATTATGAGAAATTTATAGATATTTTTCCAATACTTTAATGGGATCCCAGTCTAATCTTTTCCGTATTTAAGAAAATGGACACCGAAGTTTTCAAGCTTCGGTGTCATCATCATTTTGGAATATGTGTGTGAATATTGATTAGGACAATCTAACCTATGTGATATTCTCGGAATGCTTCCATAGCTTCATAAGAAGCCAGGCCAAGATGATCGTAGAGAGATGCGGTTGCCCGATTACGATCCTCGGCACGCTGCCAGAAAAGGCGAGAATCATTGCCAAGATAGGGAGCACTTTCCATCTGAGAGGAATGTTTCAGAATAGACTTGCGTTTATGCATCAACTCTTCCGGACTCATCGGGACGCACATCTCAATATCTTCCACAGGCCATTCAGCCCATGCCCCTCTATACATCCATATCCGACAATCATCAAGCCATACAACTTTATCATCTTTTAATTGAGATATGGCTGCCAAGACAGCTTCAGTACACTTCTTATGGGTGCCATGAGGGTCAGCGAGGTCTGCAGCAACATAAATCTGATGTGGTTTTATGTCATTTATAAGTTGCTTGACAATGTCAACATCCGACTGAGACATTGGTAACTTTTTAACGCTTCCGCTTTCATAAAAAGGAAGATCGAGAAAATGGACACGTGAAAGTGGAATGTGATTGAAAGTGCATGCCGTACGAGCTTCTCCACGCCTAATCAATCCCTTGATATCCAGAATATCCCTGCTATCAGGTTCACTTTCATTTTTATTAGAAAGGAAACTCTTGACCTCCCTATATTTTTTAGAGATAGCATCGCATCTTGCATCAAATATCTGATTGAAGCCATTGATGAAATGCATAAAACGAATAGCCTCTTCGTCTGCAACCGCTATATTTCCGGAGGTTTCATATGCAATATGCACTTCATGTCCATGAGCAACAAGTCGGTTGATTGTACCACCCATAGAAATTACATCATCATCAGGATGAGGAGAAAACACAATGACTCGTTTAGGAAATGGAGCAGCCCTTTCCGGCCTATTGGAATCATCAGCGTTTGGCTTTCCGCCGGGCCATCCGGTAATGGTGTGTTGAAGATGGTTGAAAAGCTTTATGTTAAGCTCATAGGCGGAGCCATATGCAGACGCCAGGCGTCCAAGTCCTGCTTCTTCATAATCAGCAGATGAAAGTTTTAGAATTGGCTTGTCAAGTTTCCTGCTAAGCCAGACTGCTGCCGAAAAAGCAAGTTCATCATTCCATTCAGTATTAGAATTCAAATGAATATCCGGATTGAATTTCTCGGCTTCTGTGATTCTATCAGTATAATTGAATTCCATGGCAATCAAACACCTACGATATTTTCAATTTGTTTAAAATAATGATAAGTCCCCACTTTCATCTCATAGCAAGCCGCATCATCACAGATAATCACTGTATTATGGTGGTTCTGAAGAGCACTTACAGTCCAGGACTGACTGATTCCTCCTTCCACTGCAGCTTGGAGAGCACGCGCCTTTGCATGTCCATTGCATAAAATAAGCACTTCCCGTGCAGACATTACTGTACCAATCCCGACAGTCAAGGCATGAAGAGGCACATCTTCGTAATTTCCCCCAAAGAAACGAGCGTTTGCTATACGCGTATCTTTAGTAAGAGTCTTAACCCTTGTGCGAGAATGAAGAGATGAGTAGGGTTCATTGAAGGCAAGGTGTCCATCGGCACCAATACCACCGATAAACAGGTCTATACCTCCATAAGACTCAATAGACTCCTCATATTCATCACATTCTGTTCTCAAGTTGGAAGCGTTGCCATTTAGAATATGAATATTCTCAGGTAAAATGTCAATATGATCAAAAAGATTACGTTGCATAAAAGAATGATAGCTTTCAGGATGATCTTCCGGAAGCCCAACATATTCATCCATATTGAATGTCACGACATTCTTAAAGGATACGTGTCCTTCTCTATAAGCTTTCACCAATTCTTTGTACATACCTATTGGACTGCTGCCTGTAGGGAGACCAAGAACGAAAGGATTTTCCGATGTGGAAAATGATTGATTAATGCGGTTGATTACATAGTCAGCAGCGGCCTTCGACATTTGATCATAGTCGTCTTTTATAATGACCCTCATAATATTGTGTTTTTAGATAATAAAAATTCGTCATAATAAAGCATGTGTATCATCATTAGATTTCAATCTTTTATATCTGGAAAGCGCTTCAAGAAAATAATAGTCGGCATAATTGAGAGGAGTATCAATTTCTGATCCGTGTGGCAATGATCCAGTAGAATGCATCAATACAAAACCATTGTTAGCACCTTTTTCTGCCAGATACCCTTCTGATGCAAGAGATTTGAGCAAACGCTCAGCGTAGTCGAAATATTTACTTCCATTGTTCACTTGTGTGCAAAGGTCAAGGAGTCCGGATGCAATCACAGCAGCTGCAGAAGCATCTCGAGGAGTTGAAGGAGAATCCGGAGCATCGAAATCCCATAGAGGTATAAGATCTGCAGTGTGGTTCTTCTTCATTATCATATCAGCAACAGCAACAGCATGATCAAGGAACTCCTTTTTTCCACTGTTGCGATATGTCTCAGAGAAACCATAGAGCGCCCAACCCTGACCTCTTGCCCAAGATGAGTCGTCATTCTTTCCTTGAAAAGTCTGACGACACTCTACAGAACCATCAGAATTATAGCTGACCACATGGAAGCAACTATTGTCAGGGCGAAAATGATTTTGTAAGGTAGTTTTGGCATGAGTAGTGGCTATATCTGCGTATTTCTGATCTCCTGTCATACGTGACACTGAGTAAAGGAGCTCCAGATTCATCATATTATCGATGATGACAGGGAAATTCCATGGCCCGAAATCCCATGACCTTATGCACCCGATCTTAGCATCAAATCTTGAGGCTAAATTTTGAGCAGTTTCCAACATCACATTCTTTATGGAGTCGGATGGAGCAAGCCGAAGGGCATTTCCATAGCTGCATCCTACCATGAACCCCAAGTCGTGGGTATCGGTCAGCTTGGAAACAGGAAAGAGCATATTGGTGAAATACTTAGCCTGCCAGCAAAGCTCGGAGTCGCCGGTAAGCTCATAAGCCAGCCATAGGCTGCCGGGGAAAAATCCACTGGTCCAGTCTGAGTATCCACACATCAGCGTGCTTCTGAAGTCGGAAGGGGAGGGGTGTTCAAGAAGTTCAATCTCCGGTTTGAAATCACTTACCTGACACTCAAGTTGAGAACAAAGCTGCTCAAGAGAATAATCGGTCTTTATTGAACGAGGAAAGCGTCCTGGCACCTTGATCGACTTGGCTGTAGTCTTAAGTTGGAACTTAGCGTGATCAATAGCATTTTCAAACCAATCCAAAGAATCATGCGCGAGAGCTGTGGAGCAGCAACATAATGTCACTGCCATAAAGAGATATTTTTTCATATGTTATAGTATTTTACATTAGAAACCGGGATTATTTCGACCCTCAAGCAATGGATTTGATTGCAATTCTTTTAAGGGAATCGGAAGCAACTCATTTTTACCATCAGTAAAATTTCTGAAAGCCGGATACATAGGCGTATTTTTTGAATTGAGAATCGTCATTCTACCAAAGAGCCTCAAAGCATCTCCCAAAACTCCCCAGCGTATTAAATCATATTTACGCTGGCCTTCATATGCAAGTTCCCTCCCCCTTTCAAAATAAAGTAGAGTCTTTATTTTGCCTGAGTCGGTAGAATCATCTATATACGTCAGAGTAAGGTGTGCCTTAACAGGTGCCATAATCACTTCATAATTAGAATTGTTTACCGGAATGGCTCCAGCTCTTACCCTTACCCTATTGATGAGTTCCCAAGCGAGAGAAGATTCGCCAACTTCATTAGCAGCCTCAGCTGCCAAGAGAACCACATCAGCATATCGCAACGGGCAATAATTGACATCTCCATAGTTCATGTTTTTATTCCAACTCTCCGGGCTCATCCATTCACGTCGCCATT
>CAYNEZ010000226.1:0-4591 GCA_964396365.1 uncultured Sangeribacter sp. | reverse complement strand
AAAATTAATTAAGTAGCTCGCAAAAATTAATGATATGATAAATGCGAGATAATCTTGAGGCAGCTTGGTTAATATATGTCGTTTAATTTTGGTGAGCTTCGTATATATTTTTTGCAAATATCGGAAAAAGTTTATAACTTTGTAATTAGACTCACACTTTAAAGCAATTATCTACATTGGCCCCTGAAATTCCGGTTTGCCCCGATAAGCAGGACAGTAAAGATACAGATTCCCATGCTTTCTATCTTTCAATTCATAGCAGAGGAGGGGAAGACCGAAGCTCATATAATAAAATGAAACGTAATTATATTATTGCGATTTGTTGTCTGGCTGGGTTTATGATCTCGTGCTATAGTTCTTCCAATGCACAAGATGTTGTCCCATGCCTTATATTCACGGGAAATTCAGACATTTCTGAATGCATTGACCTGAGTAAATTCAACCGTATTACATTTGAAGAGGATGAAATGATAATAAGTTCTACCTCCAACAACGATAACCCTGACATAAAACTTTTGTATTCTTTGTATAATCATCTGGAATTTGGAGACGCCACACCAACTGACACCAATGAAATTAAAACCATAGAAACAGATGAGACTACACAGCTTTGTTTTCAGGCAGACACCAAGACTCTCATCTTAAAAACAGCATCTGACATTCCATATTCCATCGGAATATTCACCCTAAAAGGAACCCTGATAGCTATATCAAGAATGACAGGAGACCAATCTCTTTGTGTGGAATCACTTGCTAAGGGTGCTTACATCGCTATAGCATCAAATGGAGAGTCTAAAATATCTATCAAATTCGTTCTCTAAGACAGTTATGAAAAAAACAAGCATCAATAAACCAATTATTCTCGGAATTCTTTCTCTCCTGGCATTATATGGCTTTGCAAAACCCAAAAGAGTTTTGCAAATATTTCGCAACGGGGAAGTCATACAGGAATATGCAGTCTCAGAAATTGATTACATTGAAATAAATGAGATTTCTGACCTTGAAGGAAGCCAATATGAATATATCGTAAAGAGTAAGGATATCTCAAAATCAGGAATATTTGGCGGAGGATTCTACTACAAAAATTTCTGGGATGAAGGAATAACCTTGAATTACTCTGTCTCTGAAGTCAAATGCTTCCAGCAGTTGGGCAACAGCATGAACATAGAGATATATGCCGGTTCGCATGAGCTCTATAACGGAAAGGAATTTAATGTCGCTGAAACCGACTATCCATTCTCATTTAAGTTTCAATATGTTGACACTTCGATAGGAAATACCGTAGATGTTATTATCGACAATAATAACCGTGAAGGTGCAACCGGAACAATAACATTGATACGTAATTCAACGGGGAGCTACGATGCCATATTCGACGTAACGATGGACGCAGGCGATGTGATGGTAAAAGGTTACTATGCCGGAGATCTTCATGACCGTAATGAAATCTACTCTTCAACTGATGGTATCATAGCATCAGTTAAGTCAGCCACACTTGATCTATCGGGAAATCCTTGTATTCTATACCTTTCCACCAAAGGCGGGATGGCAGGTCCTGACAATTACGACATAAAGGGTGAAGTGCCTGCAGACGAATGGGAGTTTGACAAATATATGGCTTTCAGCGGACAGGGGTCAAGCATTACTTGGCTTGACGGTGCTGTTTATGACAAGAATTCATATGAGACATCTCCAGTCATCGGTGGCAACTGGAGAGTCATGTCTCCTTTTAGCGTTCCTGGAGGAAAGAAGGTAGCAGAGTGCACATCAATTCTTTTCGGAGAGAATATGAGATATGCGTATTATTTAGGAGAAATCCAAATTATAGAGTAAGCAAATCAATAAATAGCAGATGAAAATAAATGCATATTTAGTGAGCTAAGCGACTGAACGACAATGTCAAGATGACCAAGATTAGCCGCAGTTATCTTTTCGAGGCCCTTGTAGCTGCTTGGTTAATATATGTCATTTATTTTCTGTGAACTACTTATTAGCTACTTAAAAATTAGGATAAAAGAAAAATTTTTATTAGTTTTGCAATAATTTTACAAACATAATTCACAAATTCATGAAAAAAGTTTTACTTTCATGTATGGCAGTTGCAATGGGAATGGCAATTGCTGTAGCACAAGACGAATCGTATCCGGCAGCTCCGGCATATCCGACGACTCTTGACTTCACACTTAATGGGGAGAAAGAACTTCCCGGAGTATCCGTAACTCAAACGATGGTTCCTTACGATGGTTCGGAATATTTATCAATTGAAATAACTGGAGAAAGTGATGCCAATGATATCACAATGGACTTCACGACACCGGAAGGATGGGATTATACATTAATCCACTCTCAAGTCAATGGCGGTGATTCTCCATTTAAGACAAGAAGTGATGAATCCGACAATTGGATAGAACTTAAGTATGCTTCAGGCTATAAAAAAGGAAATTCTTTTAAATTCCCTGTAAATGGAAAAGAAAGTCTTGGCACAATCTACTTGGTAAAGGGTGATTATGTTTGGGCTTATTCCATTGATGTGTCCTTAAAAGTATCAAAATCAGAAGGATCCGGAGACTCAAGTGTTCTCCAATATCCTGATGCTCTAAATCTTACTCTCAATGGAGAGAAAGAATTGCCAGGCGTCAGCGTGAAGCAAGAGTTGGTTCCTTTTGATGGAGAAGACTATCTCACTGTCACTATCTCCGGAGAATGTGATGCCAAAGAAATCACTCTCGATATTGCTACTCCTGAAGGATGGGACGGAATGTTGACATTTTCAGAATATGGAGAGTCTGGAGACATTGAACCTCTGAAAGCAAAAGCACCGGCAAAAGAAGGTGACGATTACTGGACTCCTCTAATGTTTGCAGAGTGGATGGGGCTTAAACCTGGCAATACCATCACATTCCCTGTAGACGGAGAAGAACATCAAGCTATGGCTTGTCTGGTAAAAGGCGACGCATACTACACTATCCAAATTGACTTCGTCTTTGACGTGAAGAAGAGCAGTGGATCTGGCGACGAACCTGTTGACCCCAATAATCCTTCACTCCCGAAGTCACTTAAATACACTTTGAATGGAGAAACTGAGCTTCCGGGCATTACGGTTAAGCAACAGATTGATGACACTTACCATTTGATCAATATCACTGGTGAATGTGATTCTGATAAGATTACAGTGACATTTGATACTCCTGAAGGATGGGATGGCCTGATGATCGCAGATTTCTTTGGATGTGGAGAAATCTCTAATCTCCAGACGAGAGGTGAGGTTAGCATGATTCCGGTTGAGAATATTCTTGGAATGGGATTCCAGAAAGGCAACACTATCACCTATGATACTGACGGTGAAGCAAATATTGGTTATATAGCTCTTATAAAGGGAGATATGGCTTGCAGCACATTTATTGACTTCGAGATAACTGTAAGCAAATCTGGAGGGTCTGACCAGCCTGGGTTGGATGGACCAGCATTCCCTGAATCCATCGGTGTAACTACTTTTGCAGAGGGTCTTGAAGTATGGCAAGGTGAGGATTATGATATACTCACAATCATTCTATCTGGAGAAATTGCACAAGAATCATTTGATGTTGTGCTTGACGTGCCAGAAGGATGGGATGGCTTCATCAGTGCAGCTTATTCAGATGATACCACTATCGGTGAAAGCGGAGTTGGTCCGAGAAAAACAAGAGCTGAAGAAATTGAATGGTATGATATCGAAGCATTCATCGATGCCGGCTACGTTAAGGGCAACAAATTCACTTTCAAAGCTAACGGAACACAACAGGATGTAGAAATTCATCTCTACAAAGGAAATATGGTTGATGCAGCTAACTGGATAGCTCTTGAAAACAATGAAGTGACTTCTACCGGTGGCAATGTAGAACCCATCATTCCCGTATTCCCTGAAACATTTGAATTGACAGTTGATAGCCAAAATGTTAGCGTATGGCAAGGGGGCATTGACGAAATAGATGCAAGCGGCATATCACTCACAGAAGATGAATTGGAAGTACTTTCAATGTTTATGCCTGAAAAAGCAATCGTTCTCAATGGATCGACTGAAGCTGAAAACGTAACCGTTGATTTCGACCTTCCTGAAGGTTGGTTAGGTGTACTTCCTGTCAAAGTCAATATTCTTGCTGAAGATGACTACAATCTCCTTTCAACAAGAGCAAATGACTTTGAACCATATCCTCTTAATGAATTCCTTGATCAGATTCAAATGATGGGTATATTCGAAACTCCTGTAGAACCTGGCAATCCATTGGTATTCCCGACCAACGAAAAGAAGCAAGTCTACGGTTGCTACCTTTACATGTATGATGACGGAACCCTTGCCGGTGATCCGGAATTTGCAGGATACTACTTAGACATGGCTAATTCATTTGTTATCGTAGTGAATGTTGAGTCTAAGACTTCATCTGTCGAAAGCATCAATACCATAGATAGCAATGCTACATATTATGATGTAACTGGCAAGAAGATTGCAAATCCGACAAACGGTATCTTTGTGAAGATAGTCGACGGAAAAGCTTCTAAGGTAATAGTTAAGTAAAATCCATAAAATAAATAATAAAAATCTCCGGGATATTAA
>CAYNEZ010000225.1:0-4604 GCA_964396365.1 uncultured Sangeribacter sp. | reverse complement strand
GAAACTTCCGTCTTCATTCTGCTTCTTCACATTGCCGTCAAGGAATTTCACCATCAGGAATTCCGCAAGCTGCCGATAGCAGTCTGTAGCCTCCTTTGCAATGCTGGCTGCCTCCATGTTGACGTAGGTGGTAAGTTGCCCCATCATCCCTGCTTCCGCAAGTGGCAACAGTTGCTCTTCTGATGCCTTGCGGGAATCACGATACTTCTCCTCCAGCCCATTCTGAACCTTGCGGATATCAGGTATCATCAGGTCATAGCGATTGTAAGCCTGATTGGCTACCCAGTTATTCATCCAGAAATTGGAGTTCATGTTGAATTCATAGAGGTCTCCTACCGTAAATTGCATCGGTACTTCAGTCAGTGAGCAGTAAAGGGGCATATATACGCAAGTATTTGTATCGTCTGTGCCAAACCAGAAAATACCTCCTACGGCATCCGGAAGCCAAGATCTGCTCTGCGATACGAAGCTCCATCCTGTCTGCTGTGTGGCTGTAGCGCGCTCCATGCAGTATTTCTTGCCGTCAACTTCATACGACATCGGACGCCAACGATAGGGCACATGGTTCGGTCCTGCTCCCACATCCTGGGTCATATCAAGAGGTGTACCCTCATAATGGTCGCGCATACACATCTGCATATCTTCAAGCGAAACCTTTCTGTTCGGTATCACATATAAGGGCATCGGTGTGTCGCTCTCTCCTGATATCCATGAATAATATTTGTCAAGACTCGGATCAAACTTCCTCATAAAGGCCCAGGCACGTGCATCGCAACTGCGGCGTGTAGCTGCATCATGTTCGCAATATGCGTCCGCAAATGAGAAGTCGCTGTCATTCCCCTTGAAATATCCACGTTTGCGCGCAAATTCGATCATGTCTTTGGAATAACGTACATTTTTCTTGTCTTTCAGGTCTACTTGACGAATTCTCGGTTCATTGGCATGTGCACATATGGCGTCATCTGGAATGCGGACGGCAATCCAGACAGCACCTTTCTCTGCTCCCTTCCCGATCATGTCCATCACCCAAACTTCATTTTTGTCGGCAATTGTAAAGGATTCTCCCTCTGACGCATACCCGTATTCTGCTACAAGGCTTGTCATGACATCAATAGCTTCAGATGCGGATTTAGAACGCTCAAGCGCAATATGAATAAGCGATCCATAGTCTATTATGGCATTGCCGGTGGTGTCCATGAGTTCTTCTCGTCCTCCCCATGTGGTCTCCCCAATTGCTACCTGATATTGGTTCATATTGCCCACCACATTGTAGGTTTCCTTAGGCTGCGGTATTTCTCCAAGAGGCTTTCCTGTGTCCCACTCTACTACCTTTCTCATTGCACCATCTTTATGCACAGCTGCCGGAGTATGCGACAAGTCGCCATAAAGTGTATGCGAATCCGCTGCATATGTGATCATGACGCTGCCGTCTGTGGTAGCCTTTTTCCCTGCCATAAAGTTGGTGCAGGCAAGTGCCGAAGCGGCTGTCATAGCAACAGCCCCAAATGTCCATATTCTTTTCTGTATCATTCGTATAAATGAATTTTATGATTAAAGATCATACAAACGTATAAGATTTATACGTCTTATAAGACTTATAAAACTTATAAGACTTATAAAACTTATACATTTTATTAATAGCATTTTAGCCTCGTTCCCTTATAGGTATAGGGGAACACTACTGAAATAGTCTTCTTCGCTACATCATAGCTATACCCATACTGCCTGATAGCTTTAGCCGAAACCATTCTCTCAAGCTTTTGCCCATCAAGTTCCACTCCCTTCGGGTTAGCCACGCCTACAATCTCCAGTGTGATCATTCTGAGCTCAGGCATCCCTTTGTAACTTCCTTCTGAGTCAATATTGACGTAGATTTCATTTCCTTGCTTCGACCCGCTGAAGGTTGTCAGCTGATACTCTCCGTCTTCAAGTGAGGTAGGGGAGAGGCGGTTGTCGTCAAAAAGTTGGTAATTACTCCATTCTTTGGCAGGAAAATATTTGACTGTCAATAGGGTGGGATTATATTCTGAAGTGTTTTCTATCTTTTGGGGATATTGAGGTATGAAACTTCCCGCTTTTACGAATAATGGGAGTGTATTGAGCGGAGCGGAGACACTGGCGGTAGTCCCTCCTCTATATTTCTTAGTCGGATTGTTCCAGTCTATCCATTCTCCTGATGGGAATACTACATTCCGGTTCGTTGCTCCTTTTGTCATTACAGGTGCCACCAAGACGCTTTCTCCCCATAGGTATTCATCGCTGATAGCGGCATATTTCTCCTTATCCTCATTGTCTCCGTGGAAGTTGAGCGGTCGCATCAACGGCATGCCGTAGGCTGAGTTCTCATAGGCGAGGGTGTAATTGTAAGGGAGCCATTCATATCGCATGCGTATGAATTTCTTGATTATATTTTCCTGATTGGGATAGTGGTATGGCTCGGGCCTGTCTTGCGCGTGTGTCCTCAATATTGGTGAGAAAGTGCCTGCCTCAACCCATCTTACATATAGTTCCGGGTCATATGGCTTGTCGGGGTCAACGGCAAATCCTCCTACGTCGTTGCTCATATACCCGAGTCCCGAAAGTCCTGAACTCAAAAGCAATTTGTTTTGGGCTTGAAGTCCTCCCCATGAGCGGGATACATCTGAGGTCCAAGGAAATACGCTATATCGTTGAAGTCCTGTCGTGCCTCCGCGCATCATGAGCATCGGCCTCATCTCCGGGAAGTCTTTTCGGAGGCCGTCGTAGATCATTTTGCTCCATTCGTTGCCATAGACATTGTGGAATTCTTCAGCTGTCTCGCCGTTTGCATGCACTATCTCGAGAGGATGCACTTCAGGCTCTCCAAGGTCGCCCCACCAGCCCGACAGTCCTTCTGCGGTAAGTGGTTTCATCCTCTCCCACATCCATTCGCGTGTTGCGGGGTTCGCAATGTCAAACATTCCGGCTTCTCCCACCCATGTAGTGACATCTTTTGTCTTTCCCTCGGCATCCTTCGTCAGCAACCCTTTGCTTTCGAGTAGGGTGTAGTTGTCCATGGCCCCTATCTTGTTGATATAGGGTTGATGTATAGGCACCACATGGATTCCTTGGGCATTAAGGTCGTCGAGCATCTTCTTATGATCTGGCCATTGCTTCTTGTCCCATTCAAGGCGTCCCATATCTGTCTCCACGCCATACCAATAGAGGTCAAGCACCATTCCGTCTACGGGATAATCTCTTTGTTTCAAGGAGTCTATGGCTCCATAAGCCTCCTTTTGGTTGTGATAACCATATTTCGAAGTGATGTAGCCCAATGTCCAGAAAGGGGGAAGTGGCTGTCTCCCTGTGAGCTCAGAGAATGAATATGTAGCTCCTGCGAGAGTGCCGTCGCCATTTATGAAGTAGTAGCTGAGAGGTTTTGATGATATGGTGCGGTAGGCGATGGTGTCTTCTCCAAGGTTAAGCCAAGCCTTTGCATAGTCATCGATTAGGAGTCCAAAACCGTTGTCACTCACAATATAAGGCATATTGATATTTGCTTGTGAGATTCGTTCGTCACCATCAGTATAGCCATAGTTGGCACGGTTCCACATCGTCAGCTCACTTCCGTTAAGTATCAGGCTGTGTCCTCTCTCTCCGGCTCCGTAGAAATTGTCTCCTTCAGGTGTCAGGAATGTCAGAGTCTGTTCATCGCCGTCAGCCTTCACGCCGTTCGCCTCCGAAAGAAGTAATTTGCCGTCAGGATCAAAGAATGAAACTTTCCCTGTCTTCTTGTCGATGTTGACGGTGGTGGTAGGCGATTCTATGACAAATCTCTCCGCTGTTGCCCAGGTATGGATATCGCTTTGGCTCCCTTTCAGTGATGCTGCTTGAGTGGCAGGAGGTGTCGGGTCTGATAGTTTTTTCAACTCGCATATTCTGAATATGTCATTGCTCAAAGGCGTAACTTCTATCACTCCCTTCTGCGTAATCACTCTGTAAGGCTCAGCCTGCGTGTTTCCCGTATGAGTGGAGAAGGCGGCCGCAGCAGTTGCCGCAGCCGCCATCGCTATGAATATCAATTCTTTTTTCATATCATTGTTTAAGTGTTTAATCGTTTAGCATATTTGAAAATCAAATGAATTATTTCCCCAAAATGTCTAAACAATTAAACGATTAAACGATTAAACCTCAATATCTTGATCCACAATCACATGCCAAGGCAGACCATTGATTGCAAGAGTCTCCAAGAATGGATCAGGATCAAATTCCTCCACATTGTGCACTCCTGGCATCACCCATTTCCCGGTCAGGAACATCATTGCGCCAACCATAGCGGGAACGCCGGTGGTGTAGCTCACTGCTTGTGCTCCGGTTTCCTTGTATGCTTCTTCGTGCGAGCAGTTGTTGTAGATATAGTATGTGGATTCCTTACCTTGCTTGTCAATGCCACGTATGCGGCATCCGATTGAGGTCTCGCCGGTATAGTTCTCTCCAAGCGAGCCCGGGTCGGGCAGCACTGCCTTAAGGAATTGTATGGGGATTATTTCCTGTCCGTTATACATCACCGGGTCAATTCTCGCCATTCCTATGTCTTGGATCACACGGAGATGTGTCAGGTATTCCTGTCCGAATGTCATCCAGAA
>CAYNEZ010000224.1:0-4609 GCA_964396365.1 uncultured Sangeribacter sp. | reverse complement strand
AGTCGGTCAGGCAGTCGATATAGACATAGTCGCTCTTTAGCATGAAGACATTGTTATCAGCTTCGCGAAGCCATTTTTCACGCTCTTCGCGTGTGCTTTTTCTGATGGGTTCCACCATCTTGATTTTCCATGATTCTGCAAAGGGTAGTTCCATATAGGTCTTATATATAATATATGTGTTAATTATTTCTGACCACAAATTTAATCCCTTTTTTTGTAATATGCAAATAATATACCAAAAATATTCTAAAAAATCTTGTTTTTCTTAATGAAAAAAGCCTACCGAACAAAATCGATAGGCTTTTCGAGGTTCCAAGCGGATTCGAACCGCTGTGAACGGTTTTGCAGACCGGTACCTAACCACTCGGACATGGAACCATTTGCATCTGGAGGCATCTCTGTCTCATTTGCGATGCAAAGTTAATACTTATTTTTTAAACCTGCAAATATTTTTGAGAAAAAATGTCAGTTTCCTAAATTTTCTTTCCATATCGGGCATAAATCTCAATTCCCATTTTCTTTGCCTTTTCGATATGCTCATTATTTTTAGGATCAACACCATATTTGCTAAGTTTTGGTATCACCACTGGAGTGCCGGGCCTTATTCTATCGGGATGTCCAAGTATTGACTTGTTTTCCTCATATATATATGGCCACAGGTTATAGTTGCCATAATGCGTTTTTGCCATTGTTGTCAGATATCTTGTAGTGCTGATAGTGTCATACACCACAGGATCGGATGGAGCCGTAGGGACGTCTTCTATCTCCGTGGCAGCAAGGGAGTCTGTTGCTGAATCCTCTGTATCAGCTTTTGCCGATGTCAGTAATGCTTCAGTAGCTTTGGCGTTGCCTACGACATAGCCAGACTCTGGTTTTGGTTTAGTCGATGCCGTTTTGAAGAATATTCTGTTGAAATCATTTGTAGCGAACACATACCAGATCGCAAATGTAGCCACTAATGCGATAATTGCCGCACCGAGTGATATCATCAAAGTCTTAATCCAGTTTTTCTTCCTTGACGAAGCAGGGTCAGAATCGTATTCCTCAGGGTTGTCTTCTTCTAATTTATTTTTATCGTCCCTGACTTCTTGATTTTCTACAATGCTGTCGTTTAAAGCAACTTGAGACTCAGAAGCGCCTTCATCAGCTACGCTATCTTTTTCAGTGTCAACATTCTCTTTTTTGCTGATATCTGATTGGTCAATGTTGTCTGAATTAGCAGTATCCTTTTCTGCAGATATATTTTCTTCTGCAGTTTGCTTGGTATTTTGATTTTCAGTATTATGATTAAGTTCCTCTTTATTTTCTTGAATTTCGGCTACAGGATTTTCTTGAATTAGCCTGCGTTCGTTGTTTGTGAAAGTGTTTGCTGAGGGTTTATACTCTTCTGTTTCTTGTCCTAAATCTTCATAACTATCGTTATTGCTTTCTGCGTCATCGTCATCCGTTAGAGAGTCTGACGTTTCTTGATACTCGATTTCTTCCTGAGTGAATATTTGTTCCAAATCAGTATCATCACTGATTTCAATTGCGGTAAAAGCTTCAAAAGGAGCATTTACAGACTCTGCAAGTTCTTTGCAAGGAATAAATACCACTTTGGAGTGTCCTGAAATCTCCATCGGTTGCCCTGTGGTGACATCTACGCTTTTGCGAGGCTCTACACGTGTCAGACGAAATGTCCCAAGTCCTTTGACTTTGACACTCTCACCCGCTTCAAGCCTTTCGCTTATTAATGCAAAAAATTCCCGCAGAAAATCTTCGGAAAATCTCTTGGATCTTCCGGATTTGTCTGCTAAAAGGGTAGATAGGCGTGGAAATGTGATTTTTTCATTCATGATGGCGGACTTTCTGCTTTAGTAATGTGGAGGGACGGAATGTAAGAGTTATCTTGGGAGGAATGAGCATTCTTTTCCCTGTAGAAGGATGTTGGGCTATCCTTTCTATGCGCTTTCTTGGTTCGAAACTTCCGAATCCCGGAAATGTCACAGAGTCTCCATCCAGAGCCGCATCCGTCAGAACCTGGCATAGAGAACTGACCATCTCTGATGTCTCGTCCTTCCCTGCGTTGATCCTTCGGCTCAATGTGTCTATAAATGTCTTGTGGTCCATCAACTGATGTCGATTATTCTTTGTGTCTAACTTTTTGGATTAAGAAAAATCACTTGTCAAGTCAAATCTTAATTTTTCTTGTTGTTGAAATTCCTTTTACAATATATATTCCTTTAGGTAGTCCTGTCAGGATATTAGAATCTTCTTTAAAATTCGCATATGATGCAATATGCCTGCCATTGATGTCGTAGACTGATACATTTTCAGAATTGTTTCTGAAGGAATCCTCACCGTTGAGAGATCCTACCGACATATCACTTCCTCCGAAATCAGGCACCGCAAGAATACGGGTGTCTGAAAGTTTTTTGAGCTTTGCAGGATAAGATTCCGAACCATCTGTGCTGAAAATGCTGACTGATTTTACTGGACGGTCTGAAATCTCTATTCCGAAGGTCATCTTGCTTTTTTTCAGTTCTTCGACGTCGGTGATGATAGTCAGTTCCTCTTCTTGCTGATCATAAGAATATGAATATTTGCAATTCAAGCGAGAAATCCAAAAATCGCCATAACCTTCGAAGTTGTAAAGTCCTACTTCTGCTGGATCAAGACGATCAATAAGCTTTTGCTGTAGTATCATCTTCCATTCTCTGTTAGGATGGATAAGAAGTATGGCAGAGGCATAATTCCCTCTTAGTTTCTGCATGGCGCTTTCCCATTCGTCTGGTGCCCTATGAGTGCTCCAGGTATCGTTGTTGAGTGGCTCGCCCTCCTTGTTATTGTAGACATCCGAAATATGCAGAGGCATTGTCAGAACTTTCGACTGGTCTTTATCCCAATCATTATCAAATCTTCCAAAGAATGGGAATTCTGAGAGAAGGTCGCCGCCGGTAAAACATGACTGAAAAGAGTAGTTTCCGGTTTCAAGCATGGCATGGAAATCCGGATTCACACAAAGGTGTCCACTTCGAAACGATCTTACGTTGTTTCCAAGATCTTCTTCCAGAATTTGTTTTGACATTACTATCTCAGCCCAGGTGGATGCTCCTGTGCTTGTGCCGTCGACACATGTGGCTCTGTGTGCATATTCATCACGGGTCACTATGTCTGTGTTGCGGGTTCGGTTGAAGTCAGGGAAATGACATACGGAATGGCTGCCGACGGTATGTCCGTCTGTCAAAAGCTGGGCTGCCTTCGGAAGAGTTTCCGCATTGTAAAAATCGGATAGATATGACTGCCCGAAGTTCACTTTGTCACTATAGTAGTGGGTTGTCAGAAAATAATGCCCACTTAGACCTAACGATTTTTCATATTCCGACATCCAATGCATCTCGTCGTAGGCTGTGCGGCTATCACAGTCGTGTGTTGGAATGAGCAATTGTGTGTATCCTGCGGGTACAGTAAATTTCCATACTGCTATACCATTGGCGTTTGCATAGATGGATCGCAGAAAGAAAGCCCATACGTCAGAAGATGGTTCAAATCCGTTGTTGTATTGGCGTGAAGCATTTTGATCCTTATTGAGTTGGTTGCGTTGCACTACATCTCTCCAAGTGATACCTGCGAGATATGTCTTTCCTTTGCCAAATTTGTGTCGAGCCACTGCCGCTTCCCCTGTGTTGAATGTGGCGAGAATGTCACATTCTGCGGGTGTGAATGAAAAACTCTTGATTCCTCCGATTGATGTAGTACGTTCATTATCTTCATCAATGTATTCTAATTCTCTGTCAGCAAAGAATTCAGGATTCCAGTTTATGAGAGTTCTGTTGCTGCTTTTCGAGAATTGCTGGGTTGCGTCTATACCGAAGATTTCAGAGATGAGATCTTTCGAGTCAGATGCCACGGATCTTATTCCCGGCACTACAATGGTGCCTCCGTCTGCTATCCATTCAGAGATGGCTGTCAATTCTTCTTTTGTAAAAGAAGTGTCAGTTATGAGATTTGCCAACAATATAAGGTCTTCCTCCATTGCGACTTCTGGATTGTCGGTCAAAATATAGTCATATCCGGCAATGTCACATAAGTAGGTGGCTGAATACACCTGCCTGGAATAGTTGCCTGATTTTTCATTTTCAAGATTACGGGATGATATATCGAGGACAGCAATGCGGGCTTCGGCTTCGATGCTCGCAAATGATGCTGCTATCAGAAAAAGACATGCAATAATGTGTCGTATTTTTATTTTCATATATCAAGCAATTATTTTGTAAATCCAATCATTGGTACCTCTTGTATTTAAGGTGCAAATATAGCTATATTTTTTTTATTCTCAAAATTTCATGGTCATATTGAGGTTAAATTATTGTTTTTTCTGATAAATCTACATTTATTTCTTGCTTAAACTGCCGTTTTTTTTGGATTACTTGAATTTATTCATTAATTTTGCATTCCAAAGCAAAGGTAATGGTGATATGGTTGCAAGTATGGAATGCCTATTCGCCACAGGTGATAAGATTGATTAAGAATAACTCAATAAAGTTATAGTTCAATATGAAAAAAAGTCCCCTACAGAGAGTACGCGCTGAATATCAGCCCAAGCTCCCCAAAGCACTTCAAGGTGCAG
>CAYNEZ010000223.1:0-4616 GCA_964396365.1 uncultured Sangeribacter sp. | reverse complement strand
TGGTGAATCTTTCCGGATGGATCTCATCTTTGGCTATGACAGTGAAACATGCATTTTGATTCTGCCTTATTAGATCCACTTTATGACCGACCAAAGCAGAATGAAAATATAGTTTCCCATCATGGTAAACATGGCTAAGTGGAACACCGTATGGCATATCGTTGTCACCACATAAGGAAAGGACACCTGATGTAGTATGGCGGAGAATATCAATGCTTTCTTCTTCAGTTAGTTGTTGTTTGAAGCGTCTCATAATTTTATTGGTGGATAAGTTTAAGTCCGATTATCGAAATGATCAGCGTAGAGATAAAAAATAATCTCCAGAAATTGGCAGGTTCGTTGAAGAATAGTATGCCAACGATTACAGTTCCTACGGCTCCTATGCCAGTCCAGACGGGATATGCTGTGCCTATAGGAATGGTTTGCACTGCTTTTGCCAACAGTGTCATGCTGAGTGTGAGACAGACAAGAAATCCAATGCCCCATAGACACCATGGAGTCCCTGACAATCCCTTCATTTTTCCGAGGCAAAACGCAAAACCTGTTTCAAAGCATCCGGCAATAATAAGAAGAATCCAATTCATTGTTTATAGTTGAGTTTTATCTCATTAATGTATTTTCCTCAAATAATTTGCAGAAACCTTGCTTGTTAAACTGGTAATACATCTCTACACGTTCCGGTGTGTCATTTTCAAGGAGTAAAAGAAGCTCCTTTGCAAATTCAAGAGCCGCAGACCCATTGGATGTCACTATGCCCCCTTCAGATACCGCCTGCTCATGAATGTAGCTTTCTGAATTGGTATAATTATCTCCACCCCATAATTTGAGCTGTTCGAGCCCGTTTCCGGTATGCTTTACTCCATTAAGAAATCCAGCTTTAGCCATAAACGACGCGCCGTTGCAGATTGCTCCGACAATTTTTTTATTATCCAAAGCTTTCTTGACTATCGGAATTACTTCGTTTGCTATCGGAGTAAGCCAACCATATCCACCGATAAGAATAATTGCTGCATAATCCTCAGGCATATTTTCGAATGAATAATCCGGAAGCACTCTGAATCCACCGATCGCAGATACCGGCTCCATAGTAGGCGTAACAATTTTATTGACATATTTTGGATTTGGCATTAGCTGCGATTCGTCACTGCTTATGGCCTCCATAAGATACACCATCTCATGCGATGCAAAATCCGGAAGCAAAATATATAATATCTCGTTATGCATTTCAGATGATTTTTACTCCTCTGTGAAGGAATGAATTTCAATAAGATTCCCTTCTGGATCAGCAATATAGCATGTGCGCTGTCCCCAAGGCATTGTTTGAGGCTGAAATACGGACTTTGCACCCAGCTTTACAGCCCTGTTATATTCAGCATCCACATCCTTGAAAGTTGGCACGTGGAAAGCCATCTCAAGCGTTCCGTTAAGTCCTTTCGGATAACTATATTCCCTATTAGTCATCTTCTCAAACAGAACTCGAGGATACAACATGAGTGTCACATCACCATGATGCATCATGACATTTCGATCTTCGCCGTTCCAATCTGTAGTAAAGCCCATTACATCGCGGTAGAATTCCACCATAGTCTTGTTGTCGGTCGTAAACAGACCAATAGTATTGAAAGTAAATTTTGTTTCCATTATAATTGTATTGTTTTAGAATGTCAATTCAACTGCAAAGGTACAAAATATTTCTGATAAGTAGCTTAATCAAGCAGGCGTCCGTAGTCATGCCAATCGCCAATCATTTCTCCTTTTGCACTTGCTTCGATCAATTTGTTGAGGCGATTGCTGGCTAATTCCGGACTCGCTTTTACCCTTTGGATATTGTCAATACGAACTCGTTGATATAGGCTTGGAAAAGAGAGGAAATTTTGCCATGCGGTAGTGTTTTGGCGAAATGCTTCGATTATTTCCGGATCAATGACAAACTCTGCGTCCAGATCAGGACACGCAGCGCGACCTCGATCTGTCATCAATCCAAGTTTCTCAAGCCTTCTACAACGCTCTTTATTAAGTTCTGTCCATCGTCCGGATTTTGAACGAGGTCCAAAGCGTTGAAGAGAAACTCCCTCCACATTTTTCAAAGTAGAGTCGATCCAACCGAAACATAAAGCCTCTTCCACCGCATCGAGATACCATAAGGCATCCTCCGGCGGAGTCTTACCACGCTTTACAGCAATCCAACATTCCTTTTCGGAAGCACTATGCTCCATAAGCCACTGTCGGAATTCATCGCGACTCCGTATCTCAAGAATATTTCTCATGGTTTATAGTTGCTTTTCGGTTAATCATAATTTGTTCAAATTATCCTGTTCTCATTTCATTAACGCTTCAACATGGGGAAATAGTGTTTTGTCGAGATCCTCATACAACTTGTATTTTGAAAAATCAAAATTAATTGCTAACTTTGCACTCGAATTCAGAGAATAGTAAAATGTGATTAACTAATTACCCTCGTAAAACAAATTCGTAAATACCACTGTCACCGACAAGTGGTCAGGTATTCACATTTTATTAATTCTTTACAATGAGTATTTGGGTAAATAATCTGACTTATCAACTGCCAAACCAAGACACACTATTCTCCAATATTAGTTTTTCAATCAGCCATGGCAGTAAATATGCCCTGATAGGCAATAATGGAACTGGGAAATCAACATTACTTAATATTATTGCAGGAAACCTGCTTCCTTCAGATGGAGAGATTCGATGTGCGGATGCCTATCTTGTGCCTCAGCATTTTGGTCAGTTTGATAGTATGACTGTTGCCGAGAGCTTACATATTGCCGACAAATACCACGCACTTAAGGCTATTCTGTCTGGGAACGCTTCAGATGCCAATTTTGAAACACTGAAGGATGACTGGACTTTAGAAGAGCGTGTATCGGCTGCTTTCTGTAGATGGGACATCTCCCATATCTCGCTTGAAACTCAAATGGCATGTTTGAGTGGCGGAGAGAAAACAAAAGTTTTCCTATCCGGTATTGACATTCATTATTCATCTGTAGTGTTAATGGATGAACCAACCAATCATCTTGACAGTGAATCAAGAGAAAAATTATACAGATTTATTTCTGATGCAAAATTTACTCTTCTGGCAGTGAGTCATGACAGGATACTTTTAAATCAATTTAACTCGCTTTTACACCTGAGTACACGTGGACTGCGATTCTATCCTGTGAAGTATGATGAGTTCCGACAAATCTATATTCAGGAATGTGAATCTCTATCAAAGGATATTGACGCAAAACAAAGGGATTTAGCGAAGGCAAAGCGCTGTGCTCGTGAAGCTGAAGAACGTCAGCAAAAACATGCCTCTCGAGGCGCAAAACTCAGTGATTCGAAAGGGCTTCCCCGTATAGCAAAGGGGAATCTAAAAAATAAGTCTGAGAACACGTTGGCTAATCTCAATAAGGTTCAGAATGAAAAACTTCAATCTATAACTCGCGATTTGGACGAATTAAGAAGCCTTGTGCCTGATGAATCGCAAATAAAGATTGACTTTTCATCACCCAATCTTCATGTAGGGAAAAATCTTGTGGAGCTCAAGTCGGTAAATTTCCATTATCCAAGTTATAATCCATTATGGCATGATGACCTGAATCTCACCATATGCAGTGGAGATCGCATCAGAGTCACAGGAAGGAATGGTCAAGGAAAGACCACTCTTCTTAGACTGATTGCTGGGGAAATTCCCCCTTCAAAAGGAACTGTGACGATGGCTGATAATCTTAGTTATGCCTATCTGGATCAGGAATATAGTCTTATTGACGGCAACCTGTCTGTATTTGAGCAACTGGCATCACAAACATCCACTATGTCGGAATCAGAACTGAAAATCAGACTCCACAGGTTTCTTTTCTCAAAACATACTTGGGATAAGAAATGCTCAGCTTTAAGTGGAGGTGAGAAAATGCGACTTGCCATCTGCTCATTGATGGTTCGTGATGCGGTGCCTGATATGATAATAGTTGATGAACCGACCAACAACATAGACATTTCAAATATGGAGATATTGGCACAAACCTTGCGTTCGTATCAAGGAACAATACTTGTAATAAGTCATGATGAATACTTCATCGAAGACATAGGAATAACTTCGACATTTAATCTTCAGTAGTCTCCAATCCTTTGGATGTTTATGGAAAAATCCCGTTCCATCTCAATGCACTTCCATGTCTCGCCAAGACACTCATAGCTCTCCAGATTTGGCATTACTACACGATGAAAGCCTGCTGACTCATAGCAGTGGATAGCAGATGTATTGTTTTCAAATACTCCAAGCGATACTTTTGATACTTCAAGTTCTCGAAATGCGTAATCAACCGCCATATTGACAAGAGTTTTGCCGAGCCCTTGTCCACGCTTTGAGTCATCACCAATTACAAATCCAAGCCTTTGCTCTGAGGGATTGTCCGCCGGGATTCTTAATGTAGTGTATACAACGACTTCATTGTCGTCACATAGTGTTAGAGCCACCGAGTTTTTCCCCTCAATAAACTCGTGATAGTAAGTGTTCATGTCATCAGAAGTTAATGGATAATGTGGAAATCTATCCGCACTCCACTGACGTAAATGAAACTCGTCTTTTATCCAAGAGGTGATTATCGTGG
>CAYNEZ010000222.1:0-4662 GCA_964396365.1 uncultured Sangeribacter sp. | reverse complement strand
CCCACATATCCTGCTAAAGTAGATAGTACATCTGCCGGAGATACATTCATCTGAAGACACTTCACGGCATCAACCTCGACCATATACTGAGGATACTTCGTATCAAATGTAGTATATGCCCGCGATATTTCCGGGCGTGCGTTTAATGAGTCGATAAATGTACGGGTAACCTGAAGCAATTCATCAGTCGTAGTTCCGGAGCGGTCCTGCACATAAAGCTCAAAACCGCTACCTGTTCCATAACCGGAAATCATCGGCGATTGGGATACACGTATTTGGGCTGATGATATAGACGCAGTGCGCTTGTATATTTCACGGATTACAGAGTTAATATCTTGTCCGTCCCCTTTGCGTTCACTCCAATCGCGTAGTCTGACACTGAAAGAACCTGCTGATGCGGATTGATCATGGCGGGCATTCTTTCCGGTCACTCTTGAATAGATATAAATTTCAGGAATATCTTTAATTGCCTCCTCTACTTCGTCCATAATACGTTCAGTCTCCGCGAGGTTGCTACCGGGAGCGACCTGTATGTTCAGACTTAGTGTACCCATATCCTCTTGTGGAACAAGTCCGGTCTTTGTAGTTGACATCAACCATACCAGACCGATGACAGAAATGGCGAACAAAGCAATCACAATCCAGCGATCCTTTATCAGAAACATCACCCCTCCCTTATACTGACCGATTACTGTAGTAAACGATTTATCAAAAGCATAATTGAAGCGATCAACAAACGATGTTTTTGCAGAGATACCCTTCTTCGGGCGCATCAGCAACGCGCTCAATGCAGGGCAGAGTGTCATTGCATTTATTAGAGATATTCCAACAGCAACAGCCATTGTCAAACCGAATTGCTTATAGAATGTGCCTGACGTTCCTCCCATAAAACACACTGGGATAAACACCGCCATAAACACCACTGTTGTGGTAATCAATGCCGCTGACAGTCCGCCCATTGCGGATACAGTAGCCTGATAGGGGTCATCTTCACCACCATCAAATTTGGCCTGAACAGCCTCAACCACCACAACGGAGTCATCGACTACTGTACCGATTACAAGCACAATGGCAAACAAAGTCAGCATGTTAAGTGTAAACCCAACGGCATAGATAAATGCGAAAGTACCGATAAGAGATACGATAATGGATACAGCCGGTATCAAAGTGGCTCTGAAATCGTGAAGGAACAGATATACCACCAGCACAACCAATATCAGGGCTATAATCAATGTCTCAATAACTTTGCCGATAGACGCATCCAAAAAGTCTTTTGTACTTGAAATATCGGTTAGGATCATTCCGTCGGGTAGCTTGTCCCTGAGTTCATCAAGGGTCTTGTCAATCTCAACAATTACCTCATTGGCGTTTGATCCGGCTGTCTGTGCAATCATGGCGTTAGCTCCGGGATGGCCGCTGGTCTCACTGAGCATCGCATAATTTACAGCGCCAAGCTCAACGGTCGCTATATCACGAAGTCGCAGGACACTACCATCTGGCAATGCCCTTACAACCAAATTCTCATATTCAGAGGCATCTTCATAACGGCCTCGGTATTTCAGTACATACTGGAACGTGTTCATTGACTCGGCTCCAAGTGTTCCGGTGGGCGACTCAATATTTTGTTCGGCGAGAACCTTGTCAATATCTGCCGGTACCAATCCGTACTGCGCCATCTTGGCCGGGTCAAGCCATATTCTCATTGCATACTCGGCACTGAATATATTAACTTCTCCTACACCGGCAATTCGTGACAATTGAGGCTCGATATTGATTTTCATATAGTTTGTCAGAAACTTGGAGTCGTAAGTATCATCGGGACTATATAATGTTATCGACTTCAAGGTGCTGTTCTGGCGTTTTCTCACAGTCACACCGCTCTTTGTTACTTCCGCAGGGAGAAGTCCTTGAGCAGAGGCAACCCTGTTCTGCACGTTAACGACTGCCATATCTGCATCCGTACCCTGCTTAAAATAAATTGAGATTGAGGCCGTTCCGGTATTCGTAGCAGTAGATGTCATATACATCATATCCTCCACTCCATTCAGCGATTCTTCCAGCGGGACAATCACACTTTTCATCACTGTCTCAGCATTAGCTCCGGTATATGATGCCTGAACTCTGACTGTTGGAGGTGCAATGTCAGGGAATTGCTCAATGGGGAGCTGCACAAGTCCGAGCACTCCGAGAATCACTATCAACACGGAAATAACACCTGCAAGAATAGGGCGGTCAATGAATGTCTTTACGGTCATGTTTCGTATGGATTTTGATGCAAATTTAAGTCAATAAACTTTAACCGTGAATAACAGTCTTATTAGAAAATGACCAACTGCACGGAGGTGGTGGCGAACGAATGCTAACCATCTACTCCATGAGATATAAAAGCATTAACTTTGCATTTGTAATTCTAACGCACTTGTAACATGAAGAATGTGTCCATATACATTGACCTCGTGTTCTGTCTGATCATATTACCGATAATGGTAATGATTTTTCCGATGGAGCGATGGTTTTATTCTTTTCAATGGTATGTTATTACTGTTGTAGCGTGGCTATATATTCTATATGTAGTAAACAGATGCTTTACTGTTCCGTCATTATTCGATGGAGTTAAAAAACGATGGTTAGGATTAATTATGATAGTACTATCGATTGGCGTTACATATTGCCTATCGCGGATTACCCTATACACCCCTGAGCCTAATATACATGACATCGGTATTGTAAGAATTTTCCCTTCAGTTTTGCAATACCGGCAGGCTGTTTGGTCGCTTTTTATGATTGTCGAAGCATTCAGCTTTGCGATAGGATTGCTCACTCAGGCTAATTTGCAGAAATCGCGTCGCAGGGCAGTAGAAGCTGAGCGTGATAAAGCGGAGATTGAGTTATATAAAGCACAAATCAAGCCTCACTTCATGTTTAATACTTTGAACTCCCTATATGGTCTGTTTCTGACACACGATGAAAAGGCTTTGGAGTCATTGGAAAAATATATTTCGATGCTCCGGTATATCCATACAACATCCATGCGAGATTTTGTCGCTATATCAGATGAAGTTGATTACATAAGGCAGTATGTGGCGTTGCAGTCTTTGCGCCTCAATGAGATGACTTCTGTCAAGATGGATATAGACATTGAGAATGAAAGTCTGCATATACCCCCTATGCTATTGGTGACTTTTGTGGAAAACTGTTTCAAACACGGAATATCCCCTGTCGAACAAAGCGAAATTTCTATAATGCTTACCGAACGCAGTGGTAATTTGATATTCTCGACAGTAAACAGGATATTCCCCGTGAAACGTATCGGTGAGCACATGGGAATAGAGAACTGCCGCAAGCGGCTTGAACTTCTCTATCCCGGAAAGCATGTTATGGATAACAACAGCGATGGGAAATTCTATCGTGTAAAACTCTGTATGGATTTGTCAGTATGATTAAGTGTGTCGCAATAGATGACGAGCCTATTGCTCTGAGCATCATTCAGGAATATTGCAATAGATATGGTGGGGTTGAGCTCAATAGTTTTACCTCTCCCATAGCCGGCATGGAATATATCCGCACGACCAAGCCTGATATAGTTTTTCTTGATATTGAAATGAATTCCCACAATGGAGTGGCAATGGCAAAGGATCTACCGGAAGGTACATGCCTGATTTTTACTACCGCATACGCCAACTATGCTCTTGACGGGTTCAATGTCGATGCAGTGGATTTTCTTCACAAGCCAATATTCTATCCCCGTTTTGAAAAGGCTATGGCGAAAGCAAAGAAGTATCTTCAAGCGACCAATACGGAAATGTCAGCCGGTATAATCACACTTAAAGCGGAACATAAAAATGTGGTTATAAATCTGAAAGATGTCATTTTGGTGGAGGCAATGGATAACTATGTAAAAATTTATCGTAAGGGATTGCCGACCGTTGTACCGCAGATAACGATGAAAGAAATAGAGGCAATGCTTCCGGAAGATTGCTTTGTGAGGATACATCGGTCTTTTATAATATCAATCCCGTACATTGAAAAATACTCAAACAGGACTGTCTATCTCCATAATTTTCCACATCCAATTCCAGTGGGGAGAAAATATATCACGGCATTTAATAACCTGAACAACATAATTCAAACTAAATAACATCAAATGAAAAAAATTTTATCTTTGATGCTCGCTATAGTCGCAGCATCAGTATCGGCGACAATGCTTGCCGGTACACCAATCAACCGGAGTGAGTTGCCGGAAGCAGCTCAAACTTTCATTACCAAATACTTTTCAAAAGATCAGGTGAAAAAGGTTGAAAAAGACAACGGTCGCAGAGGCATGGAATACGAGGTCGATTTCACAAGCGGTGCGGAGGTCGATTTTACCTCTGACGGTAATTGGAAAGAAGTCAAAGCAGCCCGCGGCACTTCTGTTCCCTCAGCGATAATCCCCGCAGCAATTGCCAAGTATGTGGCCACAAACTTCAAAAGGACAGACCATTGAGGAGATTTCCCGTAAACGTGGTGGCTATGAAGTAGAACTTTCCAATGGCTCAGAACTCAATCTGACCGAAGATGCAAAGCCTATGCAACCCCGTCAAGGAGGCAGAGGCCAGCGCAGATAATTATGATTGACTTTTAGCTTTCGTTCTATCGAGTAGTATTTCGTGAAAGTGGTCT
>CAYNEZ010000221.1:0-4728 GCA_964396365.1 uncultured Sangeribacter sp. | reverse complement strand
TTAGAAGAATACCGTAATGTTTACGTTCGCATATCCAGCTTTACTCGTTCTTTTGTTGGCAGTGCCTGTTGTGGTAGTGCTCTATTTGCTCGCTCGCTATGCGAGGAAAAAGAATCTTGCTAAGTTCGGGCATATTGATTCCCTAAAGGATCTCATGCCCGAGGTGTCTAAATATAAGCCCCCGTTGAAGCTTGCCCTTGAAGTTTCTGCACTGGCTTTTTTGGCATTGGCTCTTTGCCGCCCTTGGGGCGGTGTGCATTCATCAAAGTCTGAAAAGGAGGGTATTGAAGTGGTGATTGCAGTCGATGTGTCTAATTCAATGCTCGCATCTTCCACTGCCGATAATTCAGGCACATCAAGAATGCGGGCAGCCAAGCTCGTGCTTGAGAAGTTGATAAATCGTCTTGATAATGATAGGGTAGGCCTGATTGTATATGCGGAGGATGCATATACTTTGATCCCTGTGACGAGTGATTATGTTTCAGCTAAACTATTCCTCAATTCCATCGACCCTTCTCAATATGACAACCAAGGCACAAACATTGGTGCCGCTATCGATAGGGCTGTGAAGTCTTTCAGTCCTGATGAAAATATAGGTAAGTCTATCGTGCTTATCACCGATGCCGAAGAACTCGATGATGAGGCTGGGGCTATTGAGGCTGCTCGTCAGGCTAAGAAAAATCATATCCAGTTGAATGTCGTTGGAGTCGGTTCTCCATCCCCTGTGCGCATTCCTACCCCTTCGGGCCCGATGATCAACCCCGAGACCGGTATGCCGGTTGAGACTGCTCTTGATGAGAATCTTGCTGCAAAGATTGCTGGTGCCGGTGATGGTATATATGTGAATGCCTCGAATCCTGATGCGCTTAACGAATTGGAAAAGCAGATGGATACTGTGAAGAAATCTGCTCTCGAGACTAATGCATATGCCGTTCACGATGAGCTCTTCTCGATATTTGCATGGATAGCCCTGATTCTCCTTGTCATCGATATCTTCATTCTTGATCGTAAGATCAGATGGCTCGACAAGATCACTTTCTTCAAAAAGGAGACTGCCGTCATTGTGCTGATTTTTGTCACTGCAGCTTGTGCTTTTGATGCCTCTGCCACTACCAATCGTAAGGAACGTAGGCTCGTCACTCAGGGCAATGAACTCTTTCGGGATGGTCATTTCCTCGAAGCTGGAGAAAAATATCAGCAGGCGTTGAAGCTCGAACCTGAATCGAAGGAAGCTCTCTATAATCTTGGCCTTACATATATCAGAAGGGCCAACGCTGCCCAGTCTGATTCTTTGAGGCAGCAGCTTGTGAAGGCAGGTGCTGAAGCTATGCAGGTTGTCGCTCAAGCCATGAAGGATAAACCGGATCTTGTTGCAGATGCTATTTTCAATCTCGGCAACATTGCTTTTAATTCTGAAGATTATGCTCAGGCAGTGCAGATGTATAAGCAATCGCTCCGTATCCGTCCTGACGACGAGAAGACACGGCGTAATCTTCGCATAGCTCAAAAGAAACTTCAGAATCAGGATCAAGATAAGAATCAAGATCAAGACAAGGATAAGGATCAAGATCAAAATAAAGATCAGGATCAGAACAAAGACCAAAATCAAGATCAAAACCAAGACCAAAACAAGGATCAAGATCAGAATCAGCAGCAGAATCAAGATCAGCAGCAACAGCAGCAACCGGAGATCAATCCTCAGTCTGCTGAGCAGATCCTGAAGGCTATGGAGAATAAGGAGAATCAAACGCGTGCTCGTGTCAATAAATCCAACAACGGGCAAGAAGCCGCCGGACGTGGTAAAAACACCAAACGCTGGTAGTCACTCATTCTCTCATCTATATAAACTTTGATAATATGACCCGATTTAGAAGATACATATTTAGCCTGTGCTTGCTTGCAGTCTCTTTGGCTGCAGGCGCTTCCGGTAAGTTTCAGTTGTCTGTCTCTACCCAGACGGGTGGCGACGATATTGAGGTGGGGGAGCAGTTTTATGTCTATATGAAGCTTGACAATATCGATGGTGATCCCTCAGCACCCGATGTCCCTGGTGCTGTCGTGAAATATTTCACACTCAGCAGCCAATCTTCATCAATGACAAGTGTCAATGGAAAAGTCACTCGTTCCAGCTCCCGCACTTATGTGGCCACTTGCGCTGCTTCTAAGGAAGGTTCCTTCTCAATCGGTCCTTTTTCTGTGGATGGAGTGAGCAGCAACAAGGCTTCATATAAGATTGTAAAGGCTGGCACCGGAAGCCTTACTAAATATAAGCAACGGCAGCAGCAAAATCAGCCTCGTCAGCAGTCTTCTAATCAAGGTGCATATTCTCAAGACCCGGATGATCAGAATCAGGGACCTAAGTTTATAGGCAAAGGTAATGAAAAGTTATTTTTGAAAGCTTCCGTTTCAAAATCTTCGGCCTATGAGCAGGAAGCTCTTGTATATACGGTGAAGCTTTATTCTTCCTATGCGCCGATTAAGTTTATCGGGGCTACGGAAGCTCCTAAATTTGATGGCTTTGTAGTGGAAGAGTCAGACGAAACATCTACTTCTTTACACTATGAAACATTTAATGGGCAGGAATATGCTACAGCTATTATCGCAAGGTATATCATTTTCCCGCAGATGACTGGCAAACTCACTATAAAGGGTAATACCTATACTGTCAGCACTGATGAGCAGGAATATTATGATGATCCTTATTTCCGTATGCTTACGGTACGCCGTCCCATTCAGCTTAATGTGACTCCTAACGATCTTGTGATTGATGTGAAGGCTCTTCCTTCGCCTCAGCCTGCCGATTTCTCCAGTGGTGTGGGTCAATTCTCGATCACTTCCTCTCTTCCTGTAGCTTCCTTGAAGACCAATCAGCCTGCTTCCATCGTTTATGAAGTAAAGGGTAGTGGTAATCTGAAATATATAAAGCTTCCTGATCTCAACAACCTATATCCGAAGCAGCTTGAAGTCTTCTCTCCTACGACTGACATCAATGCTGCCGCCAAGGGCATGAATGTTTCTGGTAGTGTCAAGTTCGACTACTCATTTACTCCTCTTGAACTGGGAGAATATCAGATTCCGGAGGTTTCTTTGGTATATTTTGATCCGGCTACAGGAAGATATGAGAAGTCTGTGGCTAAGGGTTACACTGTTGATGTCGATAAAGGCGCCCTGTCTGAAAAGTCTCAGACAAAAAATAGACTTAAATTTGATGATAAATTAATGTCTGTGGGCGATCTTCATAAGAATCGTGTAGCATATGTGTATTCTTTCGGATACTGGCTTTTCTTCATTGTTCCTGCAATAGCTTTGATTATCATTATGGTAGTCTACCGTCGCCATTTGAAGAGCGCAGAAGATGTTGTCGGCACCCGTATGCGTAAGGCTGGCAAAGTTGCAGCCAAACGCCTCAAGAAAGCTGCAGCTTGTATGAAGGCCGGCGATCGGGAACGCTTCTACGATGAGATGCTTGTGGCTCTGTGGGGCTATGTGAGCGCTAAGCTTAACATTCCGACATCTGAACTGAATCGTCAGAATGTTGCCCAAAGTCTATTGGAAGCTGGAGCTTCAGAAGATGTGGTCGATCAGTTGGTCAGAGTGCTCGACGACTGTGAGTTTGCTAAATATGCACCTGTTTCTGGCGAAGACGAACTCAAGAACGTCTACGACCGAGGCACTGATGTCATAAACAATCTTGAGGACTCAAAACTGAACACCACTTCTCAGAATCAGGCATAGTGGCAAGCATGCCCTGAGGGCGTAACCGCGAGTAATAATCATCTCCCAAAACTCAAACATCCATTCTTGATATGTCTCTGAAATCTATCATACTTCTCCTCTTTATCTCTCTCTTCTCTTTATCTGCATCTGCCGACAATATGCCATCTGCAGATTTGGCTGTCTCACTCTATGAGAAAGGTGAATTCAAGCAAGCTGCCGAAGCGTTTCTGGCAATTGCCCAAGTTGATGGAGACTCCCCTGAACTCCTTTTCAATTTGGCAAATTCATATGCACAGGCAGGCGATTATGGCAATGCGATTCTTTATTATTCACGTGCCAATCGTCTTGACCCTTCCAATAAGGAAATCAAGAATAATCTCAACTACTTTGCATCTAAGGTTGAAGACTCCAACCGTGCTGAACTTCGCGGAAAGAAGATAAGTGTCGTGCCTGATCATGAGACCTTTTTTCAGTCTGTCAATCGGATTATATGTGCTGAGGTCGCTCCCAATATTTGGGCTGTCCTTGCAGCTGTTTTGTTTATTCTTGTATTAGGATCAGCAGCCGTATATCTGTTTTGTAGTGACGTGAGATTGCGCAAAGCCGGTTTTTTTGGAGGCATCCTGATGTTCTTTGTTTGCGTGCTGTTTGTCATTTTTGCATTTATGAGTGCCTCATATTATGATTCTCACGATAAGGCGGTGCTTATGGCATATAAGACAGAGCTTCTTATCGAACCATCCTCAGATGCAAAGCCGGCCAGCAATCAACTCTGTCAGGGCACTCGCTTCGACATTATTGCTGAAGAAACCGACGTGCAGGGACAACCCACATGGTATAAGGTTCGCCTCAACTCTGACATTGAGGGTTGGCTCCGTGCATCCGACCTTGCTATCATCTGATTGGAGCATTTATAATTCATTGATTTAAGCAAGATTATTGGATTTTATGTTATATAACACATTTTTTTACTTGAAAAAAATTATGTTTTTTCAAAAATTATGTGTAAAT
>CAYNEZ010000220.1:0-4728 GCA_964396365.1 uncultured Sangeribacter sp. | reverse complement strand
TACCTGCCCATCTATGATTTTCGTAAGTTCGTCAAAAGCGACATCTTCAATAGTTGTGCGTTCTGTGGGATTTTCATCTTTCACAAAACTTACATTAAAATAGTCGCTCCCTTCGTCATACACGATTTCGACATATCCTTTCAACTTCATTCCCTGAACATGGAATTTGAGTCCATTCGGAATTTGTCTGAGGGAGTCAGGATCAATGCCCCAACTCATAGCTATAGCTCCACTACTGAGAATTATTTTCCAGATATAGCGAGCCATTTCTGTTGTTGCGTTCTCTGTCATAGCTTGTCCTTATATTTTATGGTTAGATACTGGAGAAGCAAGCGTCTCATGCAACGAGCCTTGTCGCTTTCATTATAGGAGAAGTAGTAATGGCGGTCGTTTCCGTATTCATCGCCACGAACAACACTACCTCTGTATTCCCCCTTGCAGAAGAATTTCTCATAGGTCTCGTTGGTATTTGTGTCCGTATTTGAGTATTGCAGATAAAGATCCACATACAGACGGTTCTTAATAACGCTTATGCCCTCAAAGTCAGAGTTCCAGTTGTTTCCAGTTCTCAGCTCGGATGATAGGCGTAATTTCTTGTTTCGACTCTTATCGTAATTTGAGCCGGTTTCCTTTACCATTCGCTTGATGGTATCGGTACTTACGGAGAGCAGTTCTTTTGGAGTAAGATTTTCTACAATTTCCACCTTCTTTTTTGGTGCTGTCCGTGAAAAGATGACATTGTTTATATCCATTGTTTTCTGGGATTTTAGGGTTAATAATACTCTTTCATATAGCAATCTTCGCAAAGACTGCCATAATCGTTTACATCACTGGGAGACATGGGTCGTCCGCAGTACTCACAGTATCTTTCGATTGTGTGATGGACATGGTGAGCCACTTCAAAGATGGATGGCCCGTAGTGTACGATCCTCAGTTTAGAAGTCGTACTCTTCTTGCTTGTTGATTTTCTTTTTGCCATCGGTTTTGTCATTTATAAGTTCGAATTCTTCATCATCTTCGCAAGTATAATAATACTTGTAATCCTCTACTATGCGTTCAAAATCTTCCAGTGAAAGCATTGGATAGTTAGTCTGATACATATCATAGAGGTCTGCCGGTGTGAGGGTAGGATCGCCCTGGAGTATTGAAAAAATCTCGTCCTCCAGGTACCATCCGAAAAATCCACGGTAGCCATCATTTTCTCCAAACTCATGCGGATAAGTGTCAGTGCAATCCTCTATGATGTGTTGCACCAATTTCCAGCATTTCTCCAAATCACGTTTAACCGTAATCTCTTCGTCGGTATGGGGATTGAAATATCCGCAGCTTATGTTGATGGCTGAAACTGCAAGTTCATTTTCTTTAAGAGTTTCCACGTCAGTCATCATGCCTTGGGTCTCTTTATATCCCCATTCCTCTGGATTTATGGCCTTAATAAATTCGTTACTGCAAAGGTCAGTGCCTCCGATAGTGGTGATCAGATCCGAGTTTCCTCTTCTGTCGCATTGGATTACAAAACGGCAATCGTTGAAAAACTCCATATCACAAGATAGGCTTCCCCTACAGCCGATTTCTTCTTCTCTGAAAAAAGCACATTTCATGCAGTCGTACTTTTTGAGTGCCTCCAGACATATAAGGATTCCGTTCTTGTCGTCGGCTCCAACCCCTTCGAAGGAATGATTTGATGGGGAGTAGCCGAAAATGATATGCTTCGTCTCGATAGCCTTGAAGTCCTTTGAGTGGATTTTTTGAACCTGATCCAGATGGCTGACTATGCAAGGATAAGTCTTAGAATCTCCTTTCTGGGCATAAAGGTTGCCATAGTCATCATTGGTTAATATTACTCCAGGAATAGTATTGAGATAAGAGGTAAGGAAAGCAATCATGTTGCCTTCCTTGCTTGAAGGGCTGTGAATAGCATACAGCTTCTTCAACAAGCCCCAGTTTAATGTTGTCTTCATTGTGTATTTTTTTGTATTTATGCCGATTCTGCCATTATGAACCAAGTGTCGCTTACCCCAAAGGCTTTTCGGCTGTTGATTAGATATTGTAGTGACCGCTTGCTGATGGTAATGACCTTGTAGGTCTGCTCTTCATCATTCCACATGTTGATTTTTGTGATATCATCAAGATTGTGATAGTAGTCATCATCGTAGTCACTGTAATAGGAGTTCTCGACGATATAATCACGCTCACATTTTTCATTGCAGAAATATCCCTCGGCGTATGAATTGTATGTTGCCTCGGATTTCAAGACCCATTTGCCACAAGATTCGCATTGTGTGCAGTCATCCTTGTGATGATATTCACTCTCACTCTCGATCCAGATAAAATCTTCCAGATTGTCAACGTCTACATACAATTCGCTTCCATGATAATAGCAAAGAGTGGTCTCGTTACAGGAATAATCATGGTAATCGTCCCATTGACCGTTATCATCGTTGTCGTCTTCGTCATAATCACCGTCCAGGTTATATTCTGTGGTGTCGAGACAATAATCATGGGGTGCATCGTAGTGGTTGTATGCTATATTGTTGTCATAGTCGTAATACTTGAAAGAATCCTGGTATGACAGAACATCGCTTGTACTAAGCTCACATTTGATGGAGAACTTTAGATTGGCTAATGAAGTGCCGTCATTGGCTACGAATGCCCTGCTTTCACTGCAACCGGCCCCGATCTGCTTATAACCGTCGATATGACCTCCCTTTATGAGAAGATCTACAAGTAACCGTTTTAGAACCTCGTTGCTGTCTCTTGAATATTGTCTTTCCAGAAGTCTCCATTTCTTGCCATGTTGGTCCTTTACATCAGTGAAGAGGATGGCTCTGGCCAATACATATCCGTCCATGTCCAGAAGGTACGCTGCTTTTGCATCGACTGAGTTACGGTAAAATGAATGTCTGTCCTTGTCAACCATACAGCTGCATCCATTGAAGTCCTTGCAAGCATCGTAGTCATAGATGAGTTTGAAGTTGTCATCAATATGAAGTTCCACCTCCGGAGTTTGCCCGTAAGTATAGGTCTGCCAATCCTGAGTAAATTCCTCCGACAGCCAGTTCACTACCTGCTCGGATAGAATTTTACCTAACTCGGTTTCCTTGATAATAGCCGAGAAGAATTTCCCAGCTTTCATCTTATACACTCGCTTTGTCTTGGTGTTGACATACCGGACAGCTTTTTTGTCGAAGTCCTCACATAGCCCTTCCAAATGGTCGGTCTGATATTGGTTGCTCCAATAGGTATTGCCAATAAGGACAACCTTGTGGGGGAGATTGGTGTCCGTTTTACCATTTTCACGGATGTAGCAAAGCACCATCTGTTTCAGTTCGGCCATGCTCCGGATATGAAGCAATGTCCAGTCGTTGTGTTCCCTGCACCATTTTATAAGGGAGGGATTCTTAATGTGTTGGAGCAGAATCTTATTCTTCCGGCTCTTTGCTCCGTTTCCATGAACTTCAAGTCCGAAAAGTGACTTGAAATCATCATAATCAGATATATTGAAAAGTAACATTTCCTGAAAAATTTGAGATTTGACAAAAATGAAAAAGGGAGGCAAGCAACCGTTTTGTGATTACTTGCCTCCCTTGAAATTGAGAGTCATGCTATATTCCAAGCATTCAGATGAATGGAGCATGGATGTCATTCAGGACTTCCAATAGTCGCTGGGATCCTTCCTTGCTCGCTGCGTTTCGTGGGTCTGTTCCCCGGTTCTCATCAGCATATACTTTCAGGATTTCTACAATGGTTCTGAAAAGGGTCTGCTGAAGGGTTCGATGAAATGTGGTACAGGCTAATGCAAACTGTTTAGGATTCCAACCAAAATCATTGATTGCATCCTCCAAGTTCATAGCTGTTTTGTACTCCCGGCTGGTTGTGTCTATCATATTCAGATGGATATTTGCAAGCTCCCTGCCACTTGGCTTACTCTCATGAAAGGCTCGATGTCAATTTCGGAATGAGCCTCCTTGAAGTCTGCCAAAGAGAAGGAGCTTCGGGTGGTGGGTGATTTTCTTGTGATTCTCATCGTCTCGGTACACCAGGACTTGATGTCCTGTGCCTCCATCATTGTGAGGATCCGTGCCTTGATGCTGTTTAGTCGGGTTTCTGCATCCTGCTTGACCTGTATGAGTTTCCGTATGACAGATTCCTGAGACGCAATGTCATTTGGGATTGCAAATGGATTCTGAAATTGTTGACCCAAAGAGTCAGCCAGTAGCAGTTCCTTCACTATCTCGGATGGAATACGCTGCACCGGGATATAAGCGGATATATGGTCGAAGTCTCCGTCTTTCTTGGCTTTATTCCTGATATGCAGGATAAAGAGATTGCGGACCTTTGCCTTCTTATTCTGAAGCTCGAATAGAAAGGCATATATCGATAACTGCCACCGTGCTTTTTCCTTCTTCTCAGGTGTCATTTGGCCGTAGGTCTTGATGTCCCCGATGTCAAAAGTGGTGTCATCAACACGATACACTTTGTCAATCATTGAGGCATAGTTCTCATTGTCGGTTATGAGATATTCAGATTCCTCATGCACCAAGGAATTTTCAGAGCAGAGGGTTATGTAATCCTGCACCTCTTGAGTACCGTCGTTTTCCCAGTCCATGTCAAAGTCCTCGATTGCCTGATGGACTGTTTTGCCATATTCGGATGCGTGTTTAAGGATCGCTTCCGGTATGCCGGCATAGGTGTCTGGGAACAGCTGTCTTTCCAAAAGGCTTGTGA
>CAYNEZ010000219.1:0-4752 GCA_964396365.1 uncultured Sangeribacter sp. | reverse complement strand
TCCTTGCCCGTCGAATAATGTGGAAAGGATGCTCCGCATCCGTGCGTACGCGACCTAGACAAAACGCGAATGGGCGAATGTAAATATAGATTAAATAATAAAAAAAGCATTAATAATTTGCGAATATCTATATTTATCATTACTTTTGCATAAAAGATAAAAAAACAATCATGATGCCATGAACGAAACGATCTCAACCTACATAAATCCTCTGACCGATTTTGGTTTCAAGTTCATTTTTGGCAGATATGCCGACAAGGAATTTATTTTGTCATTCCTGAATGCAGTCATAGGAGGCGATTCACCAATAACTAGTGTTAAGTTCATAGATAAGGAGAAGAAAGGAGAGTCGAAAGATGATCGGGCACTTATATATGACCTTCATTGCGAGTTGAAAGACGAAAGCAAGATAATCGTAGAGATGCAAAACCGTTACCAGACACATTTTGATGACAGGGCTGTGTATTATCTGGCTGCCGACATCTATGCCCAAGGAGAGAAAGGTGAAGGATGGGACTACAAGCTTACTCCTGTGTACGGTGTATTTCTTATGAATTTCGAATGGAAGGACGAAAAGGAGCAACATCTAAGGGAGGACGTGTGTTTATATAATATGCAGACGAAAAAGGTGTTCTCTGACAAGATGGGAATGACTTTCCTGAAGATTCCGATGATGGACAAGGATGCTGAGGAATGCAAGACGACACTTGAGAGATGGCTTTACTTACTAAAACATATGGAGAAGATGGAAACAATACCTCAGACATTTATGAAAGATCCGGTTTTCCGGAGACTTGGTAAGGTGGCGAGATATGCTGCTTTAAATGACAAGGACAAGGAAGCCTACAAGGCCTCCTTGAAGGCATACCGGGATAGTTATGCCATCGCCGAGACAGAAAGGGCAGAAGGCAGGGCAGAAGGCAGGGCAGAAGAAAAAAGGGATATTGCAAGGAAGATGCTTGCCAGCGAATTTTCTGATGAAGTGATCTCTTCCTTTACAGGTCTCTCTATTGCGGAAATATCCTTGCTAAAGAATTAAATTAAGGTTAGGGAACGGCGGTCTTTCCAGGGCTCCGAACAATGTGGAAAGGATGCGGAGCATCCTTTTCTCATTATGTCATATGCAAAACCTAAGGCTCCGACTCATCACTGAGTCGGAGCCTTCATAACTATAATTATCTTTGCGGATTAGGACTTAAAAATGTTCGTAGCTTGTTAAATTATTATTTTCGAACCTCTTACTGTTCGTAACATTTTAATATATGTTCCTTATAATATTCAAGTTCCTCCTTTTCACGGTCTTTAGATAATGTATATTCAGCTGAAATAGCATTACCTCTAGAATCTTTAACGTAACCTACCATATACATAAGTCTAATAAGGCGACCAATAGAATAGTATGCATCCCCTCCATCATAATATCCTACGTTATTAGGCCAAAAGTCCGCATGTGTCATATTTCCTCGATTGCTACAAAGCAATACTTTTTTAGCAAATTGAGTGCCAGGTACTGTAACAAACGCATAGCCAATACGACAACCACTTGGAAGCCAACATGCGACTCTAACCTTTTTCCCATTTTTGATTGGGCAGACTTCTTCATCGGCAAGTATAAAGTGCCTTCCTTTGGATATTGCAGTATTTTTTCTTATTGAAGGAACAGTGTAACTGGTCATGAGTTGCCAAGGATAACTATCTGCATCTTCATACATTCGGCCTAAATGCTTGTATTGATTCTTAAGAATACTTTTCCAAGTGCTATAATGAGTTGTTGTGGGTTCATATCTGTGCGAAATGTTTATGGGAAAATCGAGGTTGCCAAGCCACTTTGTTGGGTTTTCCTTCATATTGGAATTAGTAGTGTTTGTGATAATCCATGCTCTTTCATCTTCTCCTGCATAATTTGGACCATCATAAAAGCACCACATAGCCTCGTTTTTTCTAACAATGCCATCCTCTTCGGTCATTCTTGCGTCGCATCCAAGATTTCTATCCATAATATAAATCCATCCATTATCCTCGCTTGGGGAGTTCTCAGAATAGAGTTCATGTTTTATCATTACATCATTTATCATATATTCATCCTTAGGCACCTCAAGTTTAACCGTCAAAGTGAGTTGACCATTAGGAACGTCTTCATTTGTTTCTCTATCTTTTACATGAACAGTTATTTGTCCTTCGATTGGCTCATCACCAGGACCCATACGGAAGGCATTTATGTAGAAGGAATTTCTAGTAGAGTTTTTCAAATTTAGAGTATTTTTATAATCTTCACCAGCCTGTTCTATGCGGCTATCAATATTTATTGTTAAACCGGGATGAATAGATCTAATATCTGTGAGATATCCAGGGGCAATTTCTGTTTCACTAAGTGTTAAGTCACGCCATTGGTCAAAAGTTGAGGTGACTTCCACATAATGGTCTATTTCATTGTATAGGTGAACTGTAAATCTTTTCGATTTCGTCACACAGTTTGCATATTCATATCCAGTTCTGGTATCGAAACAATTAAATGTGAGAATACCGTCTTGAGGCCATCCTTCTATACTCATAGGCAATTCACATTTCTCTTGATTGAAAGTCACAACAATCGGTTTTATTTTTTCATTTTCTTCAAGATTATTGTAGTCATCATCATCACATATAAAATCAAATTTTATAACAAATTTACCTTTCTCTTTAATGTTGGCGGGGAATGTTATAGTAAACAAGTTGCCGTTCGTACCACCGAAATTGTATATTATTCTATCTGCATCGAGATTTTCAGAAGATATTAATGTTGCTGTCCATTTATTATGTTGATTTCCGGTTATTACCTTATAACTGATAGTTTGCCCATACTTTGACACTTCTTGCACAAAATCTGACATATAATCATTGACCACAAGACATTTCACGTCTCCACTCGTAGTGAGCTGCACAAGACGTACGTCCTTGCGAAGCTCGCTTCCAGTCTTAGTGTTAGTGGCAACAATGGTCAAGATGCCCTCACGATAATAATTGGTATGATTTTCTTCTCTTGGGCCGCAGGTGAAAGCTTTAATGGTCTCGCTTTCTGCTCCCTTGATAGGCTCAGCTTGAAACCATTTCTTGGTCTCTTCATCTTTCATCTCCAATCTCCAACTCATATTATCGCTAACATTCACAGTCAATTTCACAACATCAGCACCACACTGGTCTCCAGTAAAAGTCAGGAGACTCTTGCTGACTACAAGGAAATTGCCATATTCATCTGTCACAACGTTGTCGTCATCTGTATCCCATTCCTCTGAAATGTCATATGTGAAAATAGGACTTGTTGCGTTGTATGCTTTTTCTTCAGTGTCATAGCCTCTTTGTCTGACTCCTTTGATTTTAGCGCGATAGCAATAATTTCTCTGTAATGACTGGGCATCTCCGGCATTGCTGAGATTGAATCGGTAGTAGGTCAGTTCTGAATCCTTCACATGTGAGTCCGGCTCAATGTAGTAGCCAGCTATCAACACCGCAGTTGTTTCTGAGTCATTTGGCAGACAAGTGTTTCTTGTATTCGGAAAACAATACATCTCTGCCTCAAGACGTTGAAGCTTGCTTGTAGTGCCATTCTCTAATTGGGCAGCTTCCGGCATCTCTATATAGGCGGGGTTCACACCGTCGGTTGTGAACTTAACTTCATGAAAATTGCCTTGATTAAGCCCATCATAGAAATAAGCCCCATGATCGCGTGTGTTCACAAGTCTGACATATTTGATGTCAAGCACATCTCCGACAAGATTATGAATGTCGATTCTGCATATTGCCCTCTGAAACCTGAAGATACAGTTATCGGGAATAGTCACTCCCTCAGGTGAGCGGCTGATGCGGAAAATAATTTCCTGGTCGTTAGTCTGGCTTACAAAGCGTCCGCACATTGGGAGCACACCGGGATTGCCAGAAGTAACCTCATCTTCTGAATAGGCGAGGAGGTCCTTGTGCACCTCAGTGATATCATATGTCTTGTCAGATGACGTCAACATCGCGTCAAGTCTGCTTGCGAGTTTGTCGATTCCTTTCTCTGTATATGCATCTGCATTGCCAACTACAAGAAGGCGATAGTCGTGATCATCCAATATTCCATCCGGTGTGTCAAACCGAAGAGTGGAAGGATTGCTTGCTGTGGTCCTTGTGTATCCAGCGAATTTCCCGAATTTATCAGGATCGCTGTCGTTGTCAAAGTAAAGGATATAGACATCCTTCAGTTCCATCTCATGTTCGGTAGCAGCAATGCCACGAGTCAAAGGAATGTCTCCCTCCACCTCATAAAGCACACTGATTTCTCCATCAGTCGTGTCTATTCCTCCTGCTGGCCTATATGATATATCTTCGGCGCATGAGGTTATGCCCACTGCTGCAGCTGCCAAAGCGAGCATCCTGACTGTTCTTGTTATTGATTTGAATATATACATGATATTTAATTTTTTTCTTGACCAGTTGTTCAAAGTATCCAGTATAGATAATTGTCTTTCCATGGATCATGGATTCCCTCTTGAGTGCCGGAGTCCAATCGCTTCTGGATTACATTGATCACAAATTTGAGTTTTGGAGTCACAGTGACTGTCAGCACGCCAACTCTTGCCTCCTCGGAATCATCAAGACTCTTCAAAGCCTTGATATTTACTATTGTCTTATCAGTCTTTTCTGTTGTTTCAGCATCTTCTTCTGCCTCTTCCTGTATCGATGCCTCAAACTCTTCATCCACATCCCAAGAGAATGTCCATGAATCAGCCGGGACAT